>CAIYPA010000543.1 GCA_903927965.1 uncultured Bacteroidia bacterium | reverse complement strand
TCACAAATATCGGGTGCTTGTGGATCTGATGGGAAGTAAATATCTGGGGCAGAATACATTGCTTTATATTGTCGATGGTTTGTTTGGCGGTGGGTCAAGCGAAACGAAAGGACCGGTTAAATATTTTATGGCACCATTCAATAACGACTGGAGCAATTCGCTCTTTTTATCGTTCGATCAGGTTGCGCTGGAGTCGGTCTGTTATGATTTCCTTAGGACAGAATGGAACGGCACCAACATTCACAATGCAATCAACAATGCATGCGAGAACAATCCAAACTGGAACGGTGTTGACGATTACCTCCATCAGGCAGCCGATCCCTCCAACTGGCCAACAGGAATTGTTTATGATCCGGACAATAGTGGTAAGCCATTGACTAGCTTGGGTGTTCACGAACATTGGAACAATGCAGTGGACAAGCAATATACCCGCAATCTGGGAACCGGGACTGGAATAGAGTTGGTTTCCATTCCTGATACGCTTGTAAAGACAAAAGGGCCTGCTGTTAATGGTAAAAAATCAAAACTATAATAACCAGCTTTATGAAAAAAACTTACCTTATTCTTTGCATATTGTTCTTGTGCAGGATAGGTGCTGCACAGGAAGGAAAATTCCCGGAAGCCCAAATTTCGAATGGAATCCTTGGTGCCCATTTTTACCTGCCCGATTTAAACAAAGGGTACTACCGTGCCACAAGGTTCGACTGGTCGGGATTGATCACCAACCTTGACTTTAAAGGTCATCAGTTTTATGGGCAATGGTACGAAAAATATGATCCCCAAATCCATGATGTGGTGATGGGACCGGTTGAAGAGTTTGGACAAGTTGGTTACACCGATGTCAAACCAGGCGGCATCTTTATTAAAATCGGTGTAGGTGCCCTGCAAAAACCCGATGAGTCGGCTTACTCCTCGTTTAAGTTGTACAAGATCACAAACCCCGGAAAATGGAAAATCAAAACGAAATCCGGTCAGGTCCAATTTGTCCATCAGATAAAGGAAGGGGAGTATTCGTACGAATACGATAAAACAATCA
This sequence comes from uncultured Bacteroidia bacterium, assembly GCA_903927965.1. Classification (GTDB taxonomy): domain Bacteria; phylum Bacteroidota; class Bacteroidia; order Bacteroidales; family Prolixibacteraceae; genus JAAFHB01. The sequence continues at coordinate 45,630 of CAIYPA010000543.1, read as the reverse complement.
GCCTTGTCAAAGGGAAAGCAGAACTTGTAATACAGCACTCTCTGAAGAATACGGGAATAAAAACCATCGAAACCACTGTCTATAACCACAATTTCGTGATGATCGACCATTTACTGACCGGTCCTGGTTATGTGGTCCGTTTCCCATCCAGTGTAACAGCTGAGGGTCGGGGTTTCAATGACATTGCCAAAATTGAAGGAAAACAGATGACCTTTCTCCGCGAAGTTTCAAAATCGGAAAGTTTGTATAGTGGTGCCATGCAAGGATTAAGCAATGACAGAAGCAGTTACGATTTTAGGGTAGAAAATCTTAAGGCTCGAGCCGGAGTTCATATTACCGCAGACCAACCCGTTTTTAAACTCGCCTTTTGGTCCAACACGACTACAGTTTGTCCTGAACCCTTTATTCAGATCAAAATTGAACCAGGGAAAGAGTTTAAATGGGAGATCAGATATGAGTTCTATACAATTGATCCTAAATGAATCAATAAATAGTTGATATGAAAAGATCCCCAATGCTCATGCTAATTTCGTTATTCATCATTTGTCTATCATGTGGTACTGATCAGAATAATGAATCAGAAGTTATAAGTACTGATAATGCTTCATCTGAACAAACTGTAGTTAAATATGTCGCACCAGTAGTTGTTGATTCAGTTAAAACTAATGTTGAATCTCTAACACCAGTTCAGGATGGTAATTCATTTCCCATCAGCAAGAAAAATATAATCAAAGACGGAACCATCTCTGTTAAAACAAAGGATCTTTCAGCAAGTAAAAAAGCTATAGACCATTTGGTAAAGTCGAAGAAAGCTTATTATATGACTGAGGAGTTTTCAACGGATGACCATTCAATTTCTTACAACTTAAAAATACGAATTCCAACAGAAAACTTTGAAAATTTCCTTTCTGGGATTGAGAATGGAAACGATGAAATCATCAATAAGAATATTCAGGCAAGGGATGTAACAGAGGAATTTACAGACATTGAAACTCGTTTAACCACTAAACGTGAATACCTGAAAAGATACAGGGAATTACTGTCCACTGCCAAAACCGTTAAAGACATCCTTGAGATTGAAGGGAACATCCGGTCCATTCAGGAGGAAGTTGATAGTAGGCAAGGACGGCTTAATTACCTTTCCGATCAGGTAGCCTATAGTACGTTGGACGTGTATTTATTCAAAGAAAAAGAGTATTTGTATAAACCGCATGAGCAAAGTAAATTTTCAGAAAGAGTCAAAAATTCCTTGAGCAAAGGTTGGAATTCCATCGTCAACTTTGTAATTGGAACGATTTCAGCCTGGCCTCAGATACTTCTGATACTCATGAGTTTGCTGATCATCAGATGGGCAATCAGAAAACGAAAGATCAATCAAATTAAATAAATAAAAAAATTGCTAGGGTTTGAAATACTGATTAAGTCCAAATTATCATGGAAGACAACCGAAGAAACTTTATTAAAAAGAGTGCGTCAGTGACGGCGGCGTTGACACTTGCCGGAATCAATTCCGCAATGTCGGAACCACGCGAAACCGAAAAGAAAACAGCTCTCACAAAGCCTTATGTGAAGGATGCCGGGATCAAATTTGCTTTTTTGATGGGGCCAACTTCCCCAAAGGTTCCATTCGCCCGGCAAATGGGTGTCCTACATGCGGTTTCGGGAGTCGAAAAAGTTCCAGGTTTTAATGCCTGGGATCCGCAGTCGATCACTGCCACAAAAGAGATCTGGGCTAAAGAGGGGATCAAATGGACCGTTGTCGAAGGGCCACCCTCGCTTGGCTCCCTGACAAAGCTGGCCCTTCAAGGTAGGGACGAGGAGATCGCCAATTTTATTACCTTTATGAAGAACCTTAAAAAATATGGCGATGTGGATGTGATCTGTTACAACTGGATGCCGGTGATCAGCTGGGCCCGTACCCAAATGGACCGCCCCGGAAGGGGAGGGGCGTTGATGACAGCTTTCGATTATGAGGAGATGAAGGGTAAACCGCTGACCCAATATGGGGAAGTATCGAAAGAAAGCTTGTGGAAAAATCTTGAATATTTTCTCAAAGCAGTTGTCCCGGAAGCCGAAAAAATCGAAATGAAGCTCTCATTACACCCTGATGATCCGCAGGTTGACAGTATTCAGGGAATTTCCAGGATTATGAACTCGGTCGAAAATTTTGATAGGATGCTGAAGATCGTACCGAGTAAATTTAGCGGAGTGACGATGTGTCAGGGAAACTTTTCGTTGATGGGTGCAGACATCCCCAAATTGGTAAGACGATGGGGAAAAGATGTGATCAGTTTTGTCCACTTCCGAAGTGTTCAGGATTTGAGCGGAACAATACCAAGCACAAAGTTCACGGAATGTTTCCATGACGAAGGGCAGATCGACATGTATGAAGCGATGAAAGCCTATTACGACATTGGCTTTGATGGTCCGTTGCGCCCCGACCATGTTCCAACTATGGCAGGTGAGACAAACGAACATCCAGGATATATGACGTTAGGCAATTTGTATGCAACAGGTTATATCCGTGGACTCGCAGAATCGGTGAGCAAGGAAAGAAGCAAACTATTGTAATCCAAAAGTATATCTCTCTTTTTTAATTATAATCATGAAAAAAATCTCAATCTTCGTTTCAGTATTGTTTTTTGTTGCGTTCAATGCCAAAACCCAAAGTGTTGTATGGCCACCAGAAAGCATCAAAGCATTGACTTCAGAATGGACAGGTGAACGTACACCTGATGGGAGGCCAAAAGTTTCGGACAACCTCTTGGAACGGTTGAAGAAACTTTCGATGGAGGAAGTCTGGGGGGCACTGAATGCCAAAGGATATGAAAATCAATTTGAAAATTTTGCAAGCACTTTCGAAAACGGGTGGCAGATCATCCATCCTGAAAAGGCGATGACAGGTCGCGTGGTCACCGCACAGTTCATGCCATTGCGGAAGGATTTCGACAACTATATACAGGAACAGGCAAAGAAGGAAGGAACAAAGACGCCAGTAACCAATTATGCCCCAATTATAAAGCTAAGTGATAGTGATGTTTATGTGGCTGACAGTTTTGGGAAAATGGCAGATGGGACACTAATTGGCGACAATCTTGGCAATGCAATTTACAAAGCAGGAAAGAGGGGAATCATCTTCAATGGATCGGTACGCGATGTGGAAGGGCTTTCCGAAATCGAAGGCTTTAATGGCTGGATCAGGGGATCAGACCCATCGGCGATCAAACAGATGATGATTGCTTCAGTCAATGCCCCCATCCGTATAGGTCGGGTGACTGTTTTGCCTGGCGATGTGGTACTTGCAAAATCGACAGGTGTAACCTTTATCCCAGCCCAGTTTGTCAATGAAGTGGTCATCTCGGGTGAATATACCCATTTACGCGACCAGTTTAGTTTCTTCTGTATGAAAACAAAGAAATTCGAATATATCAATGAGGCATTTACTGTCGATATGGAGGTTTATGAAAAAGCTTTTCAGGAATGGTTGGACCAGTATCCCAATCTTCCCATGACTAAAAAGGAATTGTCAGATTACCAGGAAGGACTAAAAGCGAAGAAGGCAGCTCAAAAAGCTTCTGCTCCAACCAGATAGACTAAAATATTTTATTAGAGGATTTTACGATTTCTATTATATCAAGCTTGATTAAATGCCAATTTTTGTTCTTCAAACAGAGTGGCTCAAAATCATTGTCTGCCTGTTCAAATTTTATTAAACTTTCAAGTATCTCTTGACGGTTATGCTTATAAGGATTTCGTTCTTCATGAAGTTTAAGCATATAATCTAATGAATAGGTTTTCATTAGCTCATGGATATCCCAGAAATCTTTTTTACGCCCTCCTCTTGAGATGACATCAATTTTCATTGCCACAATATCTTCAAGTGATGCGAGTCGAAGACCATCAATGGACAGGATCGGACGAATGTATCTGTCTGTATAATAGACATCCAGATTAATGCAGTGGTTGAATGATTCACCGATAAAAAACGATTTTCCCATTCCAATTATTGGTAGATTTAAGGAATCGGTGTAAGGGAAATTCGACTTTAAGTATTCTTCAATTGACCCATAATCAATTTTTTCTTATTCCCAACAATAATACCAGATAGATTTTCACTTTCGCCTAAAATTGATAATACTGACTCTCTGCCATAAAAGTCAATTATCTCATTGATTTCCTGATCATTGCCTCGTTCAAAGATCCGGGTGATGATCGCATTTCTGTTTTTGCTCCAGTCGATCAGGTTTATATCAGTATCCCAAAAAACAATAGAGCGGATTTTGGATAAGTCGGGGTGATAACCTTTTGCTTGCTTTCTCTTTACAAGTTCAATGTCGTAGAAAACCTGCAAGACCATAAAATAGCCTTCCTCCAGTCCCAAAGCCTTTTCGATTTTCAATGATAAAGCTGGATTCATCCTGCGTTTGCCTTTGATGATGGAGACTAAAGTTTGTGGAAACTCATTAATTGACAGTGCAAACTTCCCTTTTGCGAGTTTCCTTTTCTTTAACTCCCGTTCAAGAATCAATCCCGGATGTATTCCTTTGATCAATGATAGATTATCGTCCATAAATATTTTGAGATTTGATACAAAGATAGGAAGAAATAAACAATTTTGTTTATTTCTTCCTAATTCTGATTTCTGAAAAATTGTTTAATTAATTTGCCAAAAGAGTTTTCCCAAATTTCATTCCCCAATTTGGAGGCTTCAATGCGAAATTCTTCAGCTTTATTCAGATCTTTGTCCAATTCCGAAAAGTCGATGTAACTTTGGCAGATTGTCTTATAAGCATTCTTTTTAATCAGCAATAAATCAAATGAAGCAACAAAATCTAAGGAAATATCTGATCATTGCGTTATTGATCTCTATTGCGATCAGTATCCTGATCCACTTTCCGTCCTACTTTGACCGTATTGCTTATGATGAGGAAAACCATATTACCAGCCAGGGTATTTTCGATTTCATTTTTGAACTTACAATTACAACCCTGGTTGCCTTTCTTCTATTTTTAATGAATTATACTATTTTGAAACCCTTTAAAAAACAACAAGATACAAAATACTTCGAAATACTGATAGCTTCTATTCTGACTTTTGTTCTTGTGTTTTTTCTGAACCATTCATTCTTTGCGCTTAAAAGATTATTTATTACCGATTTGAGTCAGGATCATTTCCGTACCCATTACACTTTTCAGAACATGGTAGTGGGAACTGCGGTGCTGATCTGCGTCATTATTATAAGGCTGATCTTCCAGAAGCAACGTATCGAACTGGAGAACGAAAGGTTAAAAACAGAAAGCCTTCAAAGTCAGTTTGATAGCCTTAAAAATCAGGTGAGCCCCCATTTTTTGTTCAATTCGCTCAATGCGCTTCAAACGTTGATCCGCGAGGATGCGGATATTGCGCAAAAATATGTCAGGCATCTTTCGCTTGTCTTGCGATATACTTTGCAAAGCAATGAAAACAAGACGGTTACAATGGGTGAGGAATTGAATTTCCTTGATTCTTATCTCTTTTTGATCCAACTTAGGTTTGGATCCAATTTCAGGATCGAAATGCGTATAAACGATGAACTTACTCTTTTCAGGATTCCACCACTTACCTTGCAAACATTGGTAGAGAATGCAGTGAAGCACAATGAAATCAGCAGGAAAAAACCATTGACGATTAAAATTGAAACCGCACCTGACCAATATGTGGTGGTTTCAAACCCAATCCAGGAAAAAATCAATCCTGAACCCGGCACCGAAATTGGCTTGTCCAATCTGGAAAAACAATATCTGTTACTTGGGGGCAAAACGATCACGATAAAAAAGGTCAACAACGAGTTTACTGTCATCATTCCATTACTTAAACCTCAAAACGAATGAAGGCAATTATAATAGAGGACGAGCAATTGGCGGTAAGGAACTTGGAGACCATCCTGAATGAACTGGGTGGTTTTAAAATAGTTGCGACAATAGACAGCATTGATGATACCATTGAGTGGTTTTCGTGCCATGCCCAACCCGATATTGTATTTATGGACATCCATCTGGCAGATGGGTCAGCCTTTGAAATTTTTAAGAAAGTTTCGATCACCTGCCCGATCATCTTCACCACAGCATACGATGAATATGCTTTAAAAGCCTTTAAAGTGAACAGTGTTGATTATTTGTTAAAACCCATTGATAAAGAAGATGTTAGAAAGGCAATGGATAAACTGAAAACCCTGGTTCCCGAACGGGACGAAAAATCTGGGCTTCAGGAGCTGATCGCACTTTATAAAAAAGGGTCGGCCTATAAAACTCACTTTCTTGTTCCGGCAAAAGGCGACAAACTCATCCCTTTACAGAGTGCCGACATTGCCTATGTTTTTCTGGATGCCAGCCTTGTGAAAGCCTTTACCTATGGCGATAAAAGTTATGTGCTCGACCTAACTTTGGACGAGTTGACCAAAATGCTGGATCCACAACTGTTCTTCCGCGCCAACCGCCAATTTATCATCGCAAGGAACGCAATCAAAGATATTGATCTGTGGTTCAACAGCAGGTTATCGGTCAACCTAAAGGTTCCGGTTGCTGAAAAGATATTGGTCAGCAAAGCCAGGATACCGGAATTTAAGAATTGGTTTTCTGGTGTTTTATGAATTTTAGTGATAGCCTCACTTCGAGTGAGACGATCACTAACCCAAAACCAGAAGCTGGTCTTTCACGTTTTGTTCGTAATGGCTTGTATATTTTTTGGAAGCAAACCGTATTCTGATATCGCTCTTTTGGTAATCCATCTTCTTTCGGCGCAGTGATCATTTGTTCTTTATTAGGATTTTCTGATTGCGCCGTTAGGATGGGAGAGACGTTTTATTCTACCAATATTACGCTCCTCTGGAGCTTTTGACCACTACAATAGGAAAATTAGTTATTTCACTTATTTTGGGATGAAATTGTCAAAATATCTTATTAAACGAGTCAAAAACCCAACGATGTCGGAGACCCGTCGGCGTTTGGATTAATGACGATTTAAACAACGCTGTCAGGCACTTCACACCTTCCTGTCTTTTAACCTTTTAATGGTTGATCACCTCCTCAATCACCTTCCCGGTAACCGAACCCGGAGGGGCTATGCCAAGAAAGGCGGCGATTGTCGGTACAACATCCGTGGCATCTGTCCTTCTGATCGTTGTCCCTTTTTTGATCCCTGCTCCATACCACACCAATGGCACCTGATTGTTGTCGGTATAATCGACCGGGTTGTATTTGTCTTTTGGTTGCCAGCCATCTTCATATTTGATCAGTACATCACCCGATCGCTTGATGTGGTAATTGTTCTGGAAAGGTTCAAGGACACCTCCAGGAAAGTTATTGGCTTCCAGTCCGTTGGCAGCCTTAGCGTAGGCAATGCCCTCAAATTGGTTTAAGAAAAGCGCTACAGCTTCCTGCACTTCATGCAAATTCAATTTCTTTTTTTCAACCAACTCGCGGTCAAGGTAGATCTGTTGATTGGTAAAAAGTTCAATCCAGGATCCTTCGCCATATTTGATATTCAGATACGATTTAAGCAATGCCACAGCACTTTCCGGATTAAAAATATTGGCTGTCATCCTGTATTTTTCTTTCAGATAATCGGCTGGATAAGAGATGCTCGTGAGGCCGGTGAGGTAAATCAGCAGGTTGTCTGTACCATACCCATCTTCCACATATTTGAGCAAGTCGGCAATTTCCTTGTCCAGGCGGAGATAGGTGTCCTCCATTTCGATCGAAAACGGGCCGAACGAGTACCGTTCATAATCCATAGACGAAAAGACAACTGTAAGAAGGTCTGGAACAAGGTCATAACCAATCTGTTCCTTGGGGATCATCTGAAGCGTAAAATCTTTTATAACTGTATTTCCCCAAGGGGTTGTCTTTAATATTTTATAGGTTCCACCTGATTCTTTTTTGAGGTTTCCCATATCAAAAGGAAAGTTGTTGTATTTCCCAAGATAACCATAAATCTTGTGGTACATATCCGAAATGCTTTCGGTATAGGTGATCTGGTCTTTTAATGGTGTCCAGCTCATTTTAAAATAGGAGTCGGACAGTTTTAAGTTGTTATAATCGAGTGCCCATTTTGGGAAAGTTTCCGTGTAATAGGAACTGGAGATCATTTTGCCGGAAGCCGGGTCGAACCAATAAGCACCATCGGCTGCATGACCTGCAGCAAAAACTGCGGAACCATCGTTAAGCGCTACAGAAAAAATCCTGGATTTTCCCTTTGTAAGGATCTTAAGCTGATCGCCCAAAGTTGGGACCATCAGTTTTGCGGCCGACCGCTCCCCACTGTTGGAATCAGAACCCAGGGTCTTAAATAATTTGTCGTTGACTGCGTTGACCTCTTTCTTTTTTACCTGGTCTATCCAACTGTCGTTGACAATCCCATTGCTTGATGGATTGGTTCCTGTCGAAAGTGTCGCCATATTGACTGAAGGACGTTGTAATAAGTTGCTGTAGTGGTGGTTGGCACAAATAAAGCCACGAGAGTACAAACGTTGAAAACCGCCTTCCCCAAATTTTTCCCAATAGCGTTCCACATAATCGGGATTAAAATCTTCGATCACAATACCGATCACCATGCGTGGCGTATTGGCCGAGATGGTCGTATGTCCCTGTGCAAACACAAAAAAAGGGATGCACCACCCTAAACTTAACATCAGAAACCTTTTAAATATTCTCACCCGATTTTTCCTATTTCGTTGTAATACAATTTTTCTTCTTCCCGTCTCCGTTCTTCGGATAGCCAAAGCCCTAAGCTCGTTGCCCCATGCCCTAAGCTCGTTGCCTGCCCCAAGCCCTTTGCCCCATGCCCCAAAGCCCTTTGCCCCATGCCATCATTTCCTCCAATTCTTAAAGGGATTTACCGCAAGCCTTGAGTTAAAATAGCGCATGTCACCGGTAACTTCTTTTCCGATCCATGGCGGAATCGAAAAGGGCTCATCCTCAGATTTTAATTCGATCTCCGCCATAATCAGGCCTTTGTTTTCTCCCTGGAATTCATCCACTTCCCATGTTTTGCCCTCGAACACAACCTTCGTCCTGAATTTTTCAATGACAGGAATCGAGCACAATTTGAGCATTTCAATGGCCTCTTCAACAGGGATTTTATATTCAAATTCAGGACGGCTGAAACTTTTTGAAACGCCCTTTATGGTCAGGAAACCATTTTCACCAGCGACCCTGATCCTCACGGTCCTGTACCCATCGGCAACAAGGTAACCCTGGGCGTAATGCACCGGAGTTCCCAAAGCACGCCATTCATTTCCGGATACCAGAAATTTACGTTCGATTTCTACGCCCATTTTATGAATTTTAGTGAGCTTTGAAATCAATTTCCAGGAAACGGCTTACCTCTTTCTTCCATCGGTTTTCGACAAACGCTACGTGATCGGGATGGTTATTGTAGGTAGAATAATCCGACTGGTCCTTAAAAACCATTGAAAATCCGTATGAAAAGTCGTTCTTCAGGCTTACCTGATTGAAAACTTGAAAGTTGTGAACGACAGGTATTTTGCTTAGGATCTTCCTGCCATCATCAAGGAATTTCTCAGCTTCTGCCGATCCTTTTGAGTGTTTAAGGTCAAAAATGACCATATGTTGAACCTCTTCTTTTTCAAGCAAAAGTAAACCCGGATTTCTATCTGAATTTTCCAGATGATTGGCGATCACAGGAATAGCTGCACAATATGCCAAAGTCCCTGTTCCTACCTGTGTGATAAACTTTCTTCTTTCCATTCTTGAATTTTTTCTAACTGCTTAAAATAAAGACGATATGCCAGATTATTGGAGCAAAGAGATAATTTTAATACTGCAAATATCCTTAAAAAAATTGGTAATAAGAGCAATGGATTTATTTAAGCCATGAAATTGATGGAAGAGCATCCGCTTTATCATTATTTTTGCAACAAAAAGAATCAATGGATGAACCGGTAAAGGAAGTTTGTGTAGAATCATTTCAGGAAGCTATGGTGTTAGCTGCAGCTGGGGCTATGCGTATCGAATTGTGCGATAACCTGGCTGTTGGTGGAACAACCCCATCCTATGGTACGATCAAACAGGTAATCAGTAAATTGCAAGTTTCGGCTATGGTAATGATCCGTCCACGTGGGGGCGATTTCTGTTATTCACCTGATGAAATCGAAATCATGCGGCAGGACATTCTCGTCTGTCATGAGCTAGGGGTTTATGGGGTCGTATTCGGATTGCTTAATCCAGATAACACCATCGACATTGAAAGGACAATGGAACTAGTTGAGTTTGCCAGACCAATGCAGGTCACCTTCCACAAGGCAATTGATGATACAAGTGATCTATTGTTGTCTGTTAGACAGTTGAAAAATATTGGCGTTGATAGGGTCCTCTCTTCCGGTGGAAAGCCTACCGCTATGGAAGGTTGTGAAGTACTCCTGAAAATGATCGAAATAGCCGGTGACGAAATGAGCATTATTGTGGCAGGAAAAGTCACATGGGAGAATTTCGGGGAAATTATTCATCTGATCCCTTCCACAGAGTATCATGGAAGAAGATTAGTAAAATACTAAAGGGATTGATTGTAGTGTGACATAATAGCCTATGGTAATTGCTTTCCAACAAAATTTTTGGTATATTTGATTGAGTCAAAATTTGGATCAAATGAGAACAGAATTAACAAAACAGGATATTTTGGATTTGCTTGACAGACAGGCTAAAGAATTCCAACAGCGATTATTGGAATCAGATAAAAGCATGAATAAAAATCGGGAGGAATTTCATCAACGGCTTTTAGACACGGAAAAAAGTCTTGAGAAAAGCTTAAAGAAGAGCCGTGCTGATTTTGACAAACGTCTTGGGGAAATTGCCGGAACCTCGGGGAAATTTGTGGAAGAGATGGTTCGGCCCAAGATTATTGAGCTTTTTAGTGACAGAGGGATAGAAATACGGACAACAATGCAAAATGTCATTGGGCTTATTGGTAAAGAAAGATATTACGAGATCGACTTGCTTTTGATCAATACGGATGTTGCCGTTGCAGTGGAAATAAAGAGCAAACTGTCAAAAGAGGATGTGGATGAACATCTGGAACGGCTCGCTAAAATCCAGAAAGTCCAACCCGAAAGACTCAATTTTGGAGGTGTGACACTCTATGGTGCAGTTGCCGGAATGATCATAGAAAACCAGGCGGATAGGTATGCTTACAAAAATGGACTGTATGTCTTGAGGCAAAAAGGTAACCTTGTCGAAATAGTAAACGATGAGAAATTTGTTCCAAGGGAATGGAAAGTTGAGTATTAATGGGCATCCGATTTTTGTCACTTTCCCATTAATGCCTATCTACCGATTTATTGCAAATACCTTCACCAGGTCTCAAATCCCATCTTTTAGGGCAAGATTTCTTAATGTAGGTGACCTCCAGGCCGCTACTGAAACCACAACCAATGTCATGACTCCGCCAAAAACAACAGAAGGCACCAATCCCATGAACCTGGCCGCAACTCCCGATTCAAACGCACCAAGTTCATTCGAAGATCCAACAAAAATACTGTTGACAGCCGCCACCCTCCCTTTCATATCGTCGGAAGTATAAATCTGAAGGATACTCGACCTCACAATCACACTTACATTGTCGAAAGCCCCGCTTAAAAAAAGGCAAATGGCCGAAAGCAAAAAACTTTTTGATATTGCAAATACGATCATGCAGAGTCCAAATCCAAATACACTGTAGAGAAGTTGAGTCCCGGATCGGCTTACCGGTGGTTTAATGATCAGGATCAATGACATAATAATGGCCCCGGCAGCAGGACATGCCCTTAGGAATCCCAAGCCTTCGGGCCCGATTTTTAAAACATCGGATGCAAAAACAGGGAGCATGGCTACAGCACCGCCAAAAAGGACAGCGAACATGTCAAGGGCAAAAGCGCTCAGAAGTATCTGGTTACGAAAGACATAATTAATACCTTCTTTGATCCTGTCAAAGATCCCTTCCGCTGCACCTGAAATTAAAGCAACTTTTCCAGGTGACTTGATAAATAGGAGAAGTACGGTACATGAAAAGTAGAGAAGAAATACTAGTACATAAGCCGGAATTATACCAAAAAATCCATAAACCAATCCGCCTAAAGCTGGTCCGGTAACGGCAGCAAGATGCCAGGTGGCACTGCTCCATGTCGCCGCTCCGGTAAGCAATTCCCGTCTGACAAGCTGTCCCATCAGGGCAGTATTTGCCGGCATCAATATTCCCCGGACAAGCCCTGTAATAAAGATCGTTACAAAGATGGGTGCGATTCCCAGTAGTTGATGTACCTTTAAAATAGGTATGCTATAAACTGTTAAAATCGAAGATCCCAACAAAAGAAGGAATGTGGTGTAAAAAATGATTTTCTTACGGTCCCAGATATCCACAAAATGTCCTGCAATCAAGGCAATGCTGACCTGTGGGATCACTTCGGTCAATCCGATCATTCCCAAAGAAAGGACATCTTTTGTGATGTTGTACAATTGCCAGCCAACAATGACCGATTGCATCAATGTCGCCGATGTCATTAAAAACCGGTAGGTCAAAAATAACCTGAAATTTCGGTTGTGTATCACTTCAAAAGCCTCATCGGGCAATATTTTCTTCATAGCGAAATATGGGGAATAAATAGAAATAGTTTGAAATATATAGAAATAGATTACCTGTTTCCATTTAAGGAATTCACTGGTATTTTAATGTGATGACTCGTATTTTATTAACGCATTATAATGAAAAATTGCGATAGGTTAAATGCCCTGAGAAATTGATAATAATTTTTCAACTGTCAGTACTTCAAATGAATTGATCCTGTAATCTGCAAGAGATAATTGATTGTCAAATTGGCTATCATTTTGAATTACAATACAATACATATTCGCTTTTTTTGCTGCGGAAAGTCCGTTTGGCGAATCCTCAAAAACAAGACAATCTTCTGGTAATACACCCAATCGTCTGGCAGCCAAAAGATAGACATCTGGGGCTGGTTTGCTTTTACCTGCATCACTTGTCGTCACAACTGAATCAAAAGCTGATGCTATTTCGCATCTGTTAAGCAAAACAGATGCAATATCTGGTGATGAAGATGTGGCTACTGCGAGCTTAATACCTGCCGATTTAAGGTCATTCAGTAAATCCAAAACACCGGGATTCAAATCAATTTTCTCAAGGTCATTCAGATATTGGCAACGAAAATCATCGTCATATTTGATGAGTTCCTGCAACGAGGACGATAAATTAAACCTCGATTTTAGGTCGGAGTACATAAAATCATTGGACGCACCCATGTACGTCCTGTGAATGGCTTCGGAAACTTCGATCCCCAATAAATCAAATATTCGTTTTTCAACTTCATAATGAATTGGTTCACTGTCAATTAAGACACCGTCCATATCAAAAATCACTGCTTTCGGTTTTCTCATGAATTGATCGGAATGATTGTATTTGTCTATCCTGAATTTTTATCGGTTCAATGTTATTCAAAATATCCGAATTTTCCCATTTTACTTTAACTTCGCAGGTTAAACTTAATATAAGGGTAAATTAATTTCTGAAAATTTCGCTCATTGAGGTGTTCAATTGTTAAATATGGATTTTTTCTGATCATAATGGTATTGATCTCCAAACATTATTTGTGGGCTTCATCCCCTGAAGCCAATTGTTTCCGCATAACATTACATCTGCGGGATTCAATTGACAATAAATTACCTTATAAAACCAAATCCACAGGGATAAATTTGAAAGATAGCTCTTTAGTTGAGAATAAACATGAGTCGAGTTACCTTGAAGCCCGTTTTCAAGGTTTTGGACCGGCTGAAAGAAAAGATACTATTCGAAGACCGATTGGAATTACTTCCGATCCTGTCAACAACAGTTCATTGTCGTCTATCAAAAATAAGGCTGATAATAACTTTATTACCAGAAACCTGTATTCACTGATGATCAGGGAGGGTGAACCTGTTAAAGAGCAGATGGCAGTAAAGAGCACAAAGTATTTTCAGGCTTATTCGGGTAAGATAATCGGAAAGATCAGGATTTTACAGCTTGACGTATTTGGGCCAACCTTACAGGATACACTAAAACAAGCTTCAACCTGGATTGGAAAAACCGGCAATAGTGTCCATATGAAAACGAAGGAACACAAACTGATGAGGCAGTTGTTGTTCAACCCGGGAGAAAAACTAGATCCGCAGTTAATGGCAGATAACGAAAAAGTGATCCGTGATCTTCCTTATATTCAGGATGTTGCAATTTTGGTTTCGCGTTCAAAAACTGACCCCTCAGAAGTAGATGTCCTGTTGATCATAAAAGAGCGTTTTGAATACGGGATCAGCGGGAGTTTTGGCACCAATTCCTCAGAAATGGAAATGGTAAATGAGAATGTTTTTGGCATAGGACATCAATTTTTGGCTAGCCTTGAATACAATAGAAATGAAAAGCAAGTTTGGGGAGGTACTGTAAACTACGAAATAAGCGATTTTGGAGCAAAATTTATCAAAACAGGTTTGAGATATACCAATACTTTTGGGAAAACAGGATGGAATGTTTATATCGACAAACAGTTTTTGGCTTCAAAGATGGACTGGGCGGGAGGAATTTCTCTTGAAAGAACATTTAAAGATTATTACCAGACACCCTATTCTTATACAAAATTGCCTATACCTGCCTCCTATTTGTATTTGGATACCTGGTATGGGCAATTGATCAAAAGCCGTGCAGGTTCATCGTTGGGAAATGTAATCCTAGCAGGACGATATCTGCATAGGAATTACTACAATAGCACATCAGATAATTCAGGGAACAGTTTTTTCAGGGACCACGATTTTATTCTCGGTACTTTTGGTATCAGTAAAAGGGATTTGTTTAAAAATAGTCGAGTTTACGGTTATGGTATTACTGAAGATATACCTTACGGAAGGTATGCAGAAGCTGCTTTTGGATTTGACAGGGACCGCGTCAGGGAACATCTGCGCCCTTACTTTCATTTTCTCCACTCTAACGCCAGCATTCTTTCAGGGGGTGCTTATTTTAAATGGCAGGTAGGTCTGGGTGGATATATAGGCAATTCCAGGATCGAGCAGGGAGTAATTTTATTGAATACAAATTTTTTCAGCAAGTTTGTTTATTTTAATAGCCATCCTTATCGTTATTTTGTGAATATGGAATTAATGAGCGGAATTAACCGGTTTAAAGAGGAATATCTTGTGATGAACAAGGGATATGGAATACGTGATTTCTATTCACTTGATATTCAAGGAACCAATAGGTTAAAGATTAACATTGAATCGGTTCGGTTTTGGGATTTAAGTTATTTGGGCTTTAGGTTTGCCAATTATTTTTTTGCCGATGCGGCCTTCCTCTCAAATAGTATGCAAAGGATTTTCAGGGAGAACTTCTACGCAGGCGTTGGAATGGGAATCAGGATACATAATGAATCCCTGGTTTTCAAAGTACTGGAGTTCAGGCTAACATGGTTCCCAATTTTGCCCAAAAATGGCGACCGGTATATTTTCAATGTTTTTGGGCAACCAAAAGCCAGATTTGATGATTTCCTTGGTGGCAAACCTCAGGAAATCCTTTATGAGTAAAATTCACTCCGGCAACTTTTTTTTGCAAGAATTGAGGATTCAACTTCCAAAGTGGATGAAAAGATTAGAAGCTTGCTATAGCTTTTTAATGATCAAACGCTTTGGCTTATCATAATTGATATCCGCATTAACAACATTTGTTTTTTTAATAATAACTGCTTGTTTGTGTGAACCTTGGAACAATTCAAAACTTCGGTAACTACAGGCAAGTGCCCCGTTGAACAGATCTATTTTTTTGGAGGGCTTTAAGCCGATGCTCATAAACCCTTCAACTGAACTTGAAATGATCCATGCCTCAAAACCTGCATACCTGTTTTTCAAAGTATTCCCGATTGACTGGTACAATTCTATGATTGAAGAAGGTTTCATCCTTTCACCGTAAGGAGGATTTGTAATAATGATACCATCGGAAAATGGAAGTTCAAGTTTAATAAAATCCTGAACCTGTAATTCGATTACTTTGGTGAGGCTCGCATTTTTGATATTGGCACGTGCGATTGCTATGTCTTTTATTGAGATATCTGACCCCAGAATTTTCCCGGAATACTCCTTTTCATATTCCCCATTACAAATTTCATCGAACAGGTCTTCGTTAAAATCGGGCCATAGTTCGAAACCAAATGATTTGCGGTACATTCCGGGTGGAATCCCTTTCGCAATCATAGCAGCTTCGATCAATATTGTACCGGAACCGCACATGGGATCCAAAAAATCCTTTTGACCGTTCCAACCTGTAAGAAGGATCATCCCAGCAGCAAGGACTTCATTGATAGGGGCTTCTCCTTGCCCGATCCTGTACCCTCGTTTATGTAGCGATTCACCGGAACTGTCAAGGGAGAGGATACAGTGACCGCCCATCAGGTAAACATTGATACGGATATCAGGATTCTCAGTATTGACAGAGGGCCGTTTTCCGGTTTTTTCACGAAAATGATCAGCAATGGCATCTTTAACTTTCAGAGAAGCATACATCGAGTTGATAAACATCTCCGATTGGACGGTACTGTCGATGGCGAATGATTTTCCAAGAGCGAGATAGTCGCTCCATGGGACGCTTTTTGACCGGTCGTAAAGTTCATCCCGGTCGGCAACATCAAACTCAGCAATGGGTTTTAGGATCTTTAGGGCTGTTCGCAAGTGGAAATTCGCCCTGTACATGAGTTCCTGGTCACCATAAAACGAAACAGCACGCCTTTCAACTGAAACTGATTCACCACCTATCCCCTTAATTTCATCTGCCAATACGTTTTCAAGTCCGGCGAATGTTTTTGCTACGATTTTAAACTTACTCACAGATCCACGCTTTACTAATTTGATAACAGCCTAGTCAGCAAAATGAATAGCCAAATACGGTAACCCCGCAAAGAACTCAAATTGCGGGGGCAAAATTAGTTTATTCTGTGGATTAATATCATTTTCAGATCCCTCCTCCATTAAAAAAATCGAGATTACGTGTTTTGTTCTGAACGATCCGTGAATATGGGGGCAGGTCATTGGTAACCCAAATGTTCCCACCGATTACCGAGTCATGGCCGATTGTGATGCGCCCAAGGATCGTGGCATTTGAATAGATGATCACATTGTCCTCGACAACCGGATGGCGTGGAATTCCTTTAACAGGATTCCCATTTTCGTCGAGCGGGAAACTTTTTGCACCAAGGGTCACCCCCTGAAAAAGTTTAACATTGTTGCCAATAATGCTTGTCGAACCGATCACCACACCGGTACCGTGGTCTATTGTAAAGTATTCACCGATAACGGCTTCTGGATTTATATCTATTCCTGTCTCGGAATGTGCCATTTCTGTGATGATCCTGGGAATCAGTGGGACTCCTAGAAGATACAGACTATGCGCTATCCGGTAACTGGATATTGCCCTTATTGCAGGATAACAAAAAATAACTTCCCCGACACTGTTTGCTGCCGGGTCGCCAAGATACGCTGCATTCACATCAGTAATCAATATTCGTCTCAATTCAGGCAATCTGTTTACGAATTCGTGGGCAATATAGTCAGCGTTGGCCCTTTTCCCTTCGAGATCCCTGTCAGGTTCGCTTTCACAAATAAAACACAAACCTGCAAAGATCTGATCTGCCATCAGTTCATTCACTTCATCGATCAGAACACCCATATAATAAGGAAGTGTATCGGCTTTCAGGTTGATTTCCCCAAAATATCCTGGAAAAACAATCTGACGGACTTTCTCAACAATGGTCCTCAATTTTTCGGTAGCGGGCATGGTTTCCCCTGCCCGGTGCCTATGGCACAATATATCAAATGATTTCGCATCGACGAGCGACCTGACAGCAGAGTCGGTCCATACACCAATCCTTTCAAGTCTGTTATCGCTCATTTTCAAAGGCAAAAAGTGGGGTACTTAAATATCTTTCACCGGTATCGCATATAATTGTGACAATCATCTTACCTTTATTTTCTGGACGCTTTGCCAACTGGAGCGCTGCATAAACATTGCCACCCGCAGAAATGCCACAGAAAATGCCCTCCAAACTGGCCAATTTTCTGGCTGTTTCAAATGAATCTGCCGCAGATACTTTAAAGATTTCATCATAAGATGATGTGTTTAACACCTTCGGTATAAATCCCGGGCCAATTCCCTGTATCTTATGAGGCCCGGGAGCTCCACCCGACAATACTGGTGAATCCTCAGGTTCAACCACAACTGAATAAAAGGTAGGTTTTTTTGCCCTTATCACTTCCGAAACTCCTGTGATTGTACCACCAGTCCCGGAACCAGCAACAAATATATCTACTTGTCCATCAGTGTCTTCCCAAATTTCAACTGCCGTGGTTTTACGGTGCATTTCAGGATTGGATGGATTGGAGAACTGCATGGGTATAAAGCTTCCCGGAATTGTAAGTTGCAATGCTTCTGCTTTGGCTATGGCACCTTTCATTCCTTCCTTTCCCGGTGTCAGGATAACCTCTCCACCATATGCCTGCACGATCATTCTCCTTTCGACACTAACTGAATCCGGCATTACAATTTTTAATTTGTACCCTTTTGCAGCACAAACAAATGCCAGGCCGACACCTGTATTGCCACTCGTTGGTTCAATGATCACGGTATCTTTATTGATCAATCCTTCTTTTTCGGCGGCATCAATCATGGCAAAACCCAACCTGTCTTTTACCGACCCTCCCGGGTTCTGTGACTCCAACTTTACAATAACCTGACAATCCAAACCTTCAGTAAGACGGTTTAACCTTACCATTGGGGTCCGGCCAACCAATTCCACGATACTGTCTGCAATTTTCATATTCTTAAAATTATATTTTTAATTTAAAAATCCCAATAATCAATCTTACAAAATAACAATCCAGATGGGTTATAGTTTAATCCCATGCTTTGAAAGGAGGTCTAAAGCACATTCCAATCGGGCTTTTCCAATTCCCCTGACTATTTCGAAATTGAAACCAAATTTCTGGATTTCCTGGATATACATTTGAAAAAGTTCTTCCCTTTTTTCTCCACCATTTTCCCTCACCGGATCGGCAATCCATGGCAAATCGGTGGCGCAAACCAGAAACAGGTCAATTTCAGAGGATTTGATATGTTCTGGAAGCCATTTCGGACATTTCCCATAAACCACATCAAACCAAACCTTTGTAATGATCAACCAAGTATCAAAAAATAAAATTCCATCGTTGATTCTTGAAATATATTCCGATTCTTGTGCAACCTGGTATTTCGCTATAGTTTCAACATCGTCATAACCATATTCATACCCAAGGTTTTCGACGTAATGGCGTGCATATTCGGGGATCCAGAGTGTCCCCAATTTTTCCGCCAGGGCACATGCCAGTTCCGTTTTTCCAGTCGATTCGGGACCAGTAATTACGATACGTTTGATTTTATCGGAGTTTAGCATGATAATTTTGAGTTTCTTTTCTCCATTCCACATATCCAATTCCAGCCATTACTGCATAGACCATAAATAGCATGACAGTGGGGTAGAGGCCTCGGTACAAATACAATCCGGCTGAGGTCAGATCAATAAAAATCCAGATCAACCACTGTTCGATCTTTTTCCTTGCAAGCATCCAGGTGGCAATGATGCTCATTGAGGCAATAAAAGCGTCTGTCAGCGGAATTGAATCGTCAGTATATCTACTTGTAATACAGTAGATTATCAAAGCAAGAATAAAATTAATAACGATCAGAATGACCCAAAGCGAAATAGTTGTTTTGCTTACCCTAAGGTGGTCAATTTCTGAGCCTTTAGCAGAAATAGCATGCCAACTCCACCATCCGTATATGCTTATTAGAACGTAATATACCTGAAGTCCGGTTTGGGCATAAAACTTTGCATCAAAAAACACCCAGCAATAAAGCAATGAAGAAATAATTCCGGCCGGCCATGTCAACAGGTTTTGCCTGATTGAAAGCCAAACATAAACCAGCCCGAATACTGTTCCGCCAATTTCAACCCTATTTGTGAAAATCCATAAGAATAGATTGTTCATATTCAATATGTTAAAATAGAGGGTTGAATTTAGTGACCAATCAGATTATACTATTTATTCAAATATCGATTAAATATCTTTTGATCGGAAAGTATCTCAAGTGATTTTTCTATTTCCTTGTCATCTTCCATCATTATTTTGTAATAATCCCCTGGTTCATAGATATCCCTGGCAATCAGTGCTTTAATTTGTCTGGAAATGATGGCCCCTGAAATCTTCAAACTTTTGTCGTCTCTTTTAATGCTGTCCTTTTCACCTGCCACAGCCAAATCGTTCAACATTTCATCACCCACTGAAAAACCGGCCTTGAAATCATCATATGTTTTGTAACTGGCTTTTAACTGATCCCTGTTTTTATCGACATAACCTACAACATAAGGGAAAAGTACATTTTTTCGGATCAAATTATTGAAATACCGATAGTACATGGATGTGTCCATCGGGACAAAGATATCGGGCATAATCCCACCCCCTGCATAAACTTTGCGCTTGGTAATCAGGGTTTTCATCATTAAAGAATCTGGGAAAGAGATGCTGTCCTTACTGAACAACTCCCCTTTTTCATATCGTTTTGCATAATCGTTCCTGTAATTTTTGATATCGTCTTTATATGGTTTCTGAATGTTCCTTCCGGCGGGTGTGTAATAATGTGCTGTGGTTAAACGGATCATTGAGCCATCGGTTAAAGGAAATGGTTGCTGTACCAATCCCTTGCCAAAAGTCCGCCTACCGATTAATACCCCACGGTCCCAGTCCTGAATGGCTCCTGAGACAATTTCCGAGGCTGAAGCGGAACCCTCGTCAATTAATATGATGAGATTACCGGAAATAAACTCGCCCTGGGTTGTCGAATTGTAATCCCTTCTCGGACTATGTGTCCCTTCTGTATAGACGATCAGTTTTTTCTCGGGAAGAAATTGATTTGCCAACTCATATGCTGCGCCCAAAAATCCGCCTCCATTCCCACGTAAGTCTAAAACAAGGTTCTTAACCTTTGACTTGTGGTTAAGCTCATCCATCGCCTTTTTATACTCCGACATTGTTGTGGCAGCAAACTTGTTGAGTTTGATGTATGCAGTCGATTTGTCAAGCATAAAAGACGCATCCACGCTAAAAATGGGTATTTTATCCCTGATAATAGTAAATTCCAATGGTTCAGGCTCACCCTTTCTAAGAATTTTCAGATGGACCTTTGTCCCTTTGTCACCTCTTAAAAGCTTAAAAACATCCGTATTTTTTAAACCTATTCCTACGATCTTTTTCTCATCCACCTTTACGATCCGGTCACCAGGTCTAAGCCCGACGCGCTCAGAAGGACCACCAGGAATGGTCGTCATTACGATCAATGAATCCTTATAAATATTAAATGAGATTCCAATCCCTTCAAAACTACCCTCAAGTGGTTGGTTCATCTCCTCAACTTCATCTTTTGAGATGTAAACTGAATGGGGATCCAATGACGAAAGTACTTCAGTTATCGCATTTTCAGTCAATTTTTTTACATTGGTCGTATCAACGTAATAACTTTCAAGGAGGTTCAACACCCTGCCGAATTTTATTGCCTGAAGTTGCACATCCTGTGCAAATGATGATTGATGTATTGAAGATAAGAGTAT
The DNA here is from genome assembly GCA_903927965.1 of uncultured Bacteroidia bacterium. Lineage (GTDB taxonomy): Bacteria > Bacteroidota > Bacteroidia > Bacteroidales > Prolixibacteraceae > JAAFHB01. The sequence continues at coordinate 23,942 of CAIYPA010000543.1, read as the reverse complement.
TAGCAGGAACAGAAACCCACCTTTTATCATGTTGGAATATTTCATACTTACAATTTTAAAAATCACCCAAAATTAAAAAGATTAATGGCAAATCCAGCTACATGTGAAGATTAGATCAAAATCAGTATTATGGGGGATCCAAATTTTGAGATTTCCCTTTTGCCTATTATCAATGATGGCCGTAAAAAGAAAGGATGAACACGCAATGAGTTCACCCTTAATATTATGTGATTTTGAATTTAATTATGCCAACGATAGACTAATTTTGCTCCGGTATTCATTGAATTCCTGGATCAATGTATTGACCAATTCTTTCACTGTTACAATCTTGTCGTTCCGCCAGACGTTGCTGCCCGCAAAGGCATACCCATGTTTGAAATTGCCTTTAAGGGCAGCAGTTAAACTTGCAATGATACAATAGGGTGCTGTGTTAATATCGCATGTTTTAATGCAATTGACAGGGCAATTTTTGGGTTGTTTGTTTCCAGCATCCACTTCATCCAGGAAATGGCTTGATATGGCGCGACCCGGCATTCCGACTGGACTTTTAATGATCCTTACATCCGATGGTTGTGCATTAATATAGGCCTGTTTAAATTTGTCTGAAGCATCACATTCAACAGTCGTCACAAAGCGGGTGCCCATTTGTACACCTGCAACACCCATTTCAAAATATTTGTCAATGTCTGCACCTGTGTAAATACCTCCTGCTGCTATTACGGGTATGTAACGACCATTTTTTTCACCGATTTCCTTAGCGACAGCAATCACTTCAGGAATGATCCGTTCAAGCGAGAAATTCTCGTCTTCAAGTTGTTCCACTTTAAATCCAAGGTGACCTCCTGCTTTGGGTCCTTCAACAACGATGGCATCCGGCAAATAATCGTAATTTGCCTTCCATTTGTTACAAATCAATGCGGCTCCCCTTGCCGATGATACTATTGGCACGAGGCGTGTTTTTGAATCGGATGTGAGATATTTAGGCAAATCAAGTGGCAATCCGGCACCAGAAAAGATAATGTCGATTCCCTCCTTTATGGAAGTTTTTACTAAATCGGCATAGTTGGATAAAGCTACCATGATATTTACACCTAAAATGCCCCTGGTTTTTTCGCGTGCCCTTCTGATTTCCTCTGAAAGTCCGAAAATGCAATTTTCAAGGTAGTCAGCGGAGTGCTGTTTGTAGAGAAAACCTATTCCGGCTGGCGATATTACTCCTACGCCGCCTTCATTCGCAACAGCAGAGGCCAATCCGTTTAAAGAAATGCCTACACCCATCCCACCCTGGATAATGGGCAGATTAATTTTCAAACCTCCAATGGTAAGATTTTTCATTAATTAACTTTGATTGAAAATAAATACATGTAACAAAAACGCTTTAAATTTCGAACCCGGAAAATTTCGCTTTCTGAAATTCTGCGCAATAGTAACGAGTATTACAATGCATCTATAAAATATGGTTTATCTTACACAAAATGGGCAGAAATGCGCAGTTTTGGGATGAAATACGGATTTTCGGGGGACGAAAAGATGCAGGTATTTGGTAACCTAACCTCAAAAAATTATTTAGCTGGAATGGGAAACAACGATCGGATGGCTGAAATGTAGTTTCGCGAAACAGGTACATTAAATCCAAGCTTGTTCATTTCTATAAAATAGCCTTTGGAGTTTCCTGTAATTGAATTGATCATTTTAAGGTTGACAATCCAACAACGGTGGCATTTTTGGAACTCCACCCTATCCTTCATGTATTGTTCAATAAAAGCAAATGTTTGTCGGAACAGTTTTTTTCGTTTGATCTGGTTTTCGAGCCAATAAATCTCAATATAATTGCCGGAGGAGTGAAAAACCAGGATGTCTTCCAAACGGGCTGAAAAAAAATCTTTGCCATTCTCTGCTATAATATTGAAATCAGGCACCACTTCCGTCACCATGGTCAAGGGTATCTGGTCTGGTTTGTCTTCATGAAACCAGTGTTTCCGGCTATTGTCAAGTACGCTCACCATTTTATCCTTTAAAGAGTGGTTGTAGTTGATAAGGTTAAACAGAACCAGCGGGAGCAATGCCAATCCACCGGTCCTGAATATCGGAAGTTCTGTCAATTGGACCCTGTTCACTATCCATGCCATCAGCGATAAGATCACAAACAGATTGCCGAAAAGCCAGAAGTTCCAGATCATCTCTTTCTTGATGGTCCATCGCGAGGGGTTAAATACCTCTGGCATAAGACCTGGCAAAAATAATGTGTTGGCAAAAAGAGTTCCTGTACTCATAAATCCGGCGCCCAAAACAAAGTAACTATCACGCTCCGATTTGAGGAAATTTATCCCCAAGGGCTGGAAATAGAGAAGAAAAAGCATAAACCCCATTCCTACCAATCCTATGGTTTTCAGATTGTGTTTAAAATTGTTGTTAAACGGATATGGATGATTAAGATTCTCGAACATGTTTTACTTTTATTTGTACGAAAGTACTAAAATTCATAGATGGTAAGCTTAAAATTTTCGACTGACAAAGAACCTTCATCGTGTTGGTCGGGAAATCTAATTGGATCCGACAAAACAGGCCTATCCTGATTAAAAGACAAAAGCTCCAGATAAAATCTGAAGCTTTTGCGGTCTGGACGGGACTCGAACCCGCGACCCCATGCGTGACAGGCATGTATTCTAACCAACTGAACTACCAAACCAAAAGAATTTCAAGACTTAAAAAGAGAGCGGTCTGGACGGGACTCGAACCCGCGACCCCATGCGTGACAGGCATGTATTCTAACCAACTGAACTACCAAACCATTTTTATTTTTCAATATTGTCTGGAACGCTCTTTAATCCTAATTCTTAAAGTGCTGCAAATATACACCATTTTTCAATACTGCAAATGTATCAGCCGCAATAAGATAAAAAAAAGACAAAAATGAAGATAAATGACAAACAATCAATTGGTTATGTTTAGATGAATTCATTCAAAAAAGGAAAAATGGACACTTCCATAAGTACGTAATTCTTTAAAGCGAACATGTTTTGAGAAATCATTTGTTTTCCCATGCTCCAAAATGAACAGTCCGCCTTCCGACAATAGCTTTCTGTTCAGGATAAGGTCGGGCAACTCCGCCAATCGTTTCAATTCGTAAGGAGGATCGGCAAAAATCAGGTTGAAGCTTTCTGCTGATCGCCCTATGAACTTAAATACATCGGCATTTAGGACGCGAAGAGAACTTTTAATTCCCAGTTTCTCAACGACTGAACAGATAAAGGCATAATGGAAACGGTCAAGCTCAATACTGGTGACATCCAGGCAACCGCGTGAAACAAATTCAAAAGAGATGCAACCAGTCCCACTGAAAAGATCAAGTACCCGCTTATTGTCGAATTCGTACCGGTTGTTTAAAATGTTGAACAGATTTTCACGCGCAAAATCTGTTGTTGGGCGTGCCCTGAAATTTTTTCCCGGACTGAAGGCGCGACTTTTGAAAATTCCACCAATTATTCGCATTTATAAGCACTTAATATTGAAGAATAATAATGCTCGGGTAATTGAGCAAATGTGTAACTGTATTGAAAGGTTGTGTCAAGATTTGCAAACATGGTTTGACGGATGTATTTTTTGAACAGATGATATACGGGCGAAACCTGTGGAAGCTGACCATGCAAAACAAGTTCCGTGGAACTTGTTGGTAATTTCAATTGGTCGAATATAAGCAACACATGAAAAAGTATGTCTCTTTCGGTAAGGTAATTAAAAATATTGCAATAATTTAATTTGGAGCCTTTTATGATTGCCACCTCGAAATTGTCGCGAAAAAAGTTGAGATGGACCTGCTCACGCTCCGAAAATGACCTGTTCCGTTTTAATGAATCCTCAATAAGAGGAAATAGATTGTGCTTAACGATTACCTTTGGGAATTTGAGGGAAAGAAAGGATCCCAGATTTTGTGGGATATCGAAAATACAATAACATCCTGCTTTGGGGAGGAGGTTCTTACCAACAAGATAACCCTTTTCTTCCTGATTGTTGAACCAAAGGTATTTTTCCATGCTTCCTTTTCCGAAAAAGGACTGTGGTACCAGTGTGAATTTACGTGAGGCATAAAGGATCTCGACACTTTTAAATTCGCAATTGAAAATCTCATCAGATTCAATTACCTGCTGGACATGTTTTAAAAGTAATCTTGGTCTTTTCAGAAAAAAGTGTTTTTCGTTCAATTGAATATATTTCCCTTTGGGGATGTCAAGAACAACGAAACATAATCCATCGAGACTTATCTGGATGGATAAATGGTATAAATGAGTTTTTGTGAGATCGAAAGTCTTGTCAATAAATGAGATATCGCGCATTTTCCATTTTTATTCTCAATGAATTGCTTCACATGGCTGCAAATTTAAAAAAAATACGAACCTTTGCCCTAATTTCCTCCAAAATAACCCATATGTTAAAAAAATACATTTCAAATCTGATCGTCAGTGAGATAAAATTTGAGCCAACTGATTGTCAGTTAGAGATGGCCAATAAATTAGCCGAATTCATCACCTTTGAAAGTTCCGATGCCGTTTTCCTTTTAAAAGGATATGCCGGAACGGGTAAAACAACAGCACTTAGTGCCCTTGTGAGTGTCCTCGACACATTAAAGATGAAGACAGTTTTACTTGCCCCTACAGGAAGGGCTTCAAAAGTCTTATCGAAGTATTCTGGTAGGCCAGCAACAACAATACATAAGAAGATTTACAGGCAACAAAGTACAACCGATGGATATGGGAAATTCAGCCTCGATAGGAACCTGCACACCAATACAATATTTATTATAGATGAAGCGTCCATGATTTCAAACCTGCCACAGGAAAACAACATTTTTGGCTCAGGGAATCTTTTAGCAGATGTTGTCGAATATGTGATGACAGGTGAAAACTGCAGATTGATCTTATCCGGCGATACCGCACAGCTTCCTCCGGTTGGGTTCAGTTTAAGCCCTGCACTTGAGGAGGAGGAATTGAAATATTTCGACCTTGAAGTGTTCAAAAGCGAATTGACCCAGGTTGTCAGGCAGGCACAAAAATCAGGCATTCTTGAAAATGCTACGGTCATCAGGAACCTGCTGCAATCGGATAACCCTGAAGGATATTGGAAAATTAAATTTTCGGGTTTTGACGATATTAAGCGCATCGGTGGTGCGGACCTTATAGAGGAGATTTCAAACTGTTATCATAAATATGGAATAGACGAGACGATAGTTGTGACAAGGTCAAATAAAAGGGCCAATAAATTCAATGAAGGGATCAGAAGAGCAGTCCTTTACCGCGAGGAACAGTTGTCTAATGGTGATCTGGTAATGAACGTCAAAAATAACTACCATTGGGCAAAACAATCGGAAGAATTGGGTTTTATTGCGAACGGTGATATCGCTGAAGTTTTGAAGGTTCGGAAATATGAGGAGAAATATGGGTTCCACTTTGTAAACGTTACTTTGAAATTTATTGATTACAAGGATGTTGAGATCGATTGTAAGATCATTCTCGACACTTTGACCCTTGAAGCTGCATCGCTGACACAGGCTGACCAGAAAAAATTGTTTGAGGAAATTGCCCTTGATTACCCCGAAATCCGCAACAAACGTGCCCTTTGGGAAAAAATCAAGGAGAATGAATACTTTAATGCACTCCAGGTGAAATTCGCGTATGCCTTAACTTGCCACAAATCGCAGGGTGGCCAATGGAAGGCTGTGTTTATTGACCATGGTTACTTGACCGAAGAGATGATCGACCATGAATATCTCCGGTGGATTTATACTGCCTTCACACGTCCGACCGAAAAACTCTATCTTGTCAACTTCAACAAAGAATTTTTTGAGGATGAGGAGATTAAATAGCCAGATTGATCCTCAGATGAAGATAATGCGAACGCTGTAATTGTTATTCTATTTTGATGCTATTTGCTACTGGCGGCTGGCAACTGGCATCTATGAAAATTGGATATTGCTATTGAAAAGAACTTATTTATCTCTATTATATTGATATATAACATATTATATTCGTGTTTTTATTTTGATTGCAATATCCATATTTGAAGACAGCCAATTGCCAGCCGCCAGTTGCCAATAGCTATAAATGGAAAGTCTCGTCGAATTATAAAAGCAATTTTGTCGCTGGTCCAACCTCAAACCTGTCCCCGTCGTTGGCTGGGAAAGTATTTGGGAATATGACCCTGGCTTCCTCAACAAGGGGATCGACATTTTTATAACGGCTCGAGAAATGCCCGATAATTAATTTTTTAACATTAGATTCCGATGCAAGGACTGCTGCCTGCCTTGCAGTTGTGTGGTAAGTTTTAAGGGCGAGTTCACTCAAATCATCTGCAAATGTCGCTTCATGATAAAGCAGATCAACGTTTTGAATAATTGGGATAATCTGTTTCCGGCACACCGTATCCGTGCAAAAAGCATAAGAGCGGATTGGATCTGGAGGAAAGGTAAGTTTCTTATTTGGTATGACCTGACCATTTGTAAGCTGATAATCAGCACCACCTTTGATGGCGACTCGGCCTGCAATTGAAATCTTCAGTTCATCAATTACATCTCCCCTTAGATGTAGTTCATGTTGCTTTTCGGTAAATAAGAACCCGCAACATGGAATACGGTGTTTTAAAGGAAACGACTCTATGGTCAATTTTGAATCTTCATGGATGATTGACCTCTTTTTAAAATTCAATGGATGGTAAACTACCTTGAAATCGACAAATTCGTTCATGAATTTCATCAGGTGTTCCATCATTATTTTCAGTTCTGAATGGGCATAGATGTGTAATTCACCTTTTTTGCCTCCTAGGGCCAATGTCGAAATTAATCCGGGCAGTCCAAAAATGTGGTCCCCATGCAGGTGGGAAATAAAAATGTGGTTGATCTTGCCAGTTTTAATTTTAAACCTGCGAAGTTGAATTTGGGCCCCTTCTCCACAATCGATAAGGTATAATTTCTCGTTCAGGCTTACAACCTGTGAGGTTGGAAATCTGTTTGTAGTTGGTTGTGCAGAGCTACTGCCTAATATGGTAACTGAAAATGGGAGCATATTGAAATTTTATTCAAACCTACAAAAAAAACCCGGCTTTTAAAACCGGGTTTTATGTGATTGAAACTGATTAAGAAAATAGGTCTAAATATCCCTTTTCTCTTTTTCCTCCATCTGGGTCCTTAAAGCGGCCAATTCGCTAATGTCCCCAAGAGTGGTTTTTTCAACGTTGTCTTTAAGCGTTTTCATCCCTTTCTGGGTTGTCTTGGTTGCAGCCTTTTTCTTAGCTGTTTCCTCGTTCTTTTTAGCATCTTCATAAACCCTTGAATGAGAAAGGATTATGCGTTTAGCGGATTTTGAAAACTCGATAACTTTAAACTCAAGTTTTTCTTCCATTTTAACGTTCGAACCGTCTTCCTTGATCAAATGTCGTGGGGTTGCAAAACCTTCAACACCATAAGGCAATGAAATAACCGCACCTTTATCAAAAAGATCGATGACCGTGCCTTCATGGACAGAATCGACGGTGAAAATTGTTTCAAATACGTCCCATGGATTTTCTTCCAGTTGTTTGTGGCCTAAGCTCAAACGACGGTTTTCCTTGTCTATATCAAGCACCTGAACATCAACTTCAGCTCCGATTGCTGTAAATTCGGATGGATGTTTGATTTTTTTCGTCCAGCTAAGGTCGCTGATGTGGATCAAGCCATCAACACCCTCTTCGATTTCAACAAATACCCCAAAGTTGGTGAAGTTGCGGACACGTGCCACATGATTGGAACCAATCGCATATTTAGCTTCTATTTTGTTCCATGGGTCATTCTTCATCTGCTTGATACCCAAAGACATCTTGCGCTCGTCGCGATCAAGGGTAAGTATTGTTGCTTCTACCTCGTCCCCAACTTTCAGGAAGTCCTGAGCCGAACGGAGATGCTGTGACCAGCTCATCTCAGAAACATGGATCAAACCTTCAACGCCTGGTGCGATTTCGATAAATGCGCCATAATCGGCCATTACAACAACCTTGCCTTTAACAACGTCACCAACCTTCAGTTCTGCATTCAGGTTATCCCATGGATGGGAAGATAATTGTTTAAGACCAAGAGCAATACGTTTTTTGTCATCATCAAAGTCAAGGATAACAACGTTGATCTTCTGGTCGAGCTGAACGATTTCGTTTGGATGGGCTACGCGGCCCCAGCTAAGGTCAGTGATATGGATCAAACCATCAACCCCACCGAGGTCAATGAATACCCCATAGGATGTGATATTTTTAACGGTTCCTTCAAGAACCTGTCCTTTTTCGAGTTTGGAAATAATATCCTTCTTCTGCTGTTCAAGTTCAGCTTCAATAAGTGCTTTGTGCGAAACAACAACATTGCGGAATTCGTGGTTGATTTTGACCACCTTGAATTCCATGGTCTTGTTCACATAAATGTCATAATCACGGATCGGTTTCACATCAATCTGTGAACCTGGCAGGAATGCCTCAATTCCGAAAACATCGACGATCATACCACCTTTGGTACGGCATTTAATGAATCCGGTGATAATTTCGTCTTTTTCAAGAGCTGCATTGACACGGTCCCAACTGCGCATTGCACGAGCTTTTTTATGGGATAATGTAAGCTGCCCTTTTTTGTCCTCAAGTGTTTCGACATAAACTTCAACTTTATCGCCGATCTTAATACCGGGATTATAGCGGAATTCGTTTACAGAAACAATACCATCCGATTTGTAACCGATGTCAACAACGACTTCGCGTTTGTTCATCGATATCACGCGTCCATCAACAACTTCTTTCTCCTGAAGGATAGAAAGGGTATTGTCGTACATGTCTGTCATCTCTTTTTTGCTGGTTGTGCTATTGACGGATTTTGTCCCTTCAAAAGCATCCCAGTCAAAATCTTCATCAGCTTTCGCCGAAGTTTCCTTTAAAACCCTTGCAACCCGTGCAACAGGCACCTCTGCGGCAATTTCCGCTACCTCGTTTGATTCGAGGTTTTCGTTCATTTCACTCATTAAAATTGACTTGAATTTAATAAATTAGACATTATTTTATTTTGTGCCGCAAAAGTACTACTTATCTGTTGAATAGCAAAACGATTATTTGTCTTTTTTGTGATCATTTTAGCAGGGAAAAATGGATGATGGAAAAAAAGGATATTTATTTCAATTTGGTATAAATTCAAAAATCACTGTTATCTTTGAAATTTGATTTATAAAATTAAAATTATTCTGTTCGGACAAATATTTAATACACTAGACAAATGAAAATTCCAGAAACACCAGATGAAATTCTTCAAAAAGCAAACGAATGGCTGACAGGCAACTATGATATCAAGACCAAGGCGGAAGTTCGCCAACTCATTGACAATAAAGATTCAACAGCCTTAATTGATGCATTTTACAGAGACCTTGAATTTGGAACAGGAGGCTTGCGCGGTATAATGGGCGTTGGAACTAACCGGATGAACATTTATACTGTGGGTGCTGCCACACAAGGATTGAGCAATTACCTGAAAACTGTTTTTGCAGGATTGCCCCAAATTGGGGTCGCCATTGGTTATGATTGCAGGAACAATAGCAGGCTTTTTGCCGAAACGGCTGCGGGTATTTTCTCTGCCAACGGGATTAAAGTGTATCTATTTGAAGACTTACGGCCTACTCCCGAGCTCTCGTTTGTCATCAGGGAACTCGGCTTGCAAAGCGGGATTATCCTTACTGCATCGCACAACCCCAAGGAGTACAATGGTTACAAAGCCTATTGGGACGATGGATCACAGTTGGTAGAGCCACACGATGTTAATGTTATCAATGAAGTTTTAAAGGTTAAGGTCGATGACATTCAGTTCAATGGCCCCAAAGAAAACATTACAATAATGGGTGCCGAAATGGATGAAAAATTTTTGCAGAAGGTTGTTTCCGTATCCTTATCCCCAGATGTGATCAAACGTCAGAAAGATTTAAAAATCGTTTATACGCCAATTCATGGAACAGGCGTGAAATTGATCCCTATGGCTTTGGCCAAAATGGGATTCGAGAATGTCATTCATATTCCTGAACAGGATGTCGTTAGCGGCGATTTCCCTACTGTGATCTCCCCTAATCCTGAAGAGCCGGCCGCAATGGCCTTGGCGATTAAAAAAGCGATTGAAGTTGATGCTGATCTGGTGATGGCCTCGGATCCCGATGCTGACAGGCTTGGGATTGCTGTTAAAAACGACAAGGGAGAATTTATACTGGTTAATGGGAACCAGACCGTTTTAATCTTTCTTTATTATATAATAACAAAAAGGAAGGAACTTGGGCTCTTGAAAGGTAATGAGTACATTGTAAAAACGATTGTTACTTCAGAGCTAGCTGGTGAAATTGCGAGAAAGAACGGAGTGGAATATTATGATGTCTATACTGGATTCAAATATATTGCTGAAGTTATCCGTGAAAATGAAGGTATCAAAACTTATATCGGAGGTGGCGAAGAGAGTTTTGGATTTCTCCCTGCCGACTTTGTGCGGGATAAGGATGCGGTGAGCTCATGTGCCCTAATGGCTGAAATTGCTGCATGGGCTAAGGACAATGGCCGGTCTTTATTTGAAATGCTGCAGGAGATATACATTACATATGGCTATTCGAAGGAAAAGATGAAATATGTGGTCAGGAAGGGGAAGAGTGGGGCAGAAGAGATTGAGCAAATGATGGTCAACTTCAGGAATAGCCCTCCAAAACAGTTGGCAGGATCTGAACTTTGTATTATAAAGGATTATGAAACATTGATTGAAAGGAATCTTATCACCGGGGAGGAGCGGCCAATCAATCAGAAAATTACAGCAAATGTATTGCAATTCTTTACCCTTGATGGCACTAAAGTCTCTGTTCGGCCATCGGGAACTGAGCCAAAGATCAAATTTTATATTGAAGTAAAGGATAAGTTGGCTTCATCCGACCAATACGATGAAACCGACAATAAGACCAATCAGAAAGTTGATCGGGTTATGGTTGATCTTGGTCTGTAACCCTTATTTAACCGGAATGGGAATTTTTTAATATCCAAATGAATGTCAATTTATTATTGATACTTTATATATTAATTGTAATTAAAAAAAAGAAAAATGAAAAAGATTCTTTTAGGAGTGTGTATCTTAAGTGTGGTTGCGGCACATGCGCAAAATCAGAACGCTGCTGAGCTAGCAAAAATGAAACCGGAGATGACTGAGTTCTGGGACCCTGAGGTAAAGGTTGTTACCCCAGGTGAAAGCCCCATGCAAGCGCCATCCGATGCAATTGTCCTTTTTGATGGAACAAACGAATCACTGGTTCAAAACTGGGCAAACAGTAAAGGTGAAGCTCCAGGATGGAGTGTGGCAGACAATTGTGTTACCGTTGTTAAAGGAACGGGAACCATTCAATCCAAAGCACAATTCGAGGATTATCAGCTTCACATAGAATGGCGGTCACCTGCTGAAGTTAATCCTGAAAGCAAGAGCCAGGGACGTGGGAACTCCGGGATTTTTATGCAGGAACGTTACGAATTGCAGGTTCTCGACAATTACGATAATCGGACCTATCGGAACGGTCAGGCAGGATCATTTTACAAACAGTACGCACCCCTGGTAAATGTCTGTAAAAAACCTGGCGAATGGCAGACTTATGATGTAATCTGGACCGCCCCAAGGTTTAAAGAGGATGGGACTCTTTTCTTACCTGCACGGGCTACTGTCCTTCAGAATGGTGTTTTGGTTCAAAACAATGTTATGCTTTTGGGTCCCACCGAATACATTGGAATACCAAAATATAAAGCCCATGGGGCAGGATCATTGGTTCTTCAGGATCATGGTAATCCAGTAAGCTATAGAAATATATGGATCCGAAAACTGTAGTTTAACTTCTCCGTTCTTTTAAATGTCTAATAATTAGGCTTTTAAAAGAACGGAGAAAAATTAGAAGGTTCAAGTACTCTATTACTAATCTCACGCTGTTTATTATCATATAAGGTTAATTTACAATAACTAACCTCAAACATTTTTTAAGGATATGCAGTTTTCGTATCCAAAATCTAAATTTCTAAGATTTTATTTGATGGGAATCGTTACCAACTGAGAATTATAGAGTTGTACAATAATTTTGACTTAAGCCGAATTTTGACACGATTAAAACTCTATGGATTGACCTGCGAATTTTCTGGAGCAAAAATTAGTTGTATATAATTTACAATTCAGGCTCATTAAAGTAAATAAAGGTTGATTATAGGAATTCAGGAGTAAAATAATATTACATCTGATGTTTTCTTATATATAATGACAGATTATTTTAAGTTGGCTAACCTTGAAAAACCTTAAATATTTAGAAATGTCCTGAACTTTGGATCTAATTTTAATTTTAATATGTTGGTTTTTGCATTTGGACCCAAAAACAGAACCGCAATAAAATTTATTTTATTATTTTTTCATCTGTAACAGATGAGGGCCTTCAATAATCCGATCTTTTTTTTTGTCACTCCTTCATTTTCATTTATTCTCAATAAGAGTTCATTTATGTTGTATCGTATCAGGATACAAAATAATCATTATGAATGTTGATTTAATAAAAATTGAAAAAATATCCACATTAAAAGAATTATCGTTAGTAGTTGCTTTGTATAAGAAAATAATATATATTCGCAAAGTTATTTATCAGGGGAAAATGATTTTATAAATATTCTGAATCTTAATTGAAACTTTTAATTTTGCCCCTCGTATAACGATCTATTAAACCAATTTAAATTGGAATGAGAATATGTTATTTAATAAATTGAAACTAAGCATTTTAGTTATATTGATTGTTTTATTTCAATCGATATATGGTCAGCCCACCGAATTAACGGCTGTACCTGCCACTGGCGGTGATATTTCGGGAAGTGCGGGTTCCATCAGCTATACGATTGGTCAGGTTGTTTACACCACCAACCAGGTTGCATCGATAGGATATGTTGCACAAGGGGTACAGCAAGCTTACGACATTTCTGTAATTTTTCAGTATGTTGGAATTGATGCCGGGGTTTACCCTAATCCAACAACCAATTACGTGATAGTAAAGATTAACAACTTTGATATAACCGATTCCCACTATCAGGGATTGCATTATTATTTGTATAATTTGAATGGAAAACCTTTGTATGACGGTGGGATTTTTAGTGCTGAAACAACTTTGCCCATGGGTCAATTGCCAGATGCTACGTATATCCTGAGTATTTTAAAGAGCGAAAATGGTTCTACCAGTGAAAGAATAACATTTAAAATTATTAAATATTAATCAGATCTGAAACTCTAAAGTAAAAATATAAGTCAATACAAATACTAATATAAATACGAAATGAAAAGTGTACTTAAATCCAAAACCGGTCTGATAAACCATCTGTACTTATGCCAAATTTGGCTGTTGTTAATTTCCTACAATAGGATCAAATAAATTTTACCAAATATTATTACCATAAATCAGAATACTCAGACTAATAAAGTTAAGCCATGAGAATAAAAATTCAAAATCGTAATGTAATACTAATCCTGGTATTAGTGTTGCAATTAATCAGCTCAACTATTTTTGCCCAGGTTCCGCAAAAGATGAGTTATCAGGCTGTTATAAGGGACGCAAGCAAAGCGCTCGTCACAAACAAAACCATTGGGATGCGGATTCGTATTGCTCAGGGTACCCAGTCGGGTTCAATTGTCTATACTGAAACTTTCACACCTACGACCAATACCAATGGTCTCGTATCGTTGGAAATTGGAGGTGCCGCTGGCTTTAGTTCGATTAGTTGGGCCAATGGTCCATATTTTATTTTGACTGATGCGGATCTTACCGGTGGTACAAATTACACGATCTCAGGATATAGTCAGTTGGTTAGCGTTCCTTATGCGCTACATGCCAAAACGGCTGAATCGATTACGGGGTCTTTGACGATTCCAAGCGGGGTGACCCTCCCTTCACCGGTCAGTCCAACTGGGAGTTTTTATTATAAAACCGACAGTGACATTTTGTATGTTTCCAATGGCACTGTCTGGTTGCCTGTATCAACACATGGATCCACACCGAGCGGAACAACTTTCCCTGTTCCGACAAATCCGGGTGATGTATTCTTTAACACCGCAAACAAAAACTTTTATTATTGGGACGGGACCACCTGGAAACTGGTATCGAATATCCCCAGCGGGACAACTTTGCCAACGGCTGCATCTTCTGTTGTAGGTGACCCCTTCTTTAAAACAGATACAAATATCTTGTATATTTTTAATGGGACTTCATGGAACCCGATTAATGGCCTTTCAAGTACTTTGGCTGAAGGTTCGCTTTTTGTAGGTAATGCTGCAAATGTTGCCACCCCAACAACCAAAGTCAATATTCCACTTAGCGGTTTTGGTGCACCAACTGCCGATGTTTCATTGGGGAACAAGAATATTACTTTTCTTGCCGACCCTTTGATCCCTACCGATGCTGCCAATAAACGTTATGTCGATTCCAAGGTTTCTACAAACTTGAACGGACCAGCACTGCCAGCAGTTGCAGGTACTGCCGGAAATACTTTCTTTAATACTACCGACAAAGTTTTCTATATATCTGATGGTTCAAAATGGTTGCCAGTTGCTACAGATGGTTCTACCCCTTCTGGTCCTACATTCCCTACTCTTCCTGCTCCTGGTGATGTTTTTTACAATACGGCAACAAGCAATTACTATTATTACGATGGAACAAGCTGGAAGATAGCCTCTTCAATTCCTACAGGAACAAGCCTCCCACTTACAGGAGTTTCAGGCGATCCATTCTTTAAATCAGATACCAATACCTTATATATATATAGCAATGGTGCCTGGACTGTAGCGGGTCTTTCTAATATATTGGCAAACGGTTCATTTTATGTTGGAAACGCATCTAATATTGCAACTGCAACTACAAAAACGAGTATCCCTTTGAGCGGCTTTGGCGCCCCAACGACAAGTGTTTCGATGGGTTCGCAGAAACTGACCAATGTTGCAACCCCAACTGCGGATCCTGATGCTGCAAACAAAGCCTATGTTGATTCAAAGTATTCCACCACCCCTAGTGGTCCAACACTTCCTGCCGTACCGGGAGCTGCTGGTAATACCTTCTTCAATACAACTAGTAATGTACTTTATATCTCTGATGGTACCACTTGGCTTGCAGTGACTACCGATGGTTCTACACCTTCGGGGCCTACATTCCCACCATCTCCTTCACCAGGTGATGTTTTTTACAACACTGCCAACAACAATTATTATTATTACGATGGAACATCATGGAAAATTACCTCTTCCATTCCCACAGGTACCACTCTGCCACTAACTGGAATTCCAGGAGATCCATTCTTTAAAACAGACACCAATACCTTATATGTATATAACAATGGTGTATGGGCTGTAGCGGGTCTTTCGAACACATTGGCAAATGGATCTTTTTTTGTGGGCAATGCTTCCAATGTTGCTACAGCAACCACAAAAACGAGTATCCCATTGAGTGGTTTTGGTGTGCCTACAACCGATGTATCTATGGGAACCCAAAAGCTGACAAATCTTCTTACCCCAACAGCAGGTCCTGATGCTGCAAACAAAGCGTATGTGGATGCCAAAACTGCGACTACTCCCACGGGACCTACAAATCCTCCGGCAGCGGGAGCAAGTGTGGGCGATGTTTTCTATAATACTTCTACTAAAAGCTTTTATTATTTCGATGGTACGGATTGGAAACTCATTTCAGGTGTGCCAACCGGTACCACCCTTCCACCGACAGGAAATCCCGGAGATACTTTCTATAATTCGACAACCAATACATTGTATGTATATAACAACGGCACCTGGAATTCGACCAAGGTTCAGGCCAACTGGACTGAAAATGTAGTAACAGCCGACGATTACATTAAGAACAAACCAACGCGTGTAAGCCAGTTTACCAACGATGCCGGTTATTTGACTTCTTTAGGTGTACCGGCTGCAGAGACTGACCCGATTTGGAACCTTGCGAAAGGTAATTATTATACCTCGGCTGAATTGTCCTCTTATTTTCCAGGTTCGGCATTGGTACATTGGAAAAACATTACAAACACACCCACAACTTTGTTGGGTTACGGGATCACAGATGCAGCTTCCAGCAATCATAACCACGCAATAGACGGATTGTCAAATGTAACAATCACGGGTAAAGCCAATAATGACATCTTACAGTGGGACAACGTATCGGGCAAATGGGTCAACAAACCGTTGGCCGTAGCGGTTGTTCAGGCCGAAACTGATCCTGTAGTTTCGGCCATCAATGGAATTGTAAAATCGGATGGTACGAATATCACGAATGCCGTTGCAGGGACAGACTATGTGACCCCAAATTCTGCTATTGCCGGAGCAACAAAAACCAAGATCACCTATGATTCAAAAGGTTTGGTAACAGCTGGTGCAGATGCTACAACTGCTGATATTGCACCTACTGCAAATAGGCAATATGTTAATACAGCGCAATTAACCGTTATTAACAATACAACCAACACCAACACAGGTGATCAGACTGCCATTCAGGTTGCAGTAACTCCTACAGGCAATATCAGCTCGACCAATGTACAAAATGCACTCGTTGAACTTCAGGGGGATATCAATACGATTAACACATCCTCCCATGCGGCTGTCACCCTCGGCACCACGAATGGTCTTGCTTTGACAGGACAGCAATTGAGTTTGGGTGCTGCTACCCCAGCTTTGCCTGGAGCCATGAGTGCAGCCGATAAAGCAAAACTTGACGGGATTGCGGCTGGTGCGAAAGTCAATGTACAGGCTGATTGGAACCAGACTACAATTACTGCTGATGATTACATTAAAAACAAACCAGTCAATGTTGGTTCGTTTAACAACAATGTTGGTTACTTGACTGCTGGTACCTTAGGTGCTGCCGAAAGTGACCCTATTTGGAATCTTGCCAAATCGAATTATTACACGAAAACGGAATTGTCAACGAACTTTGCTGGTTCTGCTGCTGTCGAATGGCTAAACATTATAAATACGCCATTTAACATTACGGGTATTGCCGGTGGTGACTTGCTGAGATACAATGCCATAACCTCGAAATTTGAGAAATTCACGCCAAACTATTTGACATCTACGACATTGCCAGCCGCTGAGACAGATCCTGTTGTTGCAAAAATAAAAGGTATTGTTAAATCTGATGGTACGACTATTTCTGGTGCAATGGCGGGTACAGATTATGTTGACCCTACTACCACATTGACAATTAACGGTACGACCCACGATTTATCGACTGACCGTAGTTTTAATGTGGGAACGGTTACCTCGGTTTCTGCAACCGGTCCAATTTCTGTAACAAACGGAACGACAACGCCGAATATTTCAATCTCTCAAGCAGGGGCTGCAGCAAATGGCTATTTAACTTCTGCTGATTGGATTGCCTTCAATAACAAGCAGGCTGAACTTGGTTTTACCCCTGAGAATATTGCCAATAAATCAACTCTGGTTACTTTGGGGAACAGCAATACGCTTTATCCAACCCAAAATGCGGTTAAAACGTATGTAGATAATTCGATTACTGCAAGTACTATTCCGGATGCAACAACACTTACGAAAGGAAAAGTGCAGTTGGCCGGAGATCTTGCCGGTACTGCTGCTGCCCCAACCGTACCAGGGCTTGCCTTAAAAGAACCGACAGTCCTTCCCGGTACAACCAGCCAGTATTACAGGGGCGATAAAACATGGCAAACCCTTGATAAATCTGCTGTAGGATTGGGTAATGTGGACAATACAACCGATTTGAATAAACCGATTTCGACTGCCACTTCGGCTGCTTTGGCTCTGAAGGAAGATGTTTCCAACAAATCAACTTCGACGACTCTTGGAAATAGCAATAGTTTATATCCAACTCAGAATGCAGTTAAATCTTATGTCGATAATCAGATTACTACCAATGCAACCCCTGACGCAACTACCCTTTCAAAAGGTAAGG
The DNA here is from genome assembly GCA_903927965.1 of uncultured Bacteroidia bacterium. Classification (GTDB taxonomy): domain Bacteria; phylum Bacteroidota; class Bacteroidia; order Bacteroidales; family Prolixibacteraceae; genus JAAFHB01. The sequence goes on along the minus strand of CAIYPA010000543.1, from coordinate 5,958 downwards.
TTCAATTGGCTGGGGACCTCGGTGGTGCTGCTGCAACCCCATCTGTATTAAAAATCAATGGGGCTACTTTAGGTACAACAACTGCCGCTGATGGTAATATCCTGATCGCAGATGGTACAAAATGGGAATCGCAGACTCTTAGTGGCGATGTAAACATTACCAAAGCTGGTGTTGCAACAATTCAGACGAATGCAGTGACCACCTCAAAAATCACTGATTCAAATGTTACTGCAAGCAAATTGACCGCAGGTGGTGGTACAGCTGGGAGGGTTGCCGTTGCCGATGCTACTGGGGCTGTTACTTATGGAAATATCCCATCAGGCAGTGTAAATGGCGCGAACTTAACTTCAACCGATATCAATGTAACCGGTGGTACCGGAGCAACATTGACGGCTGCTTCCCTTGCAATCGCCGATAACGCGATCACAAATGTTAAAATGGCAGATAATGCAATTGGTACCGCTGAACTCCAGAGTAATGCTGTGACTGCGATAAAAATTGCTGATGCTAACGTTACCACGTCAAAAATCGCCGATGCGAATGTTACATCAGGTAAGTTAACCGCAGGTGTAGGTACAGCCGGGAGGGTAGCAGTTGCCAATGCAGCCGGGGTTGTTACTTACGGAAACATCCCGTCAGGAAGTGTGAATGGTGCGAACTTAACTTCAACCGATATCACTGTAACGGGGGGTACTGGTGCCACTTTGACAACTGCCACCCTTGCAATCGCAGATAACGCGATCACAAATGCGAAAATGGCCGATAATGCAATAGGTACTGCTGAACTTCAAAACAATGCTGTAACCACTTCAAAAATTACCGATGCAAACGTTACTGCGGCGAAGTTGACCGCTGGTGCAGGTACAGTTGGAAGAGTTGCAGTCGTTACCGATATTACTGGGACTGTTACCTATGGAAATGTTCCATCAGGCAGTGTAACTGGAAAAGATTTAACCTCAACAGATATCGTTGTAACAAATGGTACAGGTGCTACCTTAACTTCTGCTTCCCTTGCTATCGCTGACAACGCGATCACCAATGCGAAAATGGCCGATAATGCTATCGGTACAGTTGAACTTACCGATGATGCTGTAACAACACCTAAGATCGCTGATGCCAATATTACTACAAATAAAATTGCAAATGCGAATGTTACTACTGTTAAAATTGCAGATTTGAATGTTACCGCAGGTAAACTAACTGCGGGTGCTGGTACCGATGGAAGGGTTGCACTAGCCAATGCTGCTGGTGCAGTTACTTATGGTAATATCCCTTCAAGCAGTGTAAATGGCGCGAATCTAACTTCAACCGATCTTGTTGTAACAGGTGGCACTGGTTCAACTTTAGTCCCGGCTTCCCTTGCCATTGCCGATGGTGCAGTGACAACTAGCAAGATAGCAAATGGGACGATTAAAAATGAAGATCTAAACAAAACAGATATCCAAATCAGTGGTTTCGCCAATGCAACAGCCAATGTTTCTTTGGGTGATGGAACGACAAATTTTAAGATTACAAACCTTGCCGCACCCACAAATCCAACAGATGCTGTGAACAAGAAATATGTTGACGAGGCAGTAAACGTTCCAGGTAAATTGTACAAGGGGACAATTGCTGACAACCTTACGGCATTTACAGCATTGGATTGGGCCACAATCAACACAGTTCCAAACACCGTTGGCACTTCGATTCCGAGTACGATCTGTACTTTGGCTACAACCCCATCTACATGGACCTGGATCGCTTTTCCAAAAGCATGGGGAGCCCAAAATTTCTTCTTCAAATATATTCCTGCTGATATTATACCAGCTGTTCCTGCGGTTGTTTACTCTGTGTTTGATGGATTTGAGAAGCGCGTGGTGACAAGTAGTGCAGGTGTCGATTATCAGGTTTGGATTTTCAAAACTACTCCAAATGTAAATGTTGACTTGATTGTAAACAACTAAATTCATATTCAATAATATAAAGACATGAAGAAAATTATAGCTTATATAATCCTGTTAATCAGCTTATTCGCAAACACTACTGTTTCAATGGCGCAGGAAACCCGCGTTACCGGTACATTAAAGGTACATCCTTGGTTAAATTTACCTGTTGTTATTTCGACCGATATCAAGGGCGGTTTGCAAAGTTTCGGTTCAACACCAATTGACTTTACAGGTAAAACAATTAGTGCAGCCCTTAATACGGCATACCCTAATTTCAAGCGTGAGATTGGGATGGTCGCAACAGTTGTTGATGCGACTACGAGTAAAATGAGGTATTTTGAATATTCTGCAACTGATGCCTGGCGCGAAATTTTTGTGATCTATGGTTGGGAAGCTGGAAGGGCTTACGCTCTTGGAGAATATGTGGCCTACGATGGTAATTTTTATGTTGCCAATGTTGTACATACAAGCTCTGCAGCTTTTGTTACCGATTTGTTGAAATGGAACAATGCCGGGGGTAAGGATGGTAAATACACTGTTACCGAAATGCAGATGGATGGACAAAAGTTGAATAAAGTTGCAATTAATGGGACGGTTGTGGCTGCTGGTACAGAAAATAATACGATTGCCACAGTCGGGTATTTGAATGGCGATTTTAATGGTAAAAGAGCTGTAACAAGGACCGGTTTGACAGGGATTTCAGGCGTAAATTTTAACACTTCTACTTTGGCTGAATTCCTGAATAAAGTATTCTTCCCATCAAGAAGCCCATATGTGAACTATTTTCGTTACAACGATGTTCAAACCGCAGGAATGGTTTCATATCAGACTGTAGATCCGGTAACACAGGTAACCCTTGATAATGTTGGGACTGTTACTGTAGCTTATGCTACCTGGAGCCCACTGGCCAATTTTACTTTCAAATACGACATTGCCTTACAGGATCCATCTCCGATCACCAAAGTTGAGATCTATAATGGTGCTACTTTGTTGAATACCAATGTTGGTAATGCTACTACCGGATCTCTTACAATTCCAAAATCGAGTAGTTATACAAGCCTGAAATTAAAAATTACAGATAGTGCGGCAAATGAAGTCAACCTTTCATTAAATACGGTATTTACTTTGCCACTTGGCGTAGTAATTAGCAGTGTTCGCCTATCCACCGCTTCAGGAGGTTCTGCCCTGACTACTTCCGAAGGTGCTGGTACTGCTGCAAGTCCCTGGTTGATAGAACGTACTGGTTCTGATCTAAGTTATTACCTTAACTGGGTAATGACAAAAAATAATGATGCCAATGTTACCAATATCAATTTCACAGGTCCTCCAACACTTAGTAATCTAGCTGGTCCTAGTTTGGTTCAACAGACGATATCACCTGTTGTGTTGCCGAATTCTGATGCTGCGACTGTTTATCATTTAGGGGTCAGTGCCAAAGGCGATGTCGCTCAGGTTTTTTCTGCCGTATCGTATAGTTCTTATTACCAGTTAAGGGATAAACTTTATGTTGGCTTCCTGCCATCGAATGCTAAACCTTCTGAGGCACAGATACTCTCTTTGCAAAAAAGTTCTCTCAGTACTGTTGAGTATTTTTCTACCAAGGTTAATCCTGTTTATCCTGATGCTTCAGAAAATGGTGTTACTTTAACCAATAATACGGGATTATCCGGTTTTTTTGCCTGGGCAGTTCCAACTTATAGCAATGGGGCAACTGAACCTTCATTTTCAAAATATACCTATGCGTTTGCTTTTGGATCATGGAATCCTTACGATGAAGGATTTGACCGGACAAGTTATTTTGTAAAAACGTCTGGGCCTAACTCTACCTGGTATTGGGTTTGTATTTACAATGCTTCTACAATGAACGGCAATAGTGTACGGGCACTTCTTCAAAATTAACCGATTTTAATTTATCAAGTATGGGACCTATATTAAAATATCCTAAAAATGAAACTGAAAATTATTTTTCAGTCGGGCTGAAGAATTGGGGACAATTACTTTTTAAAGCCGTTTTTTTTCTGGTTTTTCTGTTTCCGGTTTTTAATTTGCAAGCGCAGATAAAGGTGCCTAATATGATCGTACCCAATGATACATGGGGTTTGATAGACGTGAACAATTTGTATGGGGGGTGTATGCAGGTGGATACTCACACTAAAATGCTCCAGACCGATGTTCAATTCTTGAAACGGGGCATGTTGTTCGTAGTTTATGATGACGATGATGCTACACCTGGAGCCCAAACAAAAATTTATCTCTTTTCACCTCTTCTTACAGGTCCCAAATCATGGATATACAATACACCATTCGAGGTGCCGGCTAACAAACAAAATCTTACCATTGCTTCTGCGGGGTTAGCGAATTATTTAATTCCGTTAAATATTACGACCAATAAGCTTAATACTCCTGCTTCAATGACCAATGTGTACTACGATACTAACGACAACACGTTTTATAGGTATGTAGAATCGGCTGATCCTGGTAGTGGGACTTATGTTCCAATAGTTCTTCAACCAAAGGCGTCAGATGTTTCAGTGGTTGCCCAAAACGGGATCACAAGCACCAATGTACAATCTGCTCTGGAAGAGCTTCAGGCAAAGGTTGATGATAACGGATGGTTTGAATATGCAATTGCTACTGATGGTGATGCGAAAGTGCCCTCTTTGCCGGCTGTTCTGCCTTTTAAGTTAAAGGCAAATTCTTTGATTTTTTACAACGGATCCTTGCTTTCTTCGACTCAGTGGCAGGGGAATGGTACAACAACTTTGACGTTGAATGTTCCTACTTTGATTTACGATAAAATTCGTGTTCAACGATAAAACTTTATTTATTAACTTATTAATTCAATTATTTATGAAAAAACCAAAGAAATCTTAACACCCGCAAAACTTAGTCTTAGGACTCTAATGAATTTGAAATCCACAACAATTTACAATTTGAAATAACAACAACAATTTTTTTTTACAAACAATAAAAAGTTCACAAACAATTAAAACAATTAAAATTATGAAACAATTACTTTTATCAGCATTTCTTTTGCTTTTTAGTGTTTCTCTTTTTGCCCAATCGGCTCCAGTATCAGAGATACGTGTTTTAGATGCGACTAAAACATTTGGCGTCAATATTCCTGCAGGTACTAAGATTTATAACATTACTACAAACGAATATTGGGTATGTAAAACAGGTGCTCTGGCTGGCGCATCTTTAGGTACACCTGGTGCTGGCGTTATCATGAATCTTTTAAATCCTACAGAACAGACTCTATCAACAGCTGCAGGTGCTGTAACATTAAGTAATGGTAGTAGTTTAGGTGGTACCCCAGGTGTTGCAAATACAGTTACTTTTACAGGAACATACTTAACCGTTACCACTCCTACTCCTGGAAGCGATGGAGTAATAAATTTTGCACCAACACAGGGGTTAAGTTTTAATCAAGCAGGTGCTGATGCTACTGGTATTGCAAATACAATCAATATTCAAAATGGGACATCTGCTACTTTGCTAGGAGCAATTGCTGGCGGGAAAGCGGGTTTATTGACCGGTGCAGATAAGTTGAGATTGGATAATATGTCAGATAATGTTGGTGTATATACGCACCAATCATTTGAAGCAACGGATCAAATTGTTACAGATCAGTTTGTTACACTAAGTGTTCCTATCAAAGCAAGTTCTGAGTCCTCAATTCTTGTAAGCATTAATGGCTTGGAATTGAACTCTGCCAATTTGCAATATGATCTTACTAACATTGCTACAGGAAAAATTGCTTTTACTTCAAAATTGCCGATAGCAAAATATGATGCTATTACTATTTCTTATATAAAATAGTTTTATAAACGCCACAGCTTTTAGCTGTGGCGTCAATTTTCCAGCATTGTAAATAAATCGTTTATTTTAATTTCACTTTCATGAAAATTAGAGCATTATTAATTTTAGTTTTTTTTAGTGCTTGGTCTTTCGGACAAACACCAATCCAAGTTATTAAACTAACGGGACCTGCTGTTGCATTTGGGCAAAATATCCCTCAGGGATCAGTTTT
>CAIYPA010000542.1 GCA_903927965.1 uncultured Bacteroidia bacterium | reverse complement strand
TGATAATTGAAAACCATGAAAAATCAAGAGAAGAAAAAATCAAAAAACTAGAAAAACAGATAAACAAATTAAAGCAAGTCGCATAAATACAGCCCAAAATACCCGTTGGTTACCAATGGGTTACAAAGAGTTATATAGGAGGCACTAAGTCACAAAGATCTCACAAAGAATTAAATATCTGTATGATAGCCTTTGTGAAGCCTTTGTGTTTTTGTGTCTTGGTGGCAAAAGATGGCTTTTCGGAGTTGTCTCATATTTAAAGATTGCAATGTAGCTGAACCAATAATAATTGAAAAATATGAAATCGTTAAAAGTACTGATAACACTTTCCATTTTAGGGTGTGCCTTGATATTGGCGGCTCAGAAAAAGGAAGAAACGAAGATGAACGAAATGTGGGGCGAACAGGTCGTCAACCTGACGGCCCAGAATGCCGGACAAGGGCAGCTTTTCAGGGATGGGAACTACGCCATGTTCATTCATTGGGGGTTGTACTCGAACCTGGGAAACCAATGGAAGGGGAGGACCTATTTCGGGATAGGGGAGTGGATCATGAACAAAAACATGGCCAACATCCCCGTCCAAGAATACAAAGCAACGGCGAAGGATTTCAATCCGGTCAACTTTGATGCGAAAGCCATTGCCCAACTCGCGAAAGATGCGGGAATGAAATACATCATCATCACAAGCAAGCACCACGACGGGTTTGCCATGTACGGTTCCAAAGTCAACAAGTTCAACATCGTGGATGCTACTCCATTTGGACGCGACCCGATGAAAGAACTCGCACAAGCCTGTAAAGAGGTGGGAATTGGCTTTGGGTTCTATTACTCCCACAATCAGGACTGGACAGAGCCGGGAGGAAATGGCGGGCCTGCCACGAATCCAGCCGGAGAAAAGATGACCTTTGAAGATTATTTCAAAAATAAATGCCTTCCCCAGGTCCAGGAGATCACAACAGGATATGGGCCAATCGAATTGGTGTGGTTCGATACCCCCGGAAATATGCCCAAAGCGTATGCCCAACAGTTGGTTGACCTGGTCCATAAAAACCAGCCACATGCCTATGTGTCGGGCCGTGTGGGGCATAACCTGGGCGACTATGCAACGCTTGGCGATATGGAAGTCCCGTTGGAAAATGTGGATGGTTTGTGGGAATCGGTCGACGTGACGAACGATTCGTGGGGATATGCTGCTTACGACCAAAACTGGAAAAGTCCGAAGGAAATCCTTACGCGGATGATCTCAACCGTTGCCCGTGGCGGAACCTATATGTTGAATGTTGGCCCCAAACCCGATGGGACCATTCCCGCCCAGGCAGCCCAATCGTTGCGCAGTGCTGGGGAATGGATCAGGAAGTATCCTCAGGTTGTTTATGGCACCGAATCCTCGCCCTGGAAACATACCCTTCCGTGGGGTGATGTAACCGTAAAAGGGAACAAGCTATTCCTGGCTGTTTACAAATGGCCTGAGAATGGGCACCTTTATCTTCCGGGATTGAAAACCGAAATTCTTGCGGCAAATCTCCTGAACGGGAAAAGCACAAAGGCAGTTTCCTTTAAAAAGAACGGTAATTGGATCGATTTGACCCTTCCGGGATTGTCGCCTGAAAAATTTATCGCCGTCATTGAAGTAACTTTAAAAGGAAAACCTGAAATCGATCCGACCCATGCAATTGACCCTGCCATGGAAACAACGATCCCTGCCTATTTTGCCAAAGTGGAAGGGTGCGTGAAGAACCCACGGCAATGGATGGAGAAATTTGGGGAGTGGAAACATGTGGTGCAGATCAACAAATGGTCCGAAAATGCAAAGGCAACCTGGGAAGTGGATGTGATGAAAGCCGGTACTTACCTCATCGATCTGACCTATTCCGGCAACGGAAGGATGGTCTGGTCGGTTGAAACGGAGGAGGGTTCCAGAATCAAAAATCAGCAGAACTCCTCTTCGATCTATATGGACTTTCCGATTGGTTGGATCAATTTCACCAAACCAGGGAAACATACGCTATCAGTTTCCCTCCTCGAAGGTGATCTTGAAAAGGCAAACCTGACCGGAATTAAGGTATCACCTGTTGAATTTTAAATGGTTTATTGATTATCTTTAAAACCTGATCTTCTTGTTTTTTATCAGTCCCTTTGTGTTTGGTCTGTGACTGAAGTGGCGAAGCTGTGAAAGGGCAATTCCGGGTGGGGGCCAATCCGACGTATTGATCCCTAAAGATAAGCCGGACAGAATAAGCTACATTGTTGAGAAAAGCGGAACGTTTTGATGCATTTGGAGAAAAACTTGTTTTGTACGACAAAATACCGTACATTTGTAAAAATAATTGGATGATGGAAGAACAATCAACGAATAAAGATGAACGGATTGAGATAAGAATATCAGCATATGACAAGCGGATTTTTCAGAAAGCTCAAAAATTAAGTGGGGATAAATCTTTTAGTAGTTTTATTGTCAGGATTGTAAAAGAACAGTCCGAAGAAATTGTTGCAAAAAAAGACAGAATTATTTCAAGTGAAAGAGATCGCAAAATATTTTTTGATGCTGTATTCGGGAGCGGTATCCCCAATCAAAATTTAGTTGAAGCAGCTAAGAAGTATAAATCCCAAAACACACCAAAGTGAAAATTCAACTATTGGAAAAGACCCATAGAAGAGAAAATTTCACTTGTGAAGAAGATTCATTAACAGAATACATTAGAAAACAGGTTAGTCAGGATATTCGCAAACGACTGGCTACTTGTTTTGTTGCGGTCGATAGTGAACAAAATGTAATTGGTTATTATACTTTAACAAGTGAAAGTCTTGGCAGGGAATCAATTCCTGAAAAATATCTGAATCAAGTACCAAAAAATTATAATGCTCCGGTTATTTTGTTGGGTCGATTGGCAAGGGACATTACGGCAAAAGGTACAGGACTTGAAGAACAACTTCTTCTTGATGCCTTATTTAGAAGTTATCAATTGTCGAATGAGAGTATTGGAGCAATGGCTGTTGTAGTAGATCCGATCAACAAAAAATCTTTTGATTTTTACAATAAATATGGGTTTTTACAACTTCCGGATAGTGAAAGGATGTTTCTCCCCATGAACATTATTGAGCAAATCATATAGAAAAAGAGGCTCAATTACGTACTTTATAATGGCTTACTTTTAAAACCCGATATGATTGTTGATCGGTCCCATTAACCTTAACCTGTGACTGAAGTGGTGAAGTGGTGAAAGGGTAATTGGCTTAGGGTGTATTACCGAGGTTCTTTTGAAATAAATTGCCGAAATTAAATGAATGTCAGCCCATAAAAGGTGGTGGCAATATTCCAAGGCATAAAATTTATTGACTCTCCTACCTTTGTATCAAAAATATTGTACACCTTTACCGTCCTTAGCGGAATGTTAGATGCAACTCGAGAAACCTATAAAGGTTATTGACAAGGATATTAATCTTAAAAAAAACACACTACAATAATGCCGAACTTAGAAGGATTAGGTTTACAAAATTTTAGGACTTTTAATAAGAAAGAAAGTTTTGAATTTGCTCCAATTACCATAATTACAGGCACAAATAATGCT
>CAIYPA010000541.1 GCA_903927965.1 uncultured Bacteroidia bacterium | reverse complement strand
TATTCCACCTTGCGCGAACTGATCATAAATAGTCCCCGAACCAAATTAAGATCAGAGTACTTCCTTGGCAAGAAATCGGAACACACAGGTTTTGAAACGCAATATCTTGAAGTTGTTCCGTCGGAAGGTGAACTTGTAAGATTGTCATTTATTGGAAGTATCAGGATTGGAGGCCTTTACCGTGATGCAAGTCATTTGATAACCCCCGAATTGGTCAAACGGTTCGACGATATTGCATTGAGTATGCCTGAGTTCTATTTTGGCAGGTTTGATATCCGGTTCGAATCGACCGAACTGTTGATGACCGGTGAAGGATTTTCAATTATTGAAATCAACGGTGCCGGATCGGAAGCCATAAGTGCCTGGGACCCTGAAGTCCCGATCTTCAAGCTCTACAGCGAATTGTTTAAAGCACAAAGCTTATTGTTTAAGGTCTCAGCCATAAACCGTTCACGGGGATACCGTCCCATGGGTATTTGGGATTTCCTGAAAGCTGCAAAAAAACAAAACAAGCTGATAGACAGTTATCCGCCAGCTGGATAGTTCTGGTCTAACAATGGAGCTCAGGATACCATGTAATTATTCTTTTGAAGGAAGTGTTTCTGGCAACTGGCAGCTGGCTTACCCTGAACTTAGGTATGCTCCTTAATTTCAATACTTCGGTATATTTTTGTATCTGATTTATGATGAATAAGTTGAAATATATGGAAACAAATTGAAATATTTCTTTATTTCTATGTATTTCAATCTGTTACAATAATTAAAATTGAATAATATTAAAATTTACCGAACGATTGTAATTTGACAGGTAATAATTAACTGCCCAAGCGAAAAACAATTTTAAACGCTTGAGCCGCAAAGCACCTTGTCACTCGATGTCTGGCTATTTTTCGGTGGTGATGTGCTTGCTGCTTTTTTTCTCTTTCGTCATCCGCGCAACCGAGGCGATTTCAATAAAGGAGGTGCCTCCGCCTACGCCAAAATTTCCACCTACATAAACCACTGTATCCTTCTCAGTGATCTTGCCACGCTCCTGGAGGTCTAGCAATGAAGATTCGACCAGTTTGTGCTTGTTTTTCTTCGACACGATCTGGCTGGCCTGAACTCCGTATGACAAGGCTAGTTCACGCTTCACATTCCCATTGTGGCATTTGGCATATACTGGTATGGGGCTCCTGAAAGCGGAAATATAGCGTGCGATCTTTCCCGTGAGCGTGTCGGTTACAATTGCGGCAACCTTAAGTTCATTGGCCGCCAATACAGCAGCTTCAGCCAAAAATGCCGAAACCTCATTGTCGAGGCGTGGCACAGGAAGGTCATTACGGCGGTCTTTGCTCGATTCTATCTCCAAAGCAACACGAGTCATCAGTTTGACCGCTTCAACAGGATATTGGCCATATGCAGTCTCACCAGAAAGCATAATGGCATCGGTGCGGTCATAAATCGCTGTAGCAACGTCGCTTACCTCTGCCCTTGTAGGCCGGGGACTGTTGATCATCGTGTGCAACATTTGCGTCGCAATAATGACCGGTTTTTTCCGTTCGACACATTTTCGGATCAGCTTCCGCTGTATTGCCGGGATTTTTTCGGCGGCGATTTCGATGCCCAGGTCTCCCCTTGCAACCATGATCCCATATGAATAATCTAGTATCTCATCGATGTTGTTGACCCCGTCGGTGTTTTCAATTTTGCTGATAATCTTGATCCGGCTATGTTTTGCATCCAGGATGTCCTGTACCGCCAGCACATCCTCCTTGTTCCGGACAAACGAATGGGCAATAAAATCAATGTCATTATCGGCAGCCCATTCAATGAACATTTTGTCTTTTGCCGTAATTGGCGGTAGTTCAAGCGAGATCCCCGGAGTATTGATGCTTTTTTTATTTTTGATCTCGCCGTCATTGCAGACGAGTACTTCCAAGGCATCCCCAACTTTACCCGTGATTTTTAGCTCCAGTTCACCATCGTCGATCAGCATTGTACCACCAACAGGAATATCATTGGCAAAATTATCATAATCAACCATTAATGTACCTTCCCCAGATTGACCATCACCCCCTTTTACAAAAAGCCGGTCTCCTGTTTTAACTTTGATCGGGTCAACAATGTTTTTTGTCCTGATCTCAGGACCTTTGGTATCGATAAGGATAGCTAGACAATCGCAAACGCTCCTCACATTGTTCACTATTGTAATCGCAGTTTCAGGTGTCTGATGCGCAGTATTGATCCGAACGACATTAATACCAGCATCATACAGTGCCTGCAAAAATTCCGGTTCGCAATGTTTGTCAGAGATTGTTGCGACAATTTTCGTATGTTTCTGCTTGTTAAGGGTCATTTTTTATACTTTTTTAGATGAAGATAATGCAATCAATGTTCAAAAAAGAAGGTCAATCGAATTTAATTATTCATAATAATAATTACCATTTAAGAAAGGATCCATTTAACTAAACCTTAATTAAACATCATTACGGAAACTTTCTATCCCAAGACGATAAGAGTCGAGCCCAAATCCCATAATACTCCCTTTACATACCGGCCCGATCAGCGATTCGTGCCTGAAATGTTCCCTTGTCAGGATGTTGGAGATATGGACCTCAACAACCGGAGTGGAAATTGCGGCAATTGCATCTCGAAGTGCCACTGATGTATGTGTGTAAGCTCCTGCATTAAAAACGATCCCGTGTGCAGAAAAACCAACTTTTTGAAGATAATTTATGAGTTCACCTTCCACATTTGATTGGAAATATTCAAACTCAATATCCGGAAAGCGGGAAACAATGCTTTCATAATAATTTGCAAATGAACTACTTCCATAAATGCTTTTCTCCCTGACCCCCAACAAATTCAAATTTGGGCCATTTACAATAATAATTTTCATTAAGGTAAAATATTTTGTATATTTATGCAGTGCAATCTACAAAAAAATAATACAACTTTTTATATTTTCGTTTGTTCTATTCAATATAAAATAAAGGTTAACTAAACGTGTTTCATCATTAAAATTAAAATAAGTAATATGAATTGGTCAGAAAGCAAAAAAGGGTATGAAACATTTTTGAGGCTTGAGAAATCACTTTCTCCAAACTCAGTAAGTGCGTATGTGAATGACATCAACAAATTGATCACATTTGTTGAAGTTAATTTTCCAAACCTCACACCGGAAACGGTAAAATTAGCTCAATTAAGGAAGTTTGTAGAATGGATGAACCAAAAGGGAATTAGTCCACGCACACAGGCAAGGACAATTTCCGGGATTAAATCCTATTATAAATTCCTTTTGATTGAAGAAGCTGTGGAGAATGATCCAACGACCCTCCTTGAATCTCCAAGAATAGGTCGTAAACTTCCGGAAATTCTTACCGAGGATGAAATCAACGGCCTCATTGAAGCCATCGATGATACCAAAGCCGAAGGACTTCGGAACAAGGCAATCCTTGAGACACTTTATAGCTGTGGATTAAGGGTTTCAGAATTGGTTGACCTCAGACTCTCAAATCTCCATTTCGAGCAGGAGTTTCTTAAAATTGCTGGAAAAGGTGAGCGTGAAAGGCTGGTTCCGATCAGCAAACGGGCCATAGATGATATTAAAAAATATCTGAACAACTCCCGCAAGAAACTGACCATCGAAAAAGGGTATGAAAATATCGTATTCCTCAACCGAAGGGGAAAGAAATTAAGCAGGGTCATGATTTTCACGATTATCAAGAATCTGGCTGACAAGATCAAATTGGAAAAAAACATCAGCCCCCATACTTTCAGACATTCCTTTGCCTCAGCCCTTGTACAGGGCGGTGCAGATTTGCGGACTGTACAGGAAATGTTGGGTCATGAATCAATCCTGACGACTGAAATTTACACCCACCTCGATAAAGGCTACCTGAAAGATACGATCAATAAATTTCATCCAAGATCGTAATCTGCGATAATTAATTTTTAATTAGGACTATAAAACAAAAAGGACGGTGTAACACCAATGTTACCCGTCCTTTCGTATTTTGGTCAGGCGTGAAAGACATTCCCTTTTCCTGTTACCAAGACAGACCCACGCTCCAAGCCCCATGCCCCATGCTCCCTTTCATACCCTCCCAAAGTCTCCTCCCCACCCCTTCCCATTTGTTAAGTAATACTTAAATAATTAACCCGATTATAATTCGACAACAAAAGATATTATCTTTGACCCCATAAAACCAGATACATTACTTAATAATTAGATTTTAATAATGAACAGATTAGGAGAAAGGATCAAACGTAAAAGGGAGATGTTGAATTTGCCGCTTAGCGATCTTTCAAAAAAAGTCGGGATAAGTGCAAGTGCCCTTTCACAAATCGAAAACTCAAAAGCATTCCCTGCCATCGTTACCCTGAAAAGCATTGCCAATAGCCTATATACAACTGTAGGTGAGCTAATTGGAGAAAATGAATCACTTACAAAAAACCCTTTGATAAAATCAGGAGACATCAAATTTGTAAAGGTCAATTCTAGTGGAACAAGCCTTTTCCTGTTGTCGCACCACGAAAACAGCAAGCAAATGGAACCGTTTATCCTGAAATTTGTGGAAAACTCCGATTCATCAGAGATTATGCAGAGCCATCCCGGTCAGGAGTTCATTTATGTCCTCGAAGGTAAATTGATGATCACCCTCGATAACACACAATACATCCTCGAAAAAGGGGACAACTTCTATTTTAACTCAAATGTTGCACATACACTGAAAAATATCCACAACTCTTCAGCAAGGGTTTTATGGATTGTAACGCCTCCCAACATTTAAATTGATTTTATTCTATGTCAAATCATTGTTAAATTTTAATAATCCCTAACGAAAACTTTCAATTTATCAGATTTAATGAATATTTTTGCATTAAGTAACAATTAAATAAATTAAACAGCACTTAAAGTGGATCCACAAGCTATCAATCTGAATGAAACCATTCAAAAGTTGAATTCAAATGTTCTTGAAGTATTGTCAGAAAGAGGCAAAAGCATTTTTTTCCCTAAGCTGGGTATCCTATCCCAATCGGCTCAGGCCAAAGGTAAGAAAATCAATGCTACCATTGGCGAAGCCATTGAAGATGACGGGTTTTCGATGCACTTATCCGAATTCGATCATCTGATCAATCTTCCCCTGGGCTCTGTTTATCCTTATGCCCCAAGTTTTGGTAAAAAGGAGTTGCGCGATTCATGGAAAGAGTTTATATACCAAAAGAACCCTTCGCTTGGAACAACCATCCTTAGTTCCACTATCGTGACCAGTGGATTGACACATGGGATCAGCATGGCAGGTTATTTATTTGTTGACGAGGGCGATACAGTTGTGATACCCGACCTGTTCTGGGAAAACTACTCTTTGATCTTTGAAAATGCTTACAAGGGTCAGATCGTGACTTTCCCACTTTTCAAAAATGGGGGATTTAATGTTGAAGGTTTTTCTGAAACACTTGATGGGATAGACGGAAAAATCGTCATGTTGCTCAATTTCCCCAACAATCCAACTGGCTATACGCCACTTGTAAGCGAAATCGGATTGATTGTGGAGGTCATTCAAAAGCAAGCCGACCTGGGCAAAAAGGTGGTCGTATTTATAGATGATGCCTATTTTGGACTCGTTTATGAAAGCAACGTCTATACTGAATCGATATTTACCCAACTTTGCAACCTTAGCGAGAACGTTCTGGCTGTAAAACTCGATGGTGCGACCAAGGAAGACTATGTTTGGGGCTTCAGGGTTGGATTTATGACCTATGGTGTCAAAAACGGGACACCTGAGTTATACGAAGCCCTTGAAAATAAAACAGCAGGTGCTGTAAGGGGGAATATTTCAAACGTCAGCCATTTGTCACAATCTTTATTGCACAAGGCTTATTCTTCAGCTCAATACGAATCGGACAAGAAAGAAAAATTCGAAACCCTAAATTCAAGATATCAATCAATTATAGAGGTACTTAAAGACCCGAAGTACCTTGAATATTTTGTAGCCCTTCCTTTCAATTCAGGTTATTTTATGTGCATCGAATTGAAAGAGACATTGAATGCCGAAGCGATCAGGAAAATCCTTCTTGATAAATACAGCACAGGAGTCATCGTTTTTGGAAATCTGATCCGGATAGCATTTTCCGCAGTTCCAAAATCAAAAATCCCCGAACTGATCGAAAACATCTATTCGGCTTGTAAAGATTATAGTGATCAAAAATAGATTTATCACAGATTAAAGTAGCATTTTTAAAAGTATCCATTAACAAAATTATCAATTTTAATGACTAGTAATCAGAAGTTAATCAATTGGGTAAACGAATGGGCAGAAGTTTGTCAGCCTGAAAAAGTTTACTGGTGCGATGGTTCGGAAGAAGAAAATAGTCGCCTGTTGGGCGAAATGGTAGCCTCCGGAATGGCCGTAAAACTTGACGAAAAGAAACGACCCGGAAGTTATTATTTTCAGTCAGATCCAAGTGATGTGGCACGTGTAGAAAACAGGACTTATATCTGTTCAGCAAAAAAAGAGGACGCAGGTCCAACCAATAACTGGGCTGATCCGGTTGAGATGAAAGCCACATTGAATGGTTTCTTCAAAGGTTGTATGAAAGGCCGTACCATGTATGTGATCCCATTCAGCATGGGCCCACTCGGTTCCGAGATCGCCCATATTGGGATTGAATTGACAGACAGCCCCTATGTTGTGGTCAACATGAAGATCATGACCCGTATGGGAAAAGCTGTTCTCGACGTTCTTGGAAACGGTGAATTTGTACCTTGTATCCATTCTGTTGGGGCTCCGCTTGAGCCGGGACAGGAAGATGTAAAATGGCCATGTGCCCCAATCGAAGACAAGTATATCTGTCATTTTCCCGACACCAACGAGATTTTATCTTATGGTAGCGGATATGGTGGCAATGCTTTACTTGGAAAGAAATGCTTTGCACTCCGCATCGCTTCCAATATGGCCAGGAGGCAGGGTTGGCTTGCTGAGCACATGCTGATCATGGGCATCACAAATCCTCAGGGGGTTAAAAAATACATTGCTGCGGCATTTCCAAGTGCTTGTGGTAAAACAAACCTCGCCATGCTTGTTCCTACCATCCCGGGATGGAAAGTGGAGACAGTTGGTGACGATATCGCATGGATGAAATTCGGTAAAGATGGTCAGCTTTATGCAATTAATCCAGAAGCCGGTTTCTTTGGTGTTGCCCCATTTACTTCTATGGATACCAACCCAAATGCAATGCTTTCTGCAAGGGCCAACACGATTTTCACCAACACGGGTCTTACTCCTGATGGCGATATCTGGTGGGAAGGTATCGGTTACGATGCACCAGAAGGAACAATTACCTGGACAAATGAGGTTTATGATAAAGCAAGCGGAAAACCTGCTGCCCATCCAAACGCACGTTTTTCAGCTCCCGCATACCAATGTCCTGTAATCGACAAAGACTGGGAAAATCCAGCTGGAGTTCCAATCGCTGCCATTCTTTTCGGTGGACGCCGTCCCGGAACTGTGCCTTTAGTTTATCAGTCGTTCGACTGGAACCATGGCGTTTTCATGGGTTCAATTGTTGGTTCTGAAGTTACAGCAGCAGCTATCGGATTGAAAGCCGGTGTTCGTCGTGACCCGTTTGCAATGTTGCCATTCTGTGGTTACAACATGGGCGATTATTTCGGACATTGGGTCACGATCGGCGAGAATGCCCCTGATAAAGCAAAACTTCCTAAGATATTCAATGTCAACTGGTTCCGTAAGAGTACCCAAGGCAAGTTCCTTTGGCCGGGTTATGGTGACAATATCCGAGTTTTACAGTGGATTTTCGAAAGAGCAATTGGGACAGCTGCTGCGGATGAAACTCCAATTGGTTATGTTCCTCAATTAGGTTCCATCAATACTGTAGGTATTGAAAGTGTCGATGCGAATATGCCTGAATTACTCGCTGTTAGCAAAGAACAATGGAAAGATGAATTGGATCTCGTACGTGAGCAGTATGCTGCTTTCGGATCGACCCTTCCAAAAGAGTTGGCCAACCAGGTTTTGGCCATTGAAGCACGTTTTGAAGCATAATTACCTGATAGTTTTATAATCAAAAAGGTCATCCCAGAAATGTGGTGACCTTTTTTTATGGTTCAAAATTTTTCCTTTTGCTGCTGAGGTCTGATAATAAACTTTGATAGCCCACAAAATAGAGGATCCCGGAACTTATACCTATTACAAAACCTGGGATACAATTCCTAATCAGGAAATCGGAACAATTAAGGTTGACCAATAAAAAGATAAGCGTAACCAATAAGGTTGACACCCCAATGATGAGGTAGATATTGATTATCAAAAACAAAACCCTGTTCTTTTTACTTTTAAGGAAGGGTAAGAATAATTTTCTATTGGTCATTTCTTTTTCAATTTAGCGGCGAGTTCTGTTCCTGGTTTAACTTCATCAGTCGCAACTACAATGAGCAAGTCACCTTCATTTAATGATCCGAATATTTCGACTTTATCATTTTGGCTAAAGCCACTCTTTACGTCCACCCATTCAGTTTTCCCCTCTTTAAGCCGGACAACAAATTTCTTCTCCAGTGTCGTGACAATGGCTGAAGACGGAACCAGGAAAGAGGATTCTTCGCGCCCCATTTTTAAGGTTGCATTTGCGAACATCCCCGATTTCAATTTGTTTTCATTGTTCTTATAAATATACTCCCAGGTTTCGGTACGGTTTGAGAGATTGATTGAACCCGATTTGCGGGATAGAGTAGCGATATATCTCTTGCCAGGCATTGCTTCGACTGAAAATTCCACAACAGATGTATCTGGAATTGCATCTGTATAACTTTCAGGGACAGGCAGGCGAAGGCGCAAAATACTCACATCCTCAATAACCAGCAACGGTTTCTGGGAGCCGGAATTCGTCAAAGTACCCAAATCTATATTTCGTTGGGTTACAATTCCATTAAAAGGGGCACAGATTGTCAGGTAGTCTTTGAACTGTGCAGAGAAATTCAATTTCGATTTTGCAACTTCTACCAGAGAACTATCGGCAACCTTCTGGTTTAAAGCCCTTTCAATTTCGCCGGATGCTACTGTACCGTCAACTTTTGCGGCATTTAAAATCCGTTTGCAAGCATCAGAGCTTGCCAGAGATTTTGCCCTGGCAGTTTGCAAATCTGAATTTGCCTGCGCCAGATTTGCCAAAACTTCAGGTGCATCCAAAACGATCATAACCTGCCCTTTTCTTACCCTGTCACCAATATCCACTTTTACCTCCTTTACATAACCGCTTATTTTGGCATAAATTTCAGCCCGCTCGATTGGGGTCAGTTCTGCGGGGAAGGTCATCTTTTTATTAACAGCAACCTTATTCAGTGTAAAAACAGCGACTGAGTCAATTTTTGCGTTTTTATTTTCCTTCTTTTTGTCAGAAGGGGAACAACTGAAAATCAGAATGCCTACTGTGATTAACAAGGGGAGTATTGTATCCGATCTTTTCATGATATATGTCGAATTAATTGAAATTTAAATAGTTGTAATATAGAATCTACTATTGGAATCATCCGGGTCCAGTGATGGATTTTGATAAGCCGTATGACCCATTGTGCGTAAATACATCAGAGGTAGAAAAATCAAGGTACTGAAGGCAGAAAATGTCAATCCTCCAATAACCGCGATTCCCAATGGGGCCGTCTGTTCCCCAACCTCTCCCAATCCCAAAGCCATTGGTACCATACCGGCAATCATGGCAAAACTGGTCATAAGAATTGGTCTCAAACGGTTCTTTGCCCCAAGCAGAAAAGCTTGCCCATCACCAAGTTTTGAGTATTTCTGTGCATTGGTAATGTACAATATGGCATTCGAAATGGCCACACCAACTGCCATAATGATACCCATATAGGACTCGATATTCAAAGTTTTGCCTGTCACCAGTAGAAACAGTAAAGATCCTGTGATTACTGTAGGAACGATACAAAGGATCGCACCAGCTAATCTGAATGACTGAAAGCTGATGGCCATAAGCAAAAAGATCACAACGACTGCAACAATTAGCCCCGACTGTAATTCGTCTATGGTCTGGCTGAGCAATTCAGCCTGTCCCCTGACATTAATTTTGGTCCCTTTAGGCAATTCACCCAAGGAGCCGATGGTTTTATTGACTCTCATTATCGCTGAGCCAAGGTCTTTATTTTGAATATTGGCCGTAATGGTGATGTACCGTTGCTGGTTGATCCGGTCGTATTCGCCGACAGAATTTGTTTTTTCCCACGTAGCGACATCTCGTAGATAGACCGGATTGCCCGTTCCTCCCAAAACAGGGATCAATTCCAACTGTTCCGGAGAATTCATTTTGTATTGAGGGTATTCAACCTGAACCTGATAAGCTGTTCCAGTCGATTTGTCCAACCAGTAATTGGGTTGTGTAAACCTGCTGGATGAGGTAGCTGTTACGCTTGATCTGGTGATTTGCTCAACAGTCAAACCCAACTGACCGGCTTTAATCCTATCGATTGTCAGTTTGAGCGTTGGATAGTCAAGTGGTGTGGCAATTTGAACATCCCGAAGAAAATCGACTTCGTGCAATTGATCCTTCAACTTTTCGGCAATCACTTTTGACTGGGCCAGATTTTTCCCCAGAACGGCTATTTCGATTGGGTTATTTGAACCCATATTCAGGACTTGTTCCGAAAGATTACCGGGTTCAAACGAAATCCTGGCCTCGGGGATGTTTTTAGCAATGGTTTTCCGCATCATTTCCTTAAACTCCTCGACGGAAAGGTCTGCCCCTTTTTTGAGATTGATTTTGATCACGGCTTCGTTTGGGCCACCCGTCCATAAATGAATTAAATTGACTGGATAACTGGGAGGTTGTGTCCCCACAAAAGCAGAACTAATTTCGACCTGCCCCTGTGTCAGGCTATCCGCCAGTTTCAAAATCTTTCGGGTTGCATCTTCTGTTCGTTCAACACGTGTACCTGTAGGCAACCTAAGACGCAATTGGCTCTGTCCAGCATCCACTTTCGGAAATATCTCTGTCCCTATTACTGAAAACAAGGCAAAAAGCAAAGCAATCGAGATTGCAATAAAAAGGGTGGTAAAAGTGACCGTTGTTTCTGAAATTCTCCGGATGAAATTTGTATATCTGATTTTAAACGAATTAAACTTTGTGTTCCCTGCAACATTGATGCCTTCCTTCAGTATCCAATTGGCAGCAACGGGTACAAAGGTCTGGGACAGGAGGAATGAGGATACCATTGCCAGGCCGACAGCCAACGACATTGGATAAAACATGGAAGCCGGTATTCCAGACATAAAAAACGAAGGGACAAAAACTGCCAGGATACAGAGAAGGATCAATAATTTGGGAAATGCAATTTCGAGAGAAGCATCAATAATGGCCCTGGGCTTGGATTTCCCCATTTCAGAATGGTGGTGGATATTTTCGATGGTTACCGTGGCCTCGTCAACAAGAATGCCGATGGCGAGTGCTAACCCTCCCAAAGTCATAATATTAATGGTTTGTCCAAAAGCATTCAGACAAATCACAGCCGATAAGATGGATAACGGAATTGTAAAAATCACGATCAGTGCGCTTCTGCGGTCACCTAAAAAGAAAAAGACCATCAACCCCGTAAGTAGCGCACCCAGCCCACCTTCAAAAATCAGGCTTTTCAACGAATTGATCACATATCCCGACTGGTCAAATTCATAGGAGACCTTAATATCGTCAGGGACTGCAGCCTGCATGTCAGGCAAAGCAGCTTTAACCCTTTTCACAACTTCCCAGGTCGCCGCATCAGACCGTTTGGTTACCGGAATATAAACTGAACGTTTTCCATTTATCAATGCATAACCAGTTGTGACATCTGCACCCAACTGTACATCTGCAACATCCCTTATATAGACCGATGGCCCGGCACCCAGTTTGACAGGGATGTTTTCCAATTCCTTAATGTTTTCGACCACTGCATTTTGTGTCGTAATCATTGTCTCATCACCAATCCGGATATTTCCGGCCGGTGAAATCAAATTTGATTTGGCCAGCGACTGGACAATATCGTCAGGCGTCAAATTATAATTCCTGATCTTATCGGGATTAACCTTAATAATGACAGTTTTTTGGTTACCTCCAAATGGTGGTGGGGCAGAAACGCCAGGTAAGGTGGAAAACATAGGCCTGACTTTGAACAAGGCAAGGTCCTGTATCTCGCCCAAAGATTTTGTCTCTGAAGTAAATACAAGTTGTCCAACTGCCACACTTCCTGCATCAAAACGGGTAATAAATGGAGGAACTGTGCCAGGAGGCATAAAAGCCCTTGATCTGTTAACATAACCGACCACTTCGCCCATAGCCTGACTCAGGTCTGTCCCATCGTGAAAAACAATTTTTATGATGGCCGCTCCCTGAACCGATTTCGATTCGACAAATTTCACACCTGTCACATACAACAAATGATATTCATAGTAGGAGGTGATAAATCCTTCCATCTGTTCAGGCGATAAACCGCCATAGGGTTGGGCTATGTAAATTGTGGGCTGACCCATCTTTGGGAAAATATCCACTTTCATGTTCCTGATTGCCATAGCAGAAAAAAACAATATAGCGATCACGGAAACTGTCACTGTTACCGGCTTTTGTAATGCCCCTTTTATAATGTTCATCTTAATTGACCTGATTTAGAAATAAATTTAAATCCCCCTTAACAGAAGCTTTTAAGAGCAAGGCTTTCCATGCGTTCACATAAGCAGTTTTGTTATCTGACTCGGCCTTTAGCAGCAAATATTGGCCTTGGATCAGATCGGAATAATTGACCAATCCCGACTGATATCTGGACAACACGGCTTTATACGAATATTCTGATGACTCGACCAGGAAGGGATTCTCTTTTGCGACCGCCAGCGCATTACCAAGATCTGTATCCGCCATTTCAAGCTGTTTTTTCAACTGAAGCGAAATGTCCTTGAGCTTTTCTTCATCAGATTTGACCAAAAACTCCTGTTGTTTTAATTGGGGTTGGATGCGTACCGATTGCAAAACCGGCAAACTTATCTGAACTCCAACACCATAATTGTAACGCTGAAAGGATAAACCGTCCGATGAATTCGAAACCCCGTCATAATGTATCCCTGAGCCACGCGCATAGGTCGTGCCCCAAAAACCAAGAGTTGGCAACAATGTCCTGTTCAGCATCTTAAGTTTTGCCCTAGTCACCTCAATATTTAAAGAATAAAGGTCCAGTAACGGATGCTCTTCAGAATCCATTGTCAACGGAACAGAAGGAAGCTTGGTGAAATAAGTACTGTCGCTTACGATGATGGGTTGATCTGTAACAACATATTGAGAGAGTGTGATCAGGGTTTGCTCCTTATAACTACGCAAATTCAACAGTTCAATCTTTGCCCTTGAAATTTCAGCCTTGTACATGGCAGTATCGACACCTGGTTTTATTCCACTGATAACCAATGATTTTATGATCTTTAGATTGGTCTCGGCCCGTGATAAATTCTTTTCACAAACTTTTACCAGCTCAATTGATGCCAAAGCATTGAGATAGGTGCCAATTACCTTTACTTTATGTTGAAAGATTTCGTTCCTGGCATCTGCCGATGTTCGTGCAAATCCGGCTTTTGAATAATCAACCTGTGCGCTCCTTTGACCAAAAGTTATTGGTTGCCAGTTAAGCAACAAACTTGCGCTACTTCCCAAAACACCGGAAGAATTGTTTCCTGAAGAAGGCGGCCCGCTTATTGGATAAATGGATGATGGAGGAGCCATCCCAATAATGTTGTTATAGGTTGCATAATCAGCCTGATATGAAGCATCCAAGGTGGGAACCAATGTCCTTTTTGTCGCATTTACCCCTTCTTCAGCGGCTTTTACTTCAAAACCTTTGGATTTTATCAAGGGATAACTGGCTACTGCCCGGTTGAGCAGTTCCTTTAATGTAAATGAGGATGATTGGTCCTGAGCACGCAGGTTGTATAATGGGAAAATAAAGAAAATCGACAACAGCAATCTTTTAATTAACCTTATCATATTCCAGTTTTATTATGAGATATCTCATGAAAACAAATATAAGGATATTAAGTTTCTGGCATTTTAAAGTTTCTTACTTGCCAGGATTACCTTAAATGCTAAAAGATGATTAATCTTCAAAATATTTTTGGATGATGGACATTAATACTTTTCCATTGATGGGTTTTGGAATATGGTCATTGCACCCGGATGCGAGAGCATCTTCGATATCTGCTGCCTGAACTTTGGCCGTCTGGGCGATAATAATCACTTCCTTATTAAACGTGCGGATCTGGCGTGTAACTTCGTATCCATCAATCTGGGGCATTGAAATATCCATCAGAATCAGGTCAATATCGGGATTGTTACGACAAATTTCAATTGCTTCACTACTTGAATTTGTAATTAAGATCTCTTTGCTTATCCTTCTAACCATGGTATTGATCAGTTTTCCGGATACGATGTCATCATCAGCAATCAGTATCTTAAGATTGCTCCCAGACCGTTTATTTGACTTTTCCGGCACGATAACTTCCACATCCAAATCTTTCATCCGATTTTCCAAATCTGATAATTTTTGCCTTTTAATTCCCATGTAAATGTAACCCTATTTTTTAATATTTTTGAGTATAAAAATCAATCAAAAATAGAACTATGGAATATGTAAAATTAGGCAATACAGGAATGAAGGTTTCTAAGATCTGTTTGGGCACTATGACCTATGGCAAACCAACAGAAAGGTGGCCCTGGGCATTGAACGAACAGGAAAGCCGTCCGTTTATCCAAAAAGCACTTGAATTGGGGATCAATTTCTTTGATACAGCAGATATGTATTCCTATGGTACAAGTGAAGAGGTTGTCGGAAATTTGTTAAAAGAATTTGTCAAACGCGATGATGTGGTGATCGCAACAAAGGTTTTTAACCCGATGGGGCCCCTACCAAATGACGGAGGACTTTCGCGAAAGCACATCATGAGTTCTATTGACAATAGTCTCAGAAGGTTAAAAACAGATTATGTAGATCTTTACCAGATCCACAGGTGGGATTACGATACGCCCATAGAAGAAACAATGGAGGCTTTGCACGATGTAATTAAAGCCGGAAAAGCCCGTTATATTGGTGCTTCTTCAATGTTTAGCTGGCAATTTGCTAAAGCACTTTATACTGCCGACCTCCATGGCTGGGCCCGGTTTGTTTCGATGCAGCCCCATTATAATCTGCTCTATCGGGAAGAAGAGAGGGAGATGATCCCATTGTGCATCGACCAGAAAATTGCAGTTATCCCATGGTCACCGTTGGCGCGGGGATTGCTGACCGGCAAAAGGTCAAAAGAGAGAAATGAAACCCTGCGTGCCCAAACCGACCAATTTGGTAAAATGCTTTATTGTGCAGATAATGATTTTGAAATCGTCAAGCGTTTAGCAGAGATTGCTAGCCAACGCGGATTGCCGGAAGCCCAGATTGCCCTCGCATGGATGTTGAGCAAACCCGCCATTACTGCTCCAATCATTGGTGCCAGCAAGCCCGGACACTTGGAGGACGCAGTTGCTGCATTATCCGTAAAGTTGACACACGAAGAAATCATGAAGCTCGAAGAACTTTACCAGCCACATCCGGTATTGGGACATTCATAAATCCAATATTGAAATACGTGGAAATATATTGAAATTAGGTTGTAATAAGGTTGAAATACATTGAAATACGGTTGAAATACATCGAAATATTTCTATTTACTTCAATATATTTCTACTCATTTCTACCTATTTCTATTTACTTCGATGTAAATATCATTATTTCAATAAGTTATCCCCAACCGATGCTGAAATCAGGTTCAGCAGAAACTGGACTGCAACTGGATCATAAGCGGGAAGTTCCGAATGGTTCCGCTGCGGTTTGACAGATTCGTCAAGCCTCCCGTCCGTAAGTAACTGACAAAGATAAACTTTCCCTTTCTCAGTGGCCGGGACCAACTCTACAACCGGGAACCTGAAGGGATTTGTACCAGTTGTAACAAGGGCATTTATTTTTACATTTTTCCCTTCAAACTTCATATCGGTTGCGGGAACCGACACGCCGTAATATCCGTTCAGTTTGTCTATTGTAGTGTTTGTCAAATTATGGATAAGCTCCTTATTGACAGGTTTTATTTCAAATTTTTGTTCAGGCGATGATGCTTTTGTAAGACTGACAGTTACATTAAATGGCAATCCATATTTTGGAAGGTTCCCCAGGCTATCAACAGCGTTGGATCCAAAATCGATGAAGATCACCGACATTTCGCGTTTGAGCGCACGGTCAATCAGTTGGGCCATTTCGCGGTCACCACCCGCATAGGAAGCCCAGCTTTTTTTGCCAAGAAGAAGTACTTGTCCCCAGGAAATCGTTGGTGCCTTGATACTCCATGTTTTGAGAAAAGTATTTAGGAAAACCTCTGAATCAGGTGTATGCACCATGATTTTTGACAGCCGGTCGGATTTGACAGGTTGAACGACCAGAAATTCAAAGGATAGGTTTGTTTCCCCTCGCCCAACAATATTTTGACCTGCTGTCAATTTAAACCTTCCCTGTGATTTGGGAACGGGAACCATCAAAGGAATGGTCACGCTTTGATTGAGTTCCAATTCCAGATTAATCACTGTTTTCCAGACCTTTGCGCCAATTGTATCCAACACCATCAGGTCCTGACTAATTGCGATTGTCCGTGAGGATAAATTTTTAAAGGTGATCCCCACCCGCAATGTACTGCCTGGCAAATAATTGGGCTCTGGAGTACTGAATGTAACACGGTAATCAGGTTTGTCATCAGTAAAAGTATGCCTGACAGCCACTGCATCATTATTTAGGATGGATACAAAAACGAGAATAGGAAAAATAATTTGAACCCTTAAATTTAATTTACTCATTATTAGATGAATATATATATTATAACTGGTATAGGCGTTTAGACCGCCCAT
>CAIYPA010000540.1 GCA_903927965.1 uncultured Bacteroidia bacterium | reverse complement strand
CGTAGGAGTTGTAAAGGATTTTCATTACAAGGCATTCGACCAGCCCATTGGGTCGTTGTGTATTCAGAATCAGCCAAGTGCTTCATATTGTCTTGTAAACCTGAACACCAAGGATTTCAATTCTCTAAATACAGCCGTTCAGGAGATCAAAGCAGCAACTGCAAAGCTTTCCCCCTCATTTCCGGTTGAAGTTACCTTTTTTGATCAGGCTGTTGAAAAAATGTATCAGTCAGAAATTCAATTCCGTCGGACTTTCTCATTGTTTGCAGGGTGTGCCATTGTGATCAGTTGCCTTGGGATTATGGCCTTGTCACTGTTTGCCTGTCAGCGCCGCATCAAGGAGATTGGCATCCGCAAGGTAAATGGGGCACGAATTGAGGAGGTGATCGTGATGCTGAATAAAGATTTTGTGAGATGGGTGGCTGTAGCATTTGTAATTGCCTCACCCATTTCGTGGTACGCCATGAACAAATGGCTCGAAGGCTTTGCCTACAAGACAGAACTGAATTGGTGGATCTTTGCTTTTGCAGGATTGTTGGCTATTATAATCGCCTTAATCACTGTAAGTTGGCAAAGTTGGAAAGCAGCGACAAGGAATCCGGTTGAGGCTCTCCGAAATGAATAGGACACACCCCAACCCCTCAAAGGGCTACCTTAGGAGTAAATTTGTTTTAATAAAAAGGATTCTATCATGATCAAGAACTATTTCAAATCTGCATCCAGAACCCTAGAATCAGACAAGGTTTATTCTTTTATCAACATTGCAGGTTTGAGTCTTGGGTTGGCTTGTACCATGCTTATTATGCTGTATGTGAAAGATGAAGTAAGCTTCGACCGGTTTCATAAAAATGTAAGCAACATTTATCGTATAGCTAAAAAATCAACCGGCAACCATGTAAATGGCAATACTGGTTTTTTACAAGGGCCGAGGTTTTCGCAGAATGTTCCAGGGATAAAATCTTTTGTACGTGTGAAGGGCGGAGCTGAAGACATAAAAAAAGGAACTGAACTGCTGGAGCAGGATGGAATGTTACATGTTGACTCAAATTTCTTTTCTGTATTTACTTTCCCCTTATTATCTGGAAACCCTTTAACCTGTTTAACAGAACCGTATTCAATTGTATTGAGCGAAGATGCCGCATATAAATATTTTGCCACAACCGATGCTGTCGATAAAGTGCTGATGGTCAAAGAAGATGCAGGTTTTGTTCCTTACAAAGTGACGGCTGTTGCAAAACGTTGCCCACAAAATTCTTCCCTTCAATTTGATGCGCTGTTGCCTTTCAAAGTATCTGATGCTGATGCAAAAGACACCCACAACTGGTTTAATTCCTTCCTGACCACATTTGTCGTATTGGATGATAACATAAACCAGCAAGCAACGGAAAAGCAAATGCAAAGCTTTTATGTCGCAGATGCAAAACAGACTTTTTATGAAATGTTGAAAAATGACGGAGGGAATCCTGATGATATTCCTATGGGCACCTATTTTTTGCAACCCTACCTTGACATGCATTTGAACACCCAACTGGGTGCAAGCAATGGTTTAACCAACATCAGCAACACGATGTATTCCTATTTGCTTTCGGGCATTGCTTTGTTTGTGTTGTTGATCGCCTGCATCAATTTCGTGAACCTCACCATTGCCCGGTCTGTTAAGAGTGCAAAAGAAATCGGCATTCGCAAAGTGATGGGCAGTGACAGAAAGCAGTTGATGTTGAAGTTTCTCGGCGACTCGTTTTTTCTCTGCACGGTTGCTTTTGTACTTGCTATTCTATTGGTGCAATTGTTATTGCCGTTGTTCAATGAGCTTGCCAATAAGGAATTGGCCATTTCTTATTTGTTAGATTCAAAATTAATTGCAGATTATATTGCTTTGTATATCACCACAGGCTTGCTGGCAGGCTTTTATCCTGCAATAGTATTATCAGGCTACAATCCTGTACAAACTTTGTATGGCCGTTTTCAAATTGCCGGGAAAAATTACCTGCAGAAATCGTTGGTGGTCTTGCAGTTTTCGCTGGCATCATTTTTAATCATTGCCACATGTACAATTAATGCGCAGTTTGATTTGTTGACCAAGACAGATTTGGGATATGATGACAATCATCTTGTTGTCGTTAATAAAAACGGGCTGAAAAACACCGATGCTGCTGCTTTTAAAAATGAATTGCTCAAGAACCCAAACATTGTTGGCGTTAGTTTAAAGAATGCCGGCGTATGGAGCACTGGTACAAAAAATACGGTTGGTTCTACCGTTTACTTTGCTGGTGAAACTGTTGACGAAAATTATTTGCCTTTATTAAAAATCCCATTAATCGTAGGAAGGAATTTTTCAACCGCATTTCCCTCTGATTCTACACAATCTGTTATCGTGAATGAAAGTTTTGTAAAAGCGGCAAACTGGATAAATCCGATTGGTGAAACATTAAAGATTTTGGGAAGCAGCAATGAAACCTATCATGTAATCGGCGTGGTAAAAGACTATCATTTTGCATCATTGACAAAAAGAATAACACCGCAATTATTTTCCATGAATGGATCATATGGATCTTATTATATCAAGCTAAAACCCAACACGGCAGCTTCAAGTTTAAAATGGATACAAAAAACGTTTCAGCAGTTGTACCCGATGAGCCCTTATTCTTATGTGTTCAAAAACGATGAAAACCAGATGCAGTATGCTGATGTTGAAAAATGGAAACAGATTATCTTGTTCGGGGCCATACTGACCATTTTTATTTCCTGCATTGGTTTGTTTGGATTATCTTCTTTATCGGCTGAAAAAAGAACAAAAGAAATCGGCATACGCAAAGTAAACGGTGCCAAAATTTCAGAAGTACTCACTCTGCTTAACAAAGATTTTGTGAAATGGGTCGCCATCGCCTTTGTAATCGCCTCACCCATCGCCTGGTACGCCATGCATAAATGGCTCGAAAGCTTTGCCTACAAAACAGACCTTAGCTGGTGGATTTTTGCATTGGCAGGATTGTTGGCCATTGCAATAGCCTTAATCACTGTAAGTTGGCAAAGTTGGAAAGCGGCAACAAGGAATCCGGTCGAGGCTCTTCGGTATGAATAGGAAACACCCCAACCCCTCAAGCGGCTATCCAAGGAGTAATTTTTTAATATAAAAGATTGATGAAAATGATTAGGCACTATTTAAAACAAGCAATCCGGAATTTTTGGGCGACTAAAATAATCGTTGGTGGAAGTATTGTTACGGTTGTTCTTGGAGGACTATGTATTTCCTTATTGGCGACTTATGTCTATAATGAACTTTCAATGAACAATTTTCACCATCGTGAAAAGGATATTTTTATAACAATCATCCAGGCATCGCCAGAAAGCCAATGGGAAGCCATAAACCCAACCTCATTTTTTAAATTCAATTACAAAGAATATCCGGAAATAATAAACCTGGTCAACATCACGAAATACAATGAAGGTGAAGTAAAGTTCATTTATGGGAAAAACAGTTTTTCACCGGAAGGCATTGTTGCTGATAGTACCTTTTTTCAAATTTTTGATTTTAAGCTAAAGGTTGGAGACGAAAAAACAGTTTTATCCGATCTATCTGCTGTTTTATTTTCTGAGCAATTTGCAGAAAAGATGTTTGGCGATGAAAATCCCATCGGGAAAACAGTGAAATTCAAAGGAAGTGTAGAAAAGGTTTTCACTGTCAAGGGTATTATTGAATCACTGCCATCAAATAGTTCTATAACCTTTGATTTTATTTTACCTAACAATGCTTCGGATTATGATAAAATGAGTGCCGATTTTTTGTTGGTTGGAAGTGGATTTGACAAAAGTGCCTTCATTAAGAAAATTGAAAATTTGGGACAGGGCCATCCTCAATTCACAAAAAGCAAAATGAGCCTCGTTGGATTGGACGATGTCTATTTTAATTGGAATGCCTTCAACTTTGTTGGGATTTTTTCAAAATTTGGAGACAAAGAGAATTTAGACATTTTGTATATTATTATTATCATCTTGTTGATTATCTCAGCGTTAAATTTCTCCAACCTTCAGGTTATTAATATCAATGCGTCCATCAAGAACATTGGAATAAACAAAATTATCGGGGCAGGGACCTGGGATTTAATTCATCAAAAAGCCATTGAAGTGCTTTTACTTATTTACATTTCATTCCTATTATTGACGGGAGCCTATATTGCTATCTTACCCTATTTCAATAAGATCACTGGGGTTCTTCTTTCTCCTAAACTTTTTGATATCTTGATGGTGAATGGGTTGGTTTTGTTTGCACTAACTTTAGTTGCAATGATTTATCCTTCATTTATTTTTTCACGCATACCAATTACGCTTAGTCTCAGTCGTCAGGTTTTTGCAGCAAATAAACTTTTAGGACGACAAGTCATTGTCTCCATTCAGTTCGCACTTTCAATTTTTTTACTTGTCTCTTCCATCGTAGTTGTCAAACAACTTCATATGATGGTGGATAAAGATCTTGGCTTTAATAGCCGTAATATTATCAATACACAACTCTTCCACAGAATAGCTTATAATGGACCCAAGGAAGAACGGATGAAACATTTTGACGAGCAGCAAAAAAGCTTTCAATATGTGACAAACGAGTTGGAATCTAATCCATCCATCGATACCTATTCACAGGGTCTTTCACCTTTAAAACCTTTTCCTATGCCATGGAATTTACAAGGGGGCAAAACCGATTTTACAACCCAGAATGTACTTACTGTTTATCCAAATCATCCTTTGCTCTTGGGATTGAAAATAACTGAAGGTCGCTTCTTTGACAATAAGAAAGATAAATCGCGGGAGTTTAAAGTGGTGATTAATGAGGCCGCAAAGAAATTTTGGGGAATAGAAGATATTTCGCAAAGTCGTTTGCTCAACAAATATTGGATGTCAGATAAAGGATATGAGATCATTGGAGTCGTAAAGGATTTTAATTATGAACACCTCTCAGTTAAGCCACAACCATTGATGATGGTTTACTTTCAGGATGTTAATGCGAATTTTTTAATCAAGTTTAAAGAAGGGGATGTTCAAGCCGGATTGCAGTTTGTTCAACAATTGCATTCCGAGATTAATCCCGGAGAAATATTTCAGTTTACTTTTCTTGCTGATGAGGTAGCAGCATTCTACAAAAAGGAGAAGCAGCTAAGCCAAATCTATATTCTATTCACGTTAATTGCTTTAATGATTTCTACAATCGGTTTATTTTCAATAGCCCTTTATGAAGCACAAAAACGCACGAAAGAAATCGGAATTCGGAAGGTCAACGGTGCAAAAATCTCTGAAATTCTTGTCATATTAAACAGGGATTTTTTAAGGTGGGTGTTCATGGCTTTTGTGGTTGCAACTCCTATTGCCTGGGTCGCCATGAACAAATGGCTCGAAAGCTTTGCCTACAAGACAGACCTTAGCTGGTGGATATTTGCCCTGGCGGGATTGTTGGCCATTGCAATAGCCTTAATCACTGTAAGTTGGCAAAGTTGGAAAGCGGCAACGAGAAATCCGGTCGAGGCTCTCCGATATGAATAGGAAACACTCCGACCCCTCGGGCGGCGACCTTCGGAATAAATTTGTTTTAATATAAGCGACTTATAAAAATTATAAAACATTGAATACCAAATAATTTTAAATACAATGATTAAGATCTATTTTAAAATAGCCCTTCGGAATATCAGAAGATATTCCGTTCATTCCATTTTAAATGTAAGTGGTATGGCAATTGGGATGGCCTGTGCAATTTTGATCCTTTTGTGGGTGCAGGATGAATGGAGCTACGACCGGCATTTCGAATATGCCAATGATTTGTACCGTGTGATTGAAAAACAAAAATCCCCAAACGGGGAAGTGTCCCTGATGGCTCCAGCCCCAAGTGTACTGGCACCTGCCTTGAAAAATGAATTTCCTGAAATAGTAGGCTCTTCCAGGATCATGCACACCCCATTAACCCTAAAAAAGGGGAACGATTTTATTGAAGAAACTGTCGTTGCTGTTGATAACGACTTCCTGAAAATGTTCAATGTCAGGTTTGTCCAGGGAGATATCAATACAGCCCTGAACGATCCCCGCAATATTGTGATGACGGAGGAAACGGCGCGCAAGTACTTTGGCAACGAAAATGCACTTGGCAAGACATTGCCATCGCGTGGATTTTTGGTCACGGTTACAGGTGTTGTAAAGAGTTTTCCCTCGAATACCCACATCCAGTTTGATTATTTGATCTCCACCCTATTTTTTACAGGATTTGGCGCCCATATCAATGACTGGAACGATCCCGGTCGAAGTTATACCTATGTTGAACTAAAAAAAGGGACAGACCGTCAAACCGTTGATCTGAAAATCAGGGATTTTATCAAAAAAAATAAAAAAGGATCTGAATCAGAGATTTTCCTTCAAAACATCAAGGAGATCCACCTGTATTCTTCCAGGAAATACAACTACGATATCGGCGGCCTTGGGGATATTGCCTATGTCAGGATTTTGGGCCTGATCGCTGTTTTTATCCTTTTGATAGCCTGTATCAACTTTATGAACCTTTCGACTGCACAATCGGCCAGGAGGTCTAAGGAAATAGGCATACGCAAGGTGGCGGGGGCAAATAAACCAAAAATAATAGTCCAGTTCTTGGGAGAATCGCTGTTGATTGTATTTGTGTCACTTATCATTGCCATGATTCTTGTCGAATTGCTTTTGCCAGGCTATAATAATCTGGTACAAAATCAGTTGGTTGTTAATTACAGAAGTGTAGGTTTATTTATTGGTTTGATTGGCATATTGTTGTTTTCGGGTTTTCTGGCAGGAAGTTATCCCGCGTTTTATTTGTCTGCCTTAAAACCTCTGGATATCATAAGGGGCCTGATCAACAAAAATCCAGGCAACCCACAGTTCAGGAGAGTTCTGGTCATTTTCCAGTTTTCGCTGTCTATTCTACTAATTATTTGCACTTTAATTATTGGGAACCAACTCAGCTATATGCAGAATAAGAAGCTTGGGTTTAATAAAGACAACATTGGGTATTTTATGTTCCCCATCCGTCCAGGAGACCCCAAACTAGAGTCGCTGAAAAAGGAGCTCCTAAGCAATCCGGATATCTTAAGTGTAACCAAGGGCAGTAATCCGTTCAATATTGAATACAGGACCGGTGGATACAATTGGGAAGGGAAAAAACTTGGGGATAATGTTTCATTTCATCAGATTGGTACAGACGACGATTATGCCAAAACTTTTCAATTGGAAATCAAGGAGGGGCGCTACTTTTCGTCCGAATTCCCGACTGATAAATCGGCCATCGTGATCAATGAAAAAGCAGTTGAAGAGTTGGGCTTTAAGAATCCCATCGGACAGGTCCTGACAAATCAACAGGGATCCAAATTGACTGTGATTGGGGTAGTAAAGGATTTTCACTTCCAATCGTTGCATTACAAGATCGAACCGCTCATGATGAGAAAGAGCGATTCAAACAATCTGATTGTCAGGATGAAACCGGATAAAATCACGACAACTGTAGATTTTATTGACAAGACTTTTAAATCATTTGATCCCGGATTGCCCATTAATTTTCATTTTTTGGATGTTGATTTTGACAACCTGTACCTGGCAGAACAAAGAATGGGAAAAATTTTCGGTTATTTCTCATTGCTGGCAATTGTAATATCCTGTCTCGGACTTATCGGATTGTCCTCATTTATGATTGGGCGAAGGACAAAAGAGATCGGGATCAGGAAAGTAAACGGGGCAAAATCCTTTGAGATATTCTCCTTCTTGTCAAAGGAATATCTATTCTGGGTACTGATTTCCATATTCATCTCAATTCCGGTTGCCTGGTATGCCATGCACTTGTGGCTCGAAAATTTTGCTTACAAAACCAATATGAGTTGGTGGATCTTCGCAATATCGGGAATATTGGCATTGGGAATTGCCTTGATCACTGTAAGTTGGCAAAGCTGGAAAGCAGCTACAAGAAATCCGGTGGAGGCACTGAGGTATGAATAGAACTCACCCCAACCCCTCAAGGGGCTACCTTCGGAGTAAATTTATTTTAAAAATAAGAGATTGATAAAAGTGATACGAAAGATTGGCAAAGTTGGAGAGCAGCCACCAGAAATTGGGATGGAGGCAATGAGGTATGAATAGGCAAGAGTTGACAAATAAATGATCATGTCTGTCAATTATTTTGACAGCAAAAGGAGTTAAGAATAAAATATAATACTGAATAACAGGTGGTTAATATTGTGGTATGGTTTGTGAAAATAGAATAACAAATATCAAAACCATTTGAAAAATCAAAGTTATGATCAAATATTTTTTTATCAGCATTTACCGGAATTTCCTGCACAACAAAGTGTTTAGTTTGATCAATTTGACGAATCTCGTGATCGGATTCGCTGTTTTTATCCTGTTCAGCGTGCTGATCAGCTATGAACTGGGCTACGATCAATTCAATGCGAATTATAGCAATATTTATCGTGTTCAAACCCGCCAGGAAGATTCATATCCCACCAATTTTTGTACCTACAGCCCTGCCGCTTTTCGTTTTCACTTAATGGCAGATGTTCCTGAAGTGGAGCAGGTTTTACTGATGCGGGAAGTTTCGGGAGGTGCCAAAGGTTCAGGCCAATTTTTTACCCTTCCCGATGGCAGTCAGTTGTGCGAACTAAATGGCTATTGGAGCGAAAATACCATTTTCGATATTTTTACCATCAACCTAAAAGAGGGAAATAAAGCTAGCGCATTAACTGAACCCAATACAATTGCCATTTCAGAAACGTTGTCAAAAAAGCTTTTTCCTGAAGGTAATGCCATTGGTAAACAAATTATCATTGGAAAACGATTTCCGCTGACTGTTTCCGCAGTTTATATTGATTTTCCTCAAAATTCAAACCTTCAGGCAACCTATCTTGTGTCAATGCCCACATATGATGTTTTAGGGGATGGTCCAAAATACCGCGATAACTGGACCAGCATTCAATTTGATAACTATGTTTTGCTGAAAAAGGGAGCTGAACCAAAACTTGTCGATGCCAAAATTAAAAACGCATTTAAGGATGTGAAGAACTTTGAAAAGAGTACACCCTACTTGCATCCCCTTTCAAAACTGCATGTCTCACCCAACAGCCAGCCCGATTTGCTCATTGGTTTGGGTATTCTTTCGCTGGCAGCAATTCTGGTACTTGTTCTGGCTTGTGTTAATTATGTGAACCTCTCGCTGGCCAATTCCACCCAACGTTCAACTGAAATAGGGATAAAAAAGGTAATTGGATCTTCAAAAAAATTGATTGCAACTCAATTTCTAACCGAAACCATTTTTAACACCTTGTTAGCCACCATCCTGGCACTTTTTGTCGCTCAGGCTTCCTTCCCATTGCTGAACCGAATCCTGAATAAGAATATTGATTTCCTATTATGGAACGATACCCAGCTTTTAATCATCATCTCCCTCGTCAGCTTAATGGTTGGTGTACTGTCTGGATTGTATCCTTCATTGGTCATTTCTGCATACAACCCGGTGAAAGTGCTCAAAGGCAAAATATTTAGCAGCAACAACAATTCAATCAATATCAAAAAGATATTGGTTGCTACCCAATTTTCGATATCACTTTTCATGCTCGTTGTCAGTTTTATCCTTTTCAACCATGTTAATTTTATCCTGAACAAGGACCTGGGTTTTGACAGCAAAAACATACTTTATACTGAGATCAACCCAGGTGAAAAAATGCCATTCGAAACTTTGAAAACCAGAATGTTGCAGCATCCTGAAATCGCTGATGTTTCCTTTTCGAGCACCATCCCTTTCATTGGCAACATTGGAGGCTACGTATCGTGGGAAGGTGCTGCACCGGATGACAAAGTTATGATCAGTCGAAACTATGTGAATTACGATTTTATTCCCACCTACAACCTGAAAATGGTTTATGGACGTAACTTTTCGAAAGATTATCCTGCGGATAACAAGGCCTGTATTATAAATGAAACCGCCTTGAAGGTTTTTGGTTGGAGCGATCCGATTGGGAAACAGATTTATTTGCAGGGGAAACCGTTTCCTGTAATTGGTGTAGTAAAGGATTTTCATCCGTATTCAGTTCACAATCCAATTCCAACCTACATCATGTTCCTGAACAACAATGTAATCACAGGTTCAACATTGATATCTGTCCGGTTTACCGGCGACATTCAGAAGGCCAGAACATTGATAACCAATGAACTGGGATATATTTTCCCAAAAGACCCATTTGAATTTAAAGATTTTAGTGTAGCTTTTTATCTCGATGCGGCTATCCCTTTCTGGCAATCGATGAAACGGATGTTTATGTTTTTTGCGGTGGTTACCCTGCTCATTTCTACTATCGGGCTATTCGGGTTGATCCTGTTTACGGTTAAGCGGCGGACAAAAGAAATAGGAGTTCGAAAGGTAATGGGCAGTTCGGTCAGCTCAATTTACTGGCAGCTCTCTTCCGAAATTGTCAAAATGATTGGCTTTGCCATTTTGGTAGGGTGTCCGGCTGCTGTTTACATTTATAAAGCCATGCCTGGCGCTTATAAAGAACCACTTTCGGTTACTTCGTTTATTGCTTCGGTAGTCTTGGTGGCCATAATTGCCCTGCTTACAATAAGCTTTCATGTTTTGAAAATCGCCCTGAGTAACCCGGTGGAGGCTCTGAGGTACGAATAACAATTTGATTTATAAATATATAATAATAAAGCATTATGATCAGGCCAATTCTCAATACACTTAGGTTCTTAAGAAAAAACGGGACTTTTACGGCAATTAACATTGTCGGACTTGCTTTGGGATTTGCCTGTTCCATCCTCATTGTTATGCATGTGCTCAAGGAGAAGTCATACAACAAGAGCCTTCCTGATTACGAAAGGGTTTATAATCTTGTTGAAAGTAGTCCGGACTCTCCTTTGGGCAATACAACAATCAGTTATGCCCTGTCCCCTTTGCTTGCCAACCATTTCCCTGAAATTGAATATTTTGCCAGGACCGAGAATTTCAGTTCGTTCAGCAATTGTGTTGTTTCTTACCAGGAAGGTGGCAGTAACCATCTTGTGAGTTTCAATGAACCAAATTTTTATCTTGCAGACAGTACGCTCTTCCAAATCCTTCAATACCCATTTATTGAAGGATCTCGTGAAAATGCACTGAAAACTCCCAATTCAATTGTACTTTCCAAAGAAACAGCCCTGAAATATTTTGGGGATCACCCTGCTCTTGGGAAAACGCTGAATTTTAATTCAGATCATATTTTCAATGTGACAGGAGTGGTTGACATTCCAACTTATGTGACTTTCCATTTTTCGATGCTCGCACCCATAACGTCGTTGCGGTCAAAATCAAATCTTGAAGGATGGAACAGCAATGGGCAACCTTTTTTCAAATTGCACAAAGCTGTCAATTACAAAGATTTTAATGCAAAAATCGCTCATTTCTATAGCGATTTAAGGCCTGAGAACATTCGTGATCCTGAACGGTTGACCCTTTCATTTCTACCTATTGGTGAGCGCAGGCTTTATTACAATAAAAACCCTTTGTTCCTGTTGATCTTTATCGGCGTTGTTGTCCTTTCAGTGAGTATCCTGAATTATATGAACATGTCCACCTCCTTGGTACAGCAGCGGACTTCCGAGATAGCGTTAAAGAAAATCTCAGGTGCGGGTAACCACCTGATCAGATTGCAGTTCATGGTGGAGACGGCTCTGATTTGTTTTTTTGCCATTCTTTTGGGTGTCTCACTTTCCTGGTTGGGTGCTCCGTTGTTTCAGGACTTGACCGGATCCAATATACTGCCCTATTTAAAAAGCAACAACAGCACTTTCCTGACCGGAAGCCTATTGCTTTGGATGGCTGTCACTTTAATTGCAGGATTTTATCCAGCTATTGTCTTGTCCGGAACAAAGCCCATCAACCTGTTTAACAAGCAGCGGAAATCGACAATGGCCATATATGGGAAGAACATCCTGATCACATTTCAGTTTATT
>CAIYPA010000539.1 GCA_903927965.1 uncultured Bacteroidia bacterium | reverse complement strand
TCCAGTAGCTGTTATTGCCTCTTTGAGTGATGTATAAGCATTTTCCCATGTTTTTCCATTGTTCAGTCCTGTAGCAGAAGCATTTACATAAATTCGTAATAGCTCAGGTACTTCGGGGTCGATCCCTTTATTGTATTCATAGGCACCCATGTCGATTGTTCCGGCAGTGCCTGAATCAGTTCTTAACAGTTTCCTGCCAAAGCCAGCACCGCGGATATCGGTTGTTTCGCTGTTCAAGGCATCGCTGCCAGCATCCAAACAAGGCGAATTGCCCGCAAGGCGTAAATCGTTATTAGGGTTCACAAATTTTGGGTCGGTAGTGATACAGTGTTCATCAGGGGTGAATGTGCCGGTATTATAAAAATCGCCAATATTGTTCCCATAGCAAGAATAGTTCAGAGTAGTTGTCCCATCGGCAATATAGAATTGTTTACCGCTGCCATTGGCAATGTTGCCCCAGACAATCGAATTGTTCAGCGTTGGTGAGGATGAATCGGTATTGAAAATGCCACCACCATTGATCGGGGTAAAATTGCCCGTTATTGTACAATTGGTGAAGTTTGGCGATGAATTGGAATAGTTGTACACCCCACCCCCATTACCGGAAGCCGAATTATTGAATATCAAACAGTTAATAAGAATTGGTGAGGATGAAGAAATATTATACATAGCTCCGCCATAACTCGAAGAATTATTTACGATTGTGCAATTGGTTAAGGATGGTGACGATGAAGAATTGCCTATCCCACCACCATAGACAGCGTAATTTCCCGAAATAACAAGGTTTGCGAATACTGGGGTAGATGATCCGTTGAAAATCCCACCACCGTTAGTACTTGCATTTCCATCTTTGATCGTAAACCCGTCCAAAATTGCCGTATTGTTCAATCCTGAGTTGTAGATGACATGTTCGGAATTGTCCGAATTGTCACTTGTTGTTCCAATGTCGCCGCTTAAAATGGTTACATTGGTATTCCAGTTGCGATCGCTCAACAAGGTTTCAGTTCCTGCAAAACCGCCATAAATGGCCACATCGTTCTTCATATTGAACGAGATATCCCTATCGCTACCAGTAGTCGGATAATAGGTCCCGGCAGCCACCCAGATTTCGTAATACCTACCTGAAGCGGTAATGGCATCTTTGAGCGAAGTGTATGCATTTGCCCAGCTTGAGCCATTTCCTGAACCCGATGCATCCGATTTTACATAGAATCGCAGCAGTTCCGGTGTTTCGGGATCTGTACCCTTTTTAAATTCATAGGCGCCCATGTCGATTGTCCCGGCCGTGCTCGCATCGGTCTTTAAAAGTTTCCTGCCAAAGCCTGTCCCGCGGATATCGTTCGTTTCGCCGTTCAAGGCATCGCTGCCAGCATCCAGACAAGACGAGTTGCCAGCAATCCGAAAATCGTTGTTCGGGTCGATAAATTTTGGGTCAGTGGTCACGCAGTTTGCATCTGGTGTAAACGTTGCATCATAAGAATAAACATCGCCAGGAGCGTTTGAATAGCACGAGTAGTTTAAAGTGATGATCGCACCCACGTTAGTATTATACAATTGTTTTCCATTGTCTGCTACATTGGCCCAGATGACAGAGTTGTTGAAAACAGGTGAGCAGTTAAGAACATTAAGCATGCCACCTCCAAGGGCTGCTGAATTGTTGGCAACCGTAACGTTGTTGAATGTTGGTGATGACGAACCAGCGCCACCATGGTTATAAATACCGCCACCTTGTACTGATGCTATATTAGTTGATAACAAGCAGTTTGTAAGTGTTGGCGAAGAATAACTATAATTAAAAATACCAGCCCCATATGAAGCTGAATTTCCTGTAAACTTACAGTTTTTAAATGTTGGTGAGGATGATGTATTATATACCCCACCTCCATTGGTGGCACTATTTCCCGAAATAATAAGGTTTGCTAATATTGGAGAGGAAGACTCGTTTAAAATTCCACCCCCATAGGCGATTCCGTTACAATTTCCATCTTTGACCGTAAACCCATCCAGAACAGCAGTGCTGTTCAAACCTGAGTTCGCTACTACATGGTACGAGTTGTCAGAATGGTCACCTGTTGTACCAATATCGCCGCTTAAAATGGTCACATTTGTATTCCAGTTGCGCTCGCTCAACAAGGTTTCAGTCCCTGCAAAGCCACCATAAATGGCCAC
This sequence comes from uncultured Bacteroidia bacterium, assembly GCA_903927965.1. Classification (GTDB taxonomy): domain Bacteria; phylum Bacteroidota; class Bacteroidia; order Bacteroidales; family Prolixibacteraceae; genus JAAFHB01. Next base: position 6,363 of record CAIYPA010000539.1, on the reverse strand, counting down.
ATCGTTTTTCATATTGAATGAAATGGCACGGTCACCATCTGCTGTCGGAAAATAAGTTCCGCCAGCCACCCAAACCTCATAATACTTAACTGCGGCAGTGATTCCAGCAGTTAGTGAAGTATAGGCATTCGCCCAACTTGTGCCATTGTTTAAGCCAGTAGCAGAGGTGTTTACATAAATGCGCAGTTCATCGGGATCCGTACCCTTTTTAAATTCATAGGCACCCATGTCGATTGTCCCGGCTGTACCTGCATCGGTTTTCAACAGTTTCCTACCAAAGCCTGACCCACGAATATCGGTTGTTTCGCTGTTCGCGGCATCGTTGCCTGTATCGGTACAAGGTGAATTGCCGGCAATACGGAAATCGCTGTTTGAGTTTACGAATTTAGGGTTTGTGGTGACGCAATAGGTAGGTGTAAATGAACCAGTAAAGTTAACATCCCCTGCATCATAACAAGAATTGTTGAGGTTGATAGTCACACTACCATCGCTGTAAATTTCAGTTCCATCGTTACCCCAGATTATTGAATTGTTGAGATTACCAGAACCACCGTTATAAAAATAAACTCCTTCTTTAGAGTTGTGGGTAATTGTGCAGTTCGTAAATATTGGTGAAGATGAATCACTATTATAAACCCCACCTGCCCCATTATCTGATGAATTATTAATAATAAGACAATTTGTAAATATTGGTGAACTACCAAAATTTGAAATTCCACCTCCAAACCCAACTGAATAATTATCGGAAATTGTGCTGTTAATGAATTCAGGTGTGCCAAAGAAATTCATTACCCCTCCAGCCCCATAAATGGCAGAATTTAAACTATAGGTTGTATTTCCTGAAATAATGCAATTTATAAACCTTGACGATGAGGATTCATTATAAACCCCAGCGCCCAATACATCTGCGATGTTACCTGTAATCTTGCAATTTCTTATAGTAGAAGAGGATATCTTGTTGTAAACTCCGGCACCATCTGTAATTGAACGTCCGTCTTTAATTGTAAACCCATCTAAAACTGCAGTATTTGTTAATCCGGAATTCCACACAACATGATTGGTGTTGTCATAATTGTAGCCAGTGGACCCAATATCGCCGCTTAATATGGTCACATTGGTTGCCCAATTGCGTTCTGTCAATAAAGTTTCTGTCCCAGCAAAACCCCCATAGATGGCGACGTCGTTTTTCATGTTGAACGAAATACTGCGGTCACCATCGGCTGTTGGATAATATGTTCCTGCAGCTACCCAGATTTCGTAATACCTTCCGGCAGCAGTTATGGCATCTTTAAGTGAAGTATAGGCATTTGCCCAGCTTGAGCCATTTCCTGAACCCGATGCATCCGATTTTACATAGAATCGCAGCAGTTCGGTTGTTTCGGGATCTGTCCCCTTTTTAAATTCATAAGCCCCCATGTCTATTGTCCCTGCCGTGCCTGCATCGGTTTTCAACAGCTTCCTGCCAAAACCTGCACCACGGATATCGTTTGTTTCTCCGTTCAAGGCATCGTTGCCAGAATCCAGACAAGGGGAGTTGCCAGCAAGACGTAAATCGTTATTAGGATTGATGAATTTTGGGTCGGTGGTGATGCAATTGGTAGGTGTAAATGTCCCATTGTTATATACATCACCTGCACCGTTGGCATAACAAGAATTGTTCAGGGTTGTTGTTTCATCGTTAATATAAATCTGATTTCCACCTGACGTTGCAGTGTTTCCCCAAATGATCGAGTTGTTTAGTATTGGGTTTGATGAATTTTGGCTTCGTATCCCGCCACCATTGTTAACTGCAGAATTTTCAGCTACTGTACAATTTGTTAGTACTGGGGATGAAGCCGATTCATTAAATAATCCCCCTCCATAGGAAGCAGAGTTCCCGTTGATCAGGCAATTGGTCATTGTGGGAGAGGATGATTCGTTATAAACACCAGCTCCATACTGAGAAACAGAATTGTTCCGAATTGTGCAATTCGCCATGGAGGGCGATGAAGAAATATTGCATATTCCACCTCCATAATTGGCATAATTCCACGAAATAACCAGGTTTGCCATTGTCGGTGAAGACGAAGTATTGCTTATCCCACCACCATTGGATCCATTATTTGCATTCCCACTTTGGATGGTAAACCCGTCCAGAATAGCAGTGCTGTTCAGTCCTGAGTTGTTGATGATATGGTAGGTGTTATCGGAATTGTCGCTTGTTGTCCCAATATCGCCGCTTAAAATGGTCACATTGGTTGCCCAGTTACGCTCTGTCAATAAAGTTTCGGTCCCAGCAAAACCCCCATAGATGGCAACGTCGTTTTTCATGTTGAAGGAAATCGTCCTGTCCGTTCCGGCTGTCGGGTAATAAGTCCCTGCGGCCACCCAGACATCAGTTACTCCAGATTCATTGATGGCGGTTTGAAGTTGGGTATTGTCGTAGGCATTTGCCCACGTGGTGCCATCTTTCGCCCCGGCACCTGCCGATGTCACATAACGGATGGTTTGTCCGTTTGCAAACACTGTCAGAACAAGCATCAGCATAACATTCACAAGAAACTTTTTCATAGGAACTTCGATTTAAATGATCAATTTGGCAACATTTTTTTCACTTTTTATAAGATCGGAATTGTATTGAATACAAAAACACCATGATTTTTATACATGCATCTCCATCTGATTTCTTTTCCCAGAATATCCCCAATAAGGGAAGGGAATTTGACCCAAGTTATAATCTAATGTTCCCAGATTTTTCGATATCCAACAGTTGGTAGCGATTTTCCAACAATTGACATGTTTTGGCACATAATTGGTAAATTTGAGCCTTGTTTCTGATGGTTTTTTGGGTCAAAATAAGGGCGGAAAATGGCCATTTAAACCTCCAAAACGCGCAAAATCGGGGATTATAAAGATTTATTTTTTTGATAAAAAACTTAACCGAGTATTTTTCTGGGATTTTCTTATGTTTATCTGGCAATGATATTGACACTGCGGTTCACTCGATTTCCAATCTGGGCAAAAAAATTGATAGGGTTCGTTAGCAACAAAAAACCGTCCGATATTGGAAATTTTGGAAAGGGCTAAGTTGCATTGTGCCACACTCCACTCATTGACAGCAATGAGAATTTTGGAATCTAACCCTTCACCCATGGTTTTAAATTTAAAATCATTTTCCTTTCCCATTAAAGTGAGCTACTTTTGGGCTTTGAACATAAATCGGAATTGTGAAAGTTTGTATTGCCGAAAAGCCCAGTGTTGCCCGTGAGATTGCCGCCATTATCGGGGCCAGAAACCGTATGGATGGTTACTTTGAAGGTAATGGTTATCAGGTGACCTGGACGTTTGGTCACCTTTGTACCCTGAAGGAACCACACGATTATACCGATAAATGGAAATCGTGGGATTTAAGAATGCTGCCCATGTTGCCCGAAAAGTTTGGGATCAAACTCATTGGCGACAAAGGGGTGAAAAAGCAATTCGAGACCATTGAAAAGTTGGTTAAAAAAGCTGATGAGGTGATCAATTGCGGTGATGCAGGCCAGGAAGGGGAACTGATCCAGCGTTGGGTGCTTTCAAAGGCAGGCAACAAGAAACCCCTGAAACGGTTATGGATCTCCTCGCTTACAGAAGAGGCTATCAAAGAAGGCTTTGCCCATTTACGCGAAGGGAAAGATTTCGACCTTCTTTATGCTGCCGGAAGTGCACGTGCGATCGGCGACTGGCTCCTGGGAATGAATGCCACCCGTCTTTATACATTGAAATATGGCCAGAACAGGCAGGTCCTTTCAATCGGCAGGGTACAAACGCCGACCCTTTCCCTTATCGTAAAGCGGCAGCTCGAAATCGATAATTTCAAACCTGAACCTTACTGGGAATTAAAAACCAAGTACAGGGAAGTGATCTTTTCTGCAACATCGGGTCGCTTTGCCACGCAGGATGAAGCTTCAGTTAAGCTTTCGGAAATCACAGGGCATGAGTTTTACATTATTTCGTACGAGAAAAAGGGTGCAAGCGAAGCCCCACTTCGACTGTTCGACTTAACGACCCTACAGGTTGACTGCAACCGGAAATATGGTTTCACTGCCGAAGAGACCCTCCGGCTGATCCAGAGCTTGTACGAAAAGAAACTGACCACCTATCCACGTGTCGATACCACCTATCTTTCTGAAGACATTTATCCGAAAGTACCCGATATCCTGGCAAAACTTACTCCTTATCAGGAATTTACAAAACCGTTGCTTGCTGCAAAAATCAAGAAGTCACCCAAAATATTTGACGATAAAAAGATCACCGACCACCATGCCATCATCCCCACAGGTGTGATTTCCAATTCGCTGACCCCCGATGAGCGCAAGGTTTTCGATATGGTCGCACGCCGTTTTATCAGCGCATTTTACCCCGATTGCAAGGTCTCCAACACAACAGTTTTGGGCGAGGCCAACCATGTGGAGTTTAAGGTAACAGGAAAACAGATCCTTGAACCTGGATGGCGAGTGGTTTACAAAGACGACTCGGGTAAAGCTTCGGCAGACGAAAATATTCTTCCCGTTTTTGAACAAGGTGAACATGGTCCGCATCAACCTGAACTTTCTGAGAAAATGACCCAACCACCGAAACACTATACCGAAGCCACCTTGCTGCGTGCCATGGAAACAGCCGGCAAAAGCGTGGATGATGAGGAACTTCGTGACTTGCTCAAGGAGAACGGAATTGGACGTCCATCCACACGCGCCAATATCATCGAAACACTTTTCCGGCGCAAATACATCCGCCGCGACAAGAAAAAAATTATTGCAAACCCTACAGGGATCGAACTGATTGGGATCATCGAAAATGAGTTGCTTAAATCGGCTGAACTCACTGGAATTTGGGAGAAAAAGCTCCGGCAGATCGAAGAGGGAAAGTACGAGATTGCTGCCTTTATGGTCGAACTGAAGGAGATGGTTTCAGAAATCGTGCAACAAGTAAAACAATCGCAGGGAAAGAGCATCACCGTTGTCCCGGATGAAGTGAAAGCTCCCATCGACGACGCTAAAAAAGTGGTGAAAGAGGTTTTGCCCAAACCAGCACCTGTGAAGGAGACCCATGTTTGTCCCAAATGTAAAAAAGGGGAAGTAGTAAAGGGGAATAAATTGTGGGGATGCAACGCCTTCAGGGATGGGTGCGATTTCAGGATCCCTTTCGAGTTCACTGGCAAAAAACTCAGCGACAGCATGATCAAGGCATTGTGCCTAAAAATGCGGACCGGGGAGCTGAAATCTGTTGACAAGGAGGGGAATACTATTACTGGAAACATCGTTCTGAACCCCGATTTCACACTATCGTTCGAAACAAAAGCTCCCGAAGAATTGCACTGTCCGCGTTGCAAAAAGGGGTTGATCATCAAAGGAAAATCAGCCTGGGGCTGCGCTGAATTCAGGAACGGTTGCCAGTTGCGGGTCCCATTTGAATACATGGGCAAAGCATTGTCAAACAGCAATATGGAACAATTGATCCTCAAGGGGAAGACGAGTAAAATGACCGGTTTTGCATATCCCGATGGAACGAAACGGGATGGAAAACTGGCTTTTGACCGTTATTTTAAGATTGTTTTGGAATAGACTCGTAGCTAAAATGCTTCAATGGTGTCTTCTGAAATCGCATATACGACATTTTCAAATCGCAATTTTCCCGGTTATCAATTTCAGCAAATCGACGGCTTTTTTTAATGAAGCAATTCCGGTAAAATTCAGGCTTAGCTTTCCCTTCCCTTCCTTCACACGGCATTTAGAGGGATTTTGAATGATCCATTGCATCAATCTCTGAAAATCAATGGTCTGGTAATAATTTGATTCGGGATCGGAAGGCATATTGCAAATCATGTGCGACTCTTTAAGGATGATCCGCTCCATATTGAGCGCGATCGCAATCCATCGTAGCCGTACCACATCGATCAATTCCTGTGCAGGTCCTGGTATTGGCCCGAAACGGTCGATCAGCCCTTTTTCAAACAATTGCAACACCGTTTCGTTTTCCATATTGTCCAGTTCGCGGTAAAGCAGCATCCGTTCCGAAATGCTCGAAATGTATTCGTCAGGAAAATGCAATTCAAGGTCGGTATCTATATTACAATCGTTTACGTATTTCACATCGAGGAAAGTACCCGACGCCTCATCGGTCTCATCTTCGAATAGGTCCTGAAATTCACCGGTTTTCAATTCCATCATCGCTTCGTTCAAAATACGGTGGTAAGCTTCAAAACCGATATCGGCAATAAAACCGCTCTGTTCTCCTCCCAAAAGGTTACCTGCTCCACGGATATCAAGGTCCTGCATCGCAATGTTGAAACCGCTCCCAATCTCGGAGAACTCCTCAATGGCCTGCAAACGCCTCCTGGCTTCG
>CAIYPA010000538.1 GCA_903927965.1 uncultured Bacteroidia bacterium | reverse complement strand
TTAACTACATTGTACCAAGTGGGTAGATGAGAACCATTGCTATCATCATCCAAAAGAACTTTAGTTTCAATCTCCTTAAACAATTTTAAAGCATTTTTGATTGTGAGCTTCAATTCTTCGATTCGACTTTCCTGGATATTTGGTAAACTTTTTATTTGCCTGTCGAATACATAGAAATAATGCTTGTATGGTTCTGGTTTTGCAAAATGCCACTTAAACTCAGGTTTAAACATAAGCGGCTTAAACTCCGAATTGTCAAAATAGTGCTCATAATCAGGTATTAACCTTTTCATTGCCTGTATGTATTCGTAATCTATCCATTGCAAAAGCTGTGTACTGTATAATCTTGCGTTCGGTGCCCTCATCGGACTTTTTTCCATATCTTGAAAACGTTTAATTCCAAATGAGCGTAAGTTTTCATAAGATCCTATTGAAACTGAATCAGGCATTGCAACGCTAAATAAAAGTGCTTCTGTGTTACTATATCCCAAATGCACCTCCATTTGATTGTCTTTTAATATCTTGATAAATTTTAAAGCATTTAACAAGTAGTCAAAATCTTTGATTTGCTTACTGGAAAAGTTATTCTCAAAAATCAAATATACACCTTCAATGTCTTGATGACCTGTTATCCAGTTTAAAACTTCATTTCTCTTTTGTTCGTCAGTGAGCATTATTGTTTTAACAATAACCGAAAGGAGTATCTTTTTTTGAATCTTATTTTCCCTGACATAATCACAAAATGGAGTTACAAAATATTCAGTACTTTGGGCAAAGTAAGTTGTTGGATTATCGGTGTAATATCTTGCTGGTATTACCAAATAATGAAAACCATTCATAATTTGATAGTCCACACATAATTGAGCAAGTTGAATATGGCTATTATCCAAATCTGGTGTTGTGAAATCGGGTTTTAAATTACCAGGGAAATAGGGGTAAGTATCCAATGTTCCTTTTGCTTCATTTAGTAAATAAAGTTGCGGATCAAGAAATCCTGATTGCTTTAGCTTACCATCTAATGCCAACAATTTATCAGCATCAATGTTGACAGGGGAAAATATCAATCCATCTCCAACTCCATTTTGGAAACTTTCAATATTCCATTTGTCTCTAAATCCTGTTTGATGATATACTTTCATATTATATTTGATTGGCAATAAAAGCGTTCAACATCCGATAATTTCTAAACCTATTGTATGGCTGTGTTTGAAGTGTTTTTTTTGCGATTTCGGTAATAGCATCATAAGGTTTTACGGAACTTGTCTCAACAATGTATTTGTTTTGCATGATGTTTTCTACAATTGAGTAATTATTGCCTACAAAAACAGGATCAAACGGATGAACACCCAAATAAAGTTCAAGAGCAATAATCCCTAAACCAAAAAAATCAGTCCGTGGGTCTATCAAATTTTTATTGTTAGATAATTGTTCAGGTGCTGCATAGATCGGTGTACAAGGGCCCATTGGTGAAATAGTTTTGGTAAGTGATTCTAAATCCAAAAAACGGGCAATACCTAAATCAATTATACATGGCATTCCATCTGGGCGAATAATAATATTTTCAGGCTTCAGATCTCTATGAACAATATTCTTATCCCAAATAATGGAAAGTCCTTTAACCAACGAACTGAATAATGTGAAAATTTCTTTGGGAGTTTTAAAAAGCAACATCGCATCTCTTAGAACCTGTCCTTCTATGTAATCCTCCACTATTTCAAATTCTTTAGTCTTTATATCTATATTAAAATGATATTGTTGCGGGTAAAATTCAGATTTTAGCTCAGATAATAATTCGACCTCCCGTTTTATTCTTTCAAGTGAGATAAAACTTTTAATCGCACCTCTTTTAATTACGACTGTGCCTACTTGAGGATGCTCGGCCAAGTAAACGGATTTTTGTCCGCCTTGAGGTAACTCTCTAATTATTACACAATCTTTAATCATACTGCAAATTTACTAATTTTAGACAGCCAATGCTTCATTCAATTCGTCAATTATCTCTTCCGTCTGTTCCCCAAACAATTGCCACATTTTGCCCAATCCACCCTGAGCATTAAAGGGATTGTAATCAAAATCATCCTTCTCAATATGGAAACTATTGGTCACATAATCTTTGATCATCCTTAACCATTGCATCTGTTCTTCATTGAACTTGGTTGCACCTGCTTGTTTCTTAAAAACCCACTCCTGAAAGTTCCTATCGACAGTTTTGTCATAAACTGTCAGAATGGTGTCCAATCCACTCACTTTACGGATCAATGATACAATGGCTGTCAACTCATTTCTTGGTGATCCATTGCACTCTTCCAGGGCTTCATAAGCTCGCCAAACATGCAAAGGAGCAAGCAAAGGTTTTTCACTTTGCAATTTCTCCAATACCTCCTTGATCATAGAATAGGTCAATTCGCGCCTTCTGAATGGTTGGTTGTAGAATATCTGCAATGCCATCAGCTCATCCTTATGCTGCTGCATCCATTCTGAAAACTCAACTACCAGTTCATTGGCCTTGTCCTTATTGTCCTGATCCCAACCAATATGGACCACTTCATCAGGATTGGCCAAATCTATCCTTTGTTCATGAGCCTTACGGACATTTTCAATGTATTCGTTCAGCTCACCGGTAAAGACTTTGGCAGCTTCATTCTGCAACTTTTCAGTTTCAAACAGAATGGCTTTTTC
>CAIYPA010000537.1 GCA_903927965.1 uncultured Bacteroidia bacterium | reverse complement strand
CTGAATCCCGGGATCATGGGTTGGTACCGGTTTGTGCCCTTTATGCAGTGTTACCATGGGGTTGTCAGCCTTACCCACAAGTTGGAGGGTTATCTTGTGAAAAACGGAAAGGACTACAATTTCAATCAGGGCATAGGATACATCGAAAAAGATTGGGGCTCCTCGATGCCCTCAGCCTGGATATGGATGCAGTCCAACAATTTCCACAAAGGGAACAGTTCCTTTATGTTATCGATCGCAAACGTGCCATGGCTTGGGAAACCGTTTACAGGATTTCTTGGGTTCTTTTTGAATGACAGTACTTTATATCGTTTTGCAACCTATACCCATGCGAAATTGTCGCTGACGGAATCCGGATCGGACACCACAAAAATCACCATTACTGACCGCAAAAATACTTATTCAATAGTGGCAGTCCGCAACAACTCCGGATTGTTGAGGGCTCCCGTTAAAGGTTCAATGGACCGCCGTATCGCCGAAAGCATCGATGCAAAATTGCATCTTAATGTCCGTGACCGGAAGGGAAAAATCATTTTTGACGATAGTACCTCAATTGCCGGTTTTGAAAAAGTTGGAGACCAGAAGATACTGGAGGGGGTGCATAAGAAAAGAAATTAGAAACTTGTGAAACAAGACCTGTCAAATTGCGAAGCTCATGACAGTGTCTTTTAAATCAGTTTCTTATCCTAAATCCAAACGCCGACGGGTCTTCGACACCGTTGGGGTTTAGACTCGCGTAACCATTCCTATTTAATCCAACGCTGACAGGTCTCCGACGCTGTCAGGTTTTGACTTCCTTTACCAAATGTTTTGGCTATTCCATCCCAACAGTGGAAACACTTACCTAACTTTTGTTGCAGTCAAAAGCTCCAGAGGAGCGAAATCTTTGTGGAAAAACCGGCTCCCCAACCCTCCGGCGCAATCAGAAATAATCAAAAATGATCAAATGTTGCTTGCGCCGGAAGGAAATGGATCTTCAAAAGGGCGGGAAGAAAAGAAAAATTATCGTACATTATGCTGGCATTTGAAAAATATTTTTCTTAGTTTTAGAGTGTCATAAAAACTTGATTTAACATTTACTTTTTTTACTTTACCTAAACCTCATGGTTATGAAGGAATCCTTTAAGAACAAAGCTTTCATCGACAAAAAAACGACCTTTACGGGTTGCGGTTCACACAATGCAATGATAAGGTGGAATAGGTCAGAAACAAAAAAACGAAGGCAACTTTCGCTACCTCCGCTTCGAATGTTTTCACAACGGAATAATCCTTATTGTGATTTGCTTCAAATTGTACCGCTAAATTACTATAAATAATCAACAAACAAAATTATATGAAAAAAATTTTAGGACTGGACCTAGGTACAAATAGCATCGGATGGGCTTTAATAGAACAAGATTTTGACCAAAAATCTGGGAATATAATTGGCATGGGTTCAAGAATTATACCAATGGACCAAACGAGTATTGGAGATTTTGAAAAGGGCAATCCTGTATCACAAACAGCTGATCGGACAAACTTCAGGGGAATACGTAGATTAAGGGAACGGTTTTTATTACGGAGGGAGCGCCTAAACAGAGTTCTTTATCAATTGGGGTTTTTGCCTCAGCATTATTCAGATCAGATTGATTTTGAGCATCACTTTGGTAAGTTTTTAAACGATAAAGAACCTAAAATTGCTTATAAATTAAATATTGATACCAATAGATGTGAGTTTATTTTCAAATCCTCATTCGAAGAAATGATTGAGGAGTTTCAAAAGTGCCAACCAAAATTGTTTTTAAATAATAAAAAGATCCCCTACGACTGGACGATATATTATCTTCGGAAAAAGGCTCTGTCATCTCCTATATCTAAAGAAGAATTATCCTGGTTACTATTGCATTTTAATCAAAAACGAGGTTACTATCAACTCCGCGGTGAGGATGAGAATGAAAATACGAATAAACTTATTGAATTTCATGCTCTAAAAGTGGTTGATGTTCAAGATAGTGGAGATAGAAAGAATAAAGAAGAAATCTGGTACAATGTTATTTTAGAAAATGGCTGGGTTTATAGAAGGACAAGCCGATTGCCTCTTGATTGGGTAGGAAAGATCAAAGAGTTCATTGTAACTACTGAACTTAATGATGACGGAAGTTTTAAGATGGATAAAGAAGGGAAAGAAAAACGCTCCTTCAGATCACCTGGTGCTGACGACTGGACTTTATTAAAGAAAAAGACTGAAGATGAAATTGAGAAAAGTAACCAAACTGTTGGTTCATATATCTATAATACGCTATTGCAATCTCCCGAGCAGAAAATTAAAGGAAAACTTGTCCGTACGATTGAACGTAATTTTTATAGGGAAGAGTTAAAACTTATTCTTGAAAAACAGCAAGCATTTCATCCCGAATTACTAAACAAAGCTAATTATAAGCTCTGCCTTGAAGAACTCTATAAAAACAACGAAGATCATCGGGCTACATACAAGGACAAAGATTTTGTACATCTTTTTGTCAATGACATTATTTTCTACCAAAGACCACTAAAAAGCAAAAAATCAGAAGTCAGTGACTGTCGTTATGAATTTAGAACATTTATTGACGAACACGGAATAAAACAAACAAAAATATTGAAATGTATTGCAAGGTCACATCCACTTTTCCAGGAATTTAGGCTTTGGCAATTCCTTCAAAACCTAAAAATTTACCAACGTGAGAAATACATTGATGGTAGGCTTTATACAGATGTAAATGTAACCTCTGATTTTTTAAAAACAGAGGATGACTGGGTTGAACTATTTGATTTTCTTAATGATCGTAAAGAAATCGACCAGAAAGCCTTTTTAAAATACCCAGCTTTCAGACTAAAAAAGAATGTCGATCTATACCGATGGAATTATGTAGAGGATAAAACTTATCCAGCTAATGAAACAAGGTCACAAATGCTCACTAAATTGAAATCGTCAAATTTAGCTCCTGAGTTTTTAACAAAAGATGTTGAAGAGCACCTATGGCATATTTTAAGTTCAGTAGAAGATAAAATTGAGATCGGGAAAGCATTAGCGACATTTGCAAAGAAGTACAGTCTTTCAGGCGAGTTTATTGAGAACTTCCGAAAATTTGCACCTTTTAAAAAGGAATATGGGGCCTATTCAGCGAAAGCAATTAAAAAGCTTTTACCATTAATGCGCAGAGGAAAATATTGGTCTGAAGATGGCATTTCGCCAAATACAAGAATTCGCTTGGAGGCAATTACAGAGCGGTTGAAATCAATTAATTACGATAAAAATAGAATTGACGAAATCACAGATGACGACATTCCAAAACAAGTCTTGAAAAGCTTTCTTGATTGCCAGAATCCTTTTAAAGCTTTAAATACCTATCAGGCATGTTATGCTATTTATGGAAGACACTCTGAAGAAAGTGATGTTGTGAAATGGACAACTCCAAACGAACTAGATTATTATTTGAAACACACATTTAAACAGCATTCTTTGCGGAATCCTATTGTAGAACAAGTCGTTACAGAAACACTTAGAGTAGTTTCAGATATTTGGCAGCAATTTGGTAATGGTAATATAGATTTCTTGGACGAGATTCATATTGAGTTGGGTCGCGAAATGAAAAATACTGCTGATCAAAGAAAAAGAATAACTGAAACAGTGTCCGTTAATGAAAATACGAATCTTAGAATAAAAGCATTGCTTATTGAGTTGAAAAATGACCCATCCATCCAGAATGTTAGGCCATACTCGCAAAGTCAACTGGAAATCCTTAAGCTTTATGAGGAGGGTGTATTGAATGCAACTGAGGCTATACCAGAAGAGATTTCAAAAATAAGCAAGAATTCACAACCGACTTCCAATGAACTGACTAGGTATAAACTTTGGCTTGATCAACAATATCAGTCACCCTATACAGGAGAAATCATACCTTTAGGAAGACTCTTCACATCCAGTTATGAAATTGAACATATCATACCTCAGTCTCTTTATTTCGATGATTCTTTAAGCAACAAAGTAATTTGTGAATCTGTAGTGAATAAGGATAAAGACAATAGGATGGCATATTCGTACATCCAACAAAATCAAGGTAAGATTATCGAGTTGGATTTTGGTAAGCAGGTAAAGCTATTTACTCTGGATGCTTATGAGGACTTTGTGAAAACCCGTTTTTTGAAAAATAAAAGCAAATTAAAGAAAATGTTGATGGAGGAAATACCTGAAGATTTCATTAACAGACAATTAAATGATACCAGGTACATTAGTAAACTGATTAAGAATCTCTTATCAAATGTTGTCCGCGAAGAAGGAGAGGTAGAAACCACATCCAAAAACGTTTGTGTATGTTCAGGAAGTATCACTTCGATCCTAAAGCAAGATTGGGGACTGAATGATGTTTGGAATGAATTAATTACGCCTCGCTTTGAAAGGCTGAATGAAATAACAAAGAGCCCTAAATTTGGTCAATGGACAAACAAAGAAGGCAAAAGAGTTTTTCAAACCGAAATACCACTTGAGCTACAAAAAGGATTTTCTAAAAAAAGGATTGATCACCGACATCATGCAATGGATGCCTTGGTAATAGCTTGTGCTACAAGAAATCATATAAACTACTTAAACAATGAGCATGCCCACAAAAAGGATGATAAAGTCCGGTTTGATCTTAGGGAAAAATTGCGTAGAATCGAAAGAATGGACATTCAAAAAATTGAGAATGGACAAAAGATTCGAAGAACGATAAATGTTGCCAAAGAATTTATTAAACCGTGGGAGTCATTCACACAAGACACAAGGCTAAAACTTTCAACTACAATAGTAAGTTTTAAACAAAACCTGCGGATTATTAATAAAACCTGCAATTGGTATCAGAAATGGGAAAGACAGCCTGATGGTAGTATTAAGAAAATATTCACAAAACAGGAAAAAGGAGACCATTGGGCAATACGCAAACTCATGCATAAAGAGACAGTTAATGGTTTGGTACAGTTGCGGTTCAAGAAATTTGTACAGCTTAATGCAGCCCTAGACCAATGGGAAATGATCGTTGATAAATCATTAAAGAATCAAATTCGAATTCTTTTTAAACAGGGTTTTGAAAAATCGAAGATCAGGAAATTTTTTAAGGTTCTTGAAGATAAATGGGATGGAAAAGAGATCTCAAAAGTAGAATTATACTACTTTGAAAAAGAGATGGTTGCATCAAGATCGGCAATTACTGAATCGTTTAATTCAATTGGTATCCTCAGTATCACGGATACAGCCAGCCAAAAGATACTTCTAAATCATCTGGTAAAATACAATGAGATTAAGGCTGGGAAAATAATCGAACATCCTGAAATCGCTTTCTCTCCTGACGGAATTGATGAAATGAACAGAAATATATCGGACCTAAATGATGGTAAATTTCACCAGCCAATATTTAAAGTCAGAACATTTGAGACAAAAGGAAGTAAATTTAAGGTTGGTTCAACTGGTAATAAGGTCAATAAATATGTCGAGGCAGCAAAGGGGACTAATCTGTTCTTCGCTATTTATCAAAACAATGAAGACAAACGATCCTATGAAAGTATCCCTTTAAATATTGTGATTGAACGACAGAAACAAGGACTTACACCAGTGCCTGAGATTAACGACAAAGAGGAGCATTTACTTTTTCATCTTTCACCATCAGATTTGGTTTATATTCCAACAAATGAAGAACAAATTAATAATCAATCCTTTGGCATACAGAATATCAGTCAAATACAGAATTGTAATATTTACAAAATGGTAAGTTCAAGCGGAAGTCAGTGTTTCTTTGTAAGACACGAAATTGCTTCACCAATTTGGAACAAGGTTGAATTTTCGGCACTTAATAAAACCGAAAGATCAATTGAGGGCATTATGATTAAAGATGTTTGCTACAAACTATCAATAAACCGTTTAGGATTCGTTAAAGGAATAATCAATGGTTTAATAACTAATAATATAATTAAGGATTAAAATTAACTATTAGTTTTTACTTGTTTTTTTATTTTTCTATAATGATTAAACGAACTCTTTACTTTGGCAACCCAGCTTATCTCCGGTTTAAAGATGAGCAGTTGGTGATAAATCTGCCTGAAACATCTATTTTGCCCGAAAAAGACCGGGTGATTACTATTCCTATTGAAGATATTGGCGTTGTTATACTTGAAAATCTTCAAATCACAATCACCCATCAACTAGTTAATGCACTTTTAAAGAACAATGTTGCCATTATCACCTGTGACGAACGCCATATGCCATCCGGATTGTTGTTACCTCTTGAAGGGAACACCACACAAAGCGAAAGGTTTACCCATCAGGTAAATGCCTCAGAACCCCTGCGCAAACAATTGTGGCAACAAACCATCCGTCAGAAAATCTTAAACCAAGCCTCGGTACTTAAGCAAGAAGGGCGTAAAATCGAAAATATGAAATACTGGTCAGATCAGGTAAAAAGTGGTGACACCGAAAACCATGAGGGCCGGGCAGCAGCCTATTACTGGGGAGAACTGTTCGATTCGTCACTCGATTTCAGGCGTGATCCGGAAGGGTTCACACCCAACAATTTGCTCAATTATGGTTATGCCATTTTACGCGCCACAGTCGCCCGCTCGCTTGTGGCTTCTGGATTGTTGCCAACTTTAGGTATCCACCACCACAACAGGTACAACGCCTATTGCCTGGCAGATGATATTATGGAGCCCTACCGTCCGTATGTCGATCAGCTCGTGCTTGAAATTCTTGAAAGTGGCGAAATGCCTGAAGAACTAACAAAAGAACATAAGGCCAAGCTTCTGCAAATACCGGTGTTAGATGTCAATATCAATTCCCGACGAAGTCCGCTCATGCTGGCGGTTCAACAAACAACTGCCTCCCTTGCTAAATGTTTCCTAGGCGATTTGCGGAAAATTGAATATCCCGAAATGAATTGAACCTTTTTAATGGAACGGTTAAATGAATATCGGATTATGTGGGTAATGGTATTGTTCGACCTTCCGACCGAAACAAAAAAAGAGCGGAAGATTTATGCTGATTTCAGGAAAAAACTATTGAAAGATGGGTTCACAATGTTCCAGTTCAGTATCTACCTGCGCCACTGTCCGAGCAAAGACAACGCCGATGTCCATATCAAACGGGTAAAGTTGGAATTACCGCCTCAAGGGCATATTGGAATTTTGTGCATAACCGACAAACAATTTGGAGATATGGAACTGTTTTATGGAAAAAAAGAGGTGGAAAAAAAAGGTCAGGTGCAGCAATTGGAGCTATTTTAAATGACGATCAAAAGTGATTGGAATAAAAAAACCGGGCTTTAATCCGGTTTTTTCTGCTGATATTCCCTTGTTTTAAATCCTGATTTCGACCATATTTCACTATCAATCAGCCTATTAAATGGAGGTATGGTGAATATCAGTATGTCAAAGATACAATTTGAAAGCAAATCACAACGATATGGTGTAAGTGTCAATTCAACCTTAAGGTGAATATCAGTATGTCAAAGATACAATTTGAAAGCAAATCACAACTAATACTTCCATGGCAGAAATTTTGTGCTAGGTGAATATCAGTATGTCAAAGATACAATTTGAAAGCAAATCACAACTCTAGGCTGCAAACGTTGTATTTTTACATCGGTGAATATCAGTATGTCAAAGATACAATTTGAAAGCAAATCACAACAACCAATAACGGGCAGGTAGTTGCAGGTGTGGTGAATATCAGTATGTCAAAGATACAATTTGAAAGCAAATCACAACTGTACCATGCGCGGCTCATGAATACGTTCAGGTGAATATCAGTATGTCAAAGATACAATTTGAAAGCAAATCACAACCGGTTTTGCAATCAATTCAATCAACAAAATGGTGAATATCAGTATGTCAAAGATACAATTTGAAAGCAAATCACAACGAATATAAGAAAGGAAATTTTTATTGATTTGGTGAATATCAGTATGTCAAAGATACAATTTGAAAGCAAATCACAACAGGTAGCCCTTTCAAAGCTCCCTTCTGAGGGTGAATATCAGTATGTCAAAGATACAATTTGAAAGCAAATCACAACTCATCACCCTATACAACCAGCTCGAAGATCGGTGAATATCAGTATGTCAAAGATACAATTTGAAAGCAAATCACAACCGACATTGACAATTCGGCTATTCCATCAAGGGTGAATATCAGTATGTCAAAGATACAATTTGAAAGCAAATCACAACCAGTGGTGCGTCGGGTTATACTTAAAGTGGGGTTAAAAGTTTATTTATCGTAATAATGTCCGCATAACGAAACAATATGAAGATCCTGTCCAACAACTTCATAGACCAACCGGTTCTTTTTATCAATTTCACGTGACCATAAGCCGCTAAGCTCATATTTTAATCCTTCTGGCTTCCCTAATCCTGTGTATGGGTGTCGAAGGATATCTTCCACCAGTTTGGTAATTTTGTTTTGAATTATTTTTTTACCACTTGTTTTCCAAAATTTAATGTCTTCAAGAGCTTTGTCTTTATAGATTACTTCCATAAATCTGCAGTTTTTATGGCCTTTCCTTTGCTTGAACGTGATTTTAGAATTTCTTTTACAAATTCGGGATTATAAGGGCTTTCCTCAGTTCCTGAAATTTCGATATTTTTATCGCCTTTCGCAATCTCACCTATAAGCCCCAACAAATACTGTGTTTTTCTTGTACTGGCGTTAATCTTAATTGTCACTGTTGTCATAAGTTGATATTTTATTACACAAACTTAATAATTATTTTTTAATCGTGCATAGAATATGGGATTGCTTCACCGGTATCTAATTATTAGCTAACCATTTAATGTTAATTACCGGTTCGCAATGACAGCCCGGGAGGAAGATCGAACTTAATAAAATCTCAAAACCAACTTTGGGACACGACCTGTCAGCGTGCGAAGCTCCTGACAGCGTCATGGAACAAAATTGGAAGTGGCGACCTGTCAGCATGCGCCGCCCCTTAAAGCGTCTTTTACAATTTCCCCCCACCCTTTATTTAATAAACTGTAAAACCAATAAAGCAAACGACAGGATGACCAAAACGGACACCGCCGACCATCCGATAAAGTTGTTCACCGGTTTGTTGACATACTCGCCCATGATTTTCTTGTTGTTCACCAAAAAGATCATGCACAACAGCACCACTGGCAGGAACATCCCGTTCAGGACCTGCGACCACAACGAAATCAGGATCAACGGGGCATTTGGCAAAAGGATAATTCCGGCAGAAAGGATCAGGATCCCGGTATAGAGGGTATAAAATTCTTTTGCTTCGTTCCAGGTCTTGTCGATGCCAGCTTCAAATCCAAACGCTTCGCTCACGTAAAATGCACAAGCCAAAGGCAATATCGTAGCCGAAAAGATGGAGGCAATAAACAATCCGAAAGCAAATACCTGAGCGGCTAGGGCGCCCGCAAGCGGTTTCAACGCCAGGGCAGCATCTTTTGCTTCATTGATCACAACCCCGTTCACATGCAAGGTCGAGGCACAAGCCACAATAATAAAAAATGCAACAATTACCGTGACAAGGCAACCCACCACAATATCGATCAGGGTGTATTTGTAGTTCTTCATTTTCAGCCCCTTTTCGATCACCGACGATTGCATGTAAAACTGCATCCATGGCGCAATCGTTGTTCCGATCAATCCAATAATGATCGCAAGGCTTTGCGTATTGATTTCCAATTCGGGATGGACAAGCGAATGGCCAATTTCGCCCCATTGTGGTTTACCCATCAATGCCGAAACAACATACATCAATAATGAAACACTGAATATCAGGAAGATACGTTCAGCACTCTTGTAGGTTCCCTTCACTACCGAGATCCAGACAAGGAATCCCACAATGGGTACAGAAATGTACTTGCTGACGCCAAATACCTCCATACTTCCGGCAACCCCGGCAAACTCGGTCGTCGTATTGCCAATGTCGGCAATCAGCAATCCCGTAAAAATAAAAAAAGTGATTTTCACCCCTGCGTTTTCACGGATCAGGCAGGCCAATCCTTTACCGGTTACGATGCCCATACGGGCATTCATCTCCTGGATCACCACAAGCACAATGAACGAAGGGATCAATGTCCACAACAGGTTATATCCGTACAAGGCACCTGCCACCGAATAGGTTGTGATTCCACCCGCATCGTTGTCAACGCTCCCGGTAATGATTCCCGGGCCCAAAATCGCAAGAAAAAATCCCAACCTGCGAAAAAGTGTTTTTCTATTTTTGAACATATGGCAACACTCCTATTTATTTGTCCTGCGTTTGTTAATTAAATCCTCTACCACGTCACCGATGACGACCATCCCCTGCAAAATCCCTTTTTTGTCCAATACCGGAATGGCCAGCATGTTGTATTTTGAAATGATCTCGGCAATATCATCGACCTTGAGGAAGTCGTACAAGTGGACGGGTGAAGGCTTCATAAACTGACTGATTTTCGCTTCAGGCAATGCCAGTACAAGGTCGCGCAACGAAAAACTGGCAATCAGCTCATCATTCTCGCCTGTGACAAAAAGGCTGAACAGCTCTTCAGCCTCAGGCCGCTTGTTCCGTAAATCATGGATCACCTGTTCAACGGTCTCATTTTCCTTGTAGCACAATATCTCAGTTGACATGATGCTCCCCACGGTATTGTCGGGATATTCGAGAAGTTCGCGGACTTCTTCGGATGTATCTTTCTCCATCTCTTTCAACAGGAGTTCAACCTTTTCATCCTCAAGGGCATCCATGATGTCAGCAACTTCATCGGCAGGCATCTTCTCCAGTACGTCGGCTACTTTTTCGATCGGCAAACTTTCAATCAGGTGAACCTGAGCCTCGGTGTTCAATTCTTCCAAAACATCGGCAGCCTGTTCTTCATCCAACTGCGAAAAGACGTTTGTCCTTGATTTTTTGTCGAGTTCCTCAATAATATCGGCAAGGTCGGAAGGATGCAGCGTCTGAAGTTTGGAATAACTCTTTGAAAGTTTGATGTTCAGGTTGGAATAATCAATGGCTTCAACCTCTTCCCAAAGGATAAATTTGGAAGGAACCGATTTGCCGAAAATCGAGAACAGTGCTTTTAATGGTTTCACGATCCCGATCCTGCGGAGCAGACCTTCAATACCGATATCAACAGCCACAACGTATGTGCCCTCCACCAGCGATACGAGCCGGACATCGTTTGCCCGTACAAGCTTGTGTCCATAAAGGTCAACAATCTGTTTATCAAGTATTACCTGAGCCAAAAACAAATCGTTTTCAATACTTTCAGCCGACATTTCGGCCAGTTTCTCGCATGTGATGATGATTGTGCCATTTCCCTTGGTGATCCGAAAGGATTGAAAAGAATAACATTTGACATCTTTGCCCTGTTTGAGTTGGATGCCGCTTACAAATGGTTTCCCGGAGGTTTCAAATGAATAATTTGAATCGACCAACAAATCTTTAACGACGCCAATGAACTCACCATTGGCATCAAACACTTTTTTGCCGATCACACGGCTTAAATAAAATGTGGTGAAAGATTTCATATGCTTCTCCTTTTTGTTAAAGATATAAGGAGAAAGCACGCACAAAATGGCCCTGCTAACCCTTTACATCAAGGTTTAAAAATATACTATCCGCCGGCCCTTCGTCCATTTGAAACAAATATTGGTTTGCGCCGCAAAAGTAATTTTTTTTTATTACAAATAATTAAAACTTATCTGAATCATCTATGTTATAACTTATCAATGGTGAAAATTTGTTAAAAAATAATTATTAATTTTACAGGGTAACTAACGGTCAGGTCGTCTTTAAGTGAAATATGAAAACCTTAATACGTGCAGAAAATGCGAACATCAGATTCTTTATATTTATACACATCAACTAAACATCAAAATTGTTTTGCCTATGAAATGAACGACCAGCATGAATAACTATCTGATTTCAGTACGAATAGTCCCATCTATCTCTGCTGTATAAAAGCCGGAAGGCGAAAACGAACAACATTTTGTTAAATTAAAACATTCAATTGTATGAAAAAAAAACCGATTCCGAACATGGGGCGAAATCTCATGTTAAAGAAAATTTCACGATTCATGAAGCTTTGCCTGTTAATTTTTGTGATGACAGTCGTGCAGGTGACTGCAAATGTATATTCCCTGCAAGCTGGTGAAAACCTCACCGCCAGCCAGCAGGCTGGAAAGAAGGTTTCCGGTAAAGTTACCGACTTATCGGGAGGTTCTTTGCCAGGTGTTTCCGTAGTTGTAAAAGGGACCACAAATGGTGTAATTACCGATAATGGTGGTAATTTCTCGCTCAACAATGTCCCCGACAATGCAACCCTTCAATTCTCATTTGTGGGAATGAAAGCACAGGAAGTTGCTGTTGGTGGAAAATCAACTGTAAATGTTCAACTTGCCGAAGAGACGATCGGTATTGAAGAGGTAGTCGCCATCGGATATGGTACTGTCAAGAAAAGTGACGCTACCGGTGCTGTAAACGCTGTTGCTGCTACAAGGTTAATGGATAAACCAGCAACCAACCTTGGTCAGGCACTACAAGGAAAAGTCTCAGGGGTACAGGTTATCAATATGGGTGGTGGTATCCCGGGTGGTAACCCGATGATCCGTATCCGTGGATCGAACTCGATCAATACGAACAACGACCCATTGTTCGTCGTTGACGGTATCGTAGGTGTTGGTAACGTTTTATCGAACCTAAACCCTGACGACATTGTCAGTACCGACATCTTAAAAGATGCTTCTGCAACCGCTATATATGGTGCAAGGGGTGCCAACGGTGTTGTATTGATCACAACAAAACGTGGTGTTGCCGGACAAACACAGGTGGACTATAAAGGTAGTGTGTCTGTTGGTGTTATGCAAAGACATTTGTACTCGATGACTTCTGAGCAATTGATGTACACTTATGAGCAGGCAATGGCCAATGGAACAAAATACGGAACGATCAACAGCACAAAGGACTTCCGCGGATCAACAGGCGGTTCACAATCCTATTCCGAAATGCCTTGGTTGTTTATCCCAAATGACGGAACCTTTTCTGTAAACCTGACAGGTAAGGATGGCAAGCAATATATGCCGCGCTACAACAACAACTGGGAAAGTATTGTTTTCAAACCGTCGGTATCCCAAAACCATTACTTCGACGTAAGAGGTGGTAACGACAAAGCCAAATACTCTGTTTCAATAGGTTATACCAATCAACAGGGTATTATGAAGGATTCATATTTCAAACGTTACAACGGAAGTTTGACCGGTGATGTCAAAGTGTTCAAATGGCTTGATTTAAGCACCCAATTGGGCTTTATGCAAAGTATCCAGACTTATGATGATGGGATCACCAGGTCAACTGCCGAGGTTTGGCCAATCGTTCCGATCACCTACCCGAATGATCCGGCTACTTTTGGCATTTATGCATCACGCTGGGGTACCAATGCCGACTTCAACGTTGGGGAACAATGGTACAACATCATTTTCAGAAGAAACCAGAATTTTGGCTTGACCTACAGAAACCAGGCAACCGGTAGTATGGTCCTGAAAGCCCAGATCACAAAGGATTTAAGTTTCAAGAGCGACTTCTCTTTTGACTTCAACAACTACAAATACGATTATTACAGTGGTAAATTTTATGGTGGTGACGGTTCCGCATCCATGAACAACAACTACGGGATGTACTGGCAAAACCAAAACTATTTCAACTACGATAAAACTTTTGGAGGGGACCATACCGTCAACGCAATGGTTGGTCTTTCATGGTCAAGGTATAAATATGAAAACCTGAGTGCTTCAAACAGCGTGTTCTTTACTAACTTCTATGCATACCATAATTTAGGTGCAGGAGCAGCCGCAAGACCAGGTGTTGGAAGTAGTGATGGTTTCAATGCACTTGCCTCCTACTTTGCCAGGGCCAATTACAGTTACAAAGGAAAATACATGGCTACCTTCACAGGCCGTATGGACGGTTCCTCCAGATTTGGTGAAAACTCAAAATATGGGTTCTTCCCATCTGCCGCATTGGCATGGAAAGCTTCTTCCGAAGATTTTGTCAAAAATATTGCCGCTATTTCCAACCTGAAGATCCGTACCAGTGTCGGAAAAACAGGTAACCAGGAAATTGGTAGTTATGTAACCCAAAGGTATGTAGGTGTTAACAGTTCAATCGCAATGGGAACCACATCGTTGACAGGTATTTATCCAAGTTCGGTGGGTAACCCCGACCTTAAATGGGAAACCACAACACAGTATGATGGAGGTATCGATTTAGGCCTTTTCAAAGATCGTATCACCTTGTCGTTTGACGTTTACCGCAAACAGACAACCGATATGTTGCTTTCTGTACCACTCCCATTGTCAACAACTGTTGGTTCGGTAACCGAGAACTATGGTTCTGTTCAGAACCAGGGTTTTGAAATTGAACTGAATACCCGCAATATAGCAAAAGGTGACTTAAAATGGAATACTACCTTTACATTGAGCAACAACCAAAACAAGATAACAGCGCTCGGGCCAACAGGTGCACCTATCTATGTTCAGCTTGGCGCCGGTAATGCAACCACCATTTACAAGATTGGGTATCCTATCGGATCCTTCTTTGGATTAAACCGCTTGGGTACGTGGAGCACAAGTGAAGCCGCAGAAGCCGCCCGTTATGGGATGAGGCCAGGTGACTTGAAATTCTATGACAAAAACAATGATGGAAAAATCGATTTGCAGTCGGACGGTGATATCATCGGTAATGCATTCCCAAAATTCATCGTTGGGTTCAACAACACCTTTTCTTATAAGAACTTTGATCTGGCAATCGATATCGCGATCGTTCAGGGTGTGAACAAAGCATTCATCCACGAATCGGCCGAGGACCGTCAGTTGGTATCAGGAGGCTTGAATTCAACACTTACTGCATGGCGTCCAGATAATCAAAATTCGCAGGTAGCCCAGATTCGTCCGGGAAATGGCGGGGCTTATTATCAATCGTATGCCGATACGCACATGCTTTCTGATGCATCGTTCATCAGGGGCAACAATTTAACTTTAGGTTATACTTTACCCGGTTCGTTGACAAAAACGATCAAACTTGAAAAGGTACGGTTCTATCTTAGTGCAGCAAATTTCTTCCTGATTACCAAAGTTGAAGGATATGATCCTGAAGGTAGTTCATTGGATAAGAGTTTCGCTACAGCTCCAAACTCCGATAAATATCAGTATCCGAATCCATCAACATACTCCTTTGGAGTTAACGTCAGTTTCTAAATTCTAAAAAAATTATGATTATGGAAAATAAAAATAAAAATAGTATGGTAATGAGATACTTCATATTATTAGCCGCACTCATGATTGGGTTTAGTGGCTGTAAGGATTTCCTTGTTGAAAAGCCTACAGGGTCACTTACCGACAAATCAACATACACCAGCGATGAGGACCTTACTGCTTTGACAATGGGGCCATATCGCCAGTTGCCCAACTGGACCGGGGGAGCAACCGACTGGGGCAACAACCTCCCACAAACCCTTGAATTCCCAACAGGTGAAGCCTGGACTGTTGAAGCACACGCTTTATATTGGAGGTTCCAGACCAACCAGGTATCGGGTGACTTGCTTGACGACTTTAACAATCAGTGGAACAACTGGTTTACAGGTGTAAGGGATGCCAATTTCTCGATCCAGATGATCGAAGGGATGACAGGGATTGCCAGCGACAAAATTTCAAAAGCCCTTGGTGAAGTAAAGACCTTGCGTGCCTGGTACTATTTTAACCTTGTCCGTTACTGGGGTGATGTGCCACAGATCACAAAGATCCTTGAAAATGTGGCAGATGCTGAATTGCCAAGGACTTCCCTTAAGAAGATCTATGACGAGGTCATTATCCCTGACCTTGAATTTGCGATCGCAAGTAGTTTGACCGATACCAAATCGACAAACGGGCGCATCACGAAATATTCCGCAAGGGCAATTTTGGCCGATGTTTACCTCACTTGTGCCGGTTATCCTTATCAGGAAGTCAATGCAACCCCAACCAAAGAGTTTTGCGTTAGCGGTGCATGGACAATGAAAGGTTATCCTGTTGCAACTGGTAAGGTATTCCTGCAAAAAGCAAAGGCACAGCTTGATATCCTTTATGGAAAATGGAGCCTTGCTGGTAGTACCTATGACGATTTGCGTAATCCTTCAAAGAACAACCAGGGTGAATTTATCTTCCAGGCCCAGTATTTGTCTGGGGTTACAAACAATGGGGAAATCCCTTGCGCTTTGCCTTTGATCAGCCATATTTCGATGTATGGTGACGAAAATGGGACTTTTATCCCAAGTATGAACTATATCAATTCATACAATCCTGCTGATAAGCGCGTTCAGGAAAAGCAATTTTTCTTTACAACAGACAACCTCTCAACCAAGTATGACCCTACCCAGAGTCCTGCCCCAAAATTTGACAGGCCTTATCTGTACAAACTGTATGATACGGACGCGATTAAAAACACTGCAAAATCAGGATTGAACTGGACATTCTATCGTTATGCTGATGTCCTTTTACAGCTTACCGAGGTAAACTGGGCTTTAAAGACGTTGGGTGATGCTATTTCAGATGACGATATTACCAAAGGGATCAACGAAGTCAGAACCAGAGCCTTGTTACCTACATACCGTGCATCCGACATTTCATTGAAGGAAATTATGGCCGAACGTGCCTATGAATTGATCTTCGAGAGCAAAATGTTATGGGATCAGCGCCGTACCAGGATGTGCCTTATCGATGGATCTGGTACATTTGCAGGAATCCACGATTTCATTGGCCATAAAGCTGGTGAATTCAGCTTCTCATTCGGTCCGATGAACTTGATCTCGCCAATGCCTGGAAGTGAGATCCTGAACAACAAGAAGTGCTTACAGAGCTTTGGGTATCTTCCAAAACAAGTAGGACAATAAACGGAACTATTAATTTAATAATTAATTCTGCAAATATGAAAACAAGAAAAATCATATTATTAACGTTAATCAGTTCAATGGCGTTAATCATGAGTTGTACGAAACAACCCTATTATGAAATTCCCAAAGATGCTAGTGGTAAAGCAATCATTACCACTGTGTCAACAACGACAACTGCGGGTATTACCGCTTTGGATGCCAGCTTTACAGTCAACTCAACTTTGCCGAACGCAAAATCGGGCGATGTAATGACTGCACAATTGGAGAAGTTGCAGGTTCCTTCATGGGATGCCGCAGGTGCCAAGCAAAACCTTCCTTTGGCAGGTACGACCAAGACAGCTACTGTCAGTTCAGGTCTTACCACTTCGATTACCTATACAAGGGCTGAAGCCCAAATGGTGACAGTAGGTGATTATGTTACCTTTACCCTCGCGGGGGCAACCGAAAGCGGTTATATCTCAACGATTACGCTCACAAGCGCAATGACCGTTGGAGCTACAATGTCATCAACAGGCAAAACTGTCAATGTTGTCCGTACTCCTGAATCTGCTTACATTAAGGTTACCGTTGCACCAAAGATTGCAGCTTATGCGGGTTCTCTCGTTGTACAAAAAAGGAACAGTGCCCTGGCAAGTTGGTCAACGGTTTCTGGACCATTTACATCAAACCCGTTCCAGGTTCCAATCGCAGGAAGCGATTTTACTGCAGGGAAAGACACCATGTACTTCCAGTTTTCTGCTACCGTTGGGGCTTATTCAGAAGTTGCCACGACCAAAGTTGTTGTTAGCGATCCTTTCTTCTTCCTGAAAAAATCGGCTACCACAACTATTGGCGGTTCATCAGCAGGTAGGAATTTATTCCTCAATTCTGCAGTTTCAGCAACCGATGCAAACGCAATTATTGCGATGGATGGTGGCTCGCTTAATCTCCATGGTGGCACAGCCTGGGCCGTTGGTGGCAAGAGCATCACTTTTGTGCCTGGTACAAAAGCATTGTATGATGGAAACAGCGTAAATGCAGCAAAAGCTGCCTTTGCCGCAGGAATATCAACAAATATTGCTGATCCAAGTGTTCCCTATTACATCTTCAAGATCGTAAATGGTGCCAGTTCTACAGACATCTATTACGGTATGATCCAGATGATCACCATCGTTCCTGGCGTTTCTGTTGCATACGAATATAGGATTGCTGACCAATATGCACATCTTAATGTAGCTCAGTAATTCAGAATTTTTTATAAAAGGGGCACTGCCGGTTTTCCGGTGGTGCTTTTTTTTGATTTATTTAGCCAGAAAAAACTCCAAATTCAAAATGTCATATTTGATATATTGAGGTTTTACGTCAACAAATCAAAACTTCTATTTAAGATGATTGTCCATATTAAAAGTTAGGATGATTTTGAATTTCTATATTCCAATGCATTAGATATTTAAACACATAAGGAACATAGGTTAAAAATTAGGCACATAGGGGGATCAATCAGGAAAGGGGCGGACACAAAAGGAAAGGGCGGACACACAGGTCCGCCCCCACGCATTTTCAAATTCAATTCCCCTCGTTTTTAACGAGGGGTTGATGGCTTGTCGTTTGTAACGATTTTTCATTAAAAGGCTGGACACACAGAACAGCCTCTACATCTTTTTCAAATTTTCAAATTGATACATTTTCAAATCATTAGAAATGACATTGTGCTTCAATATCCTGCTCCCCTGCCTTCAGGCGTTGTGCTATCTGCTTGCGCTTCCTTGGGCGACAACAGGACAATGGCGGCAGCAGCCGTGAAGGCAGCATATTTCCCAGCTTTTTTAAGGGCCTCCTTTCGGTTGATGCTTGTCCCCTTTTCTACTTCTTTTCCTTCTATGTTGGTTTTCATATCTTTAGTTTTATATCTTTAACTGTTCTTCCCTTTACCCCGACTTATAGACCGTGGCTGAGCGGCGGTAGCTGAGCGTAGCCGAAGCTAGCCGAAGCCAGAAGCTCTATGCTCAAAGCTATATGCCCCTTGCCCCAAGCCCCTCGCTCTACGCCACTACTTCCGCTTCCAACTGAACTTCTTCGTTTCCACTCCCTTTCCCGATTCGACCTTCAATAGATAAACACCTGTATTACAATTGTTCAGTGCAATGGCGTTTTCAATTTGTGCCGTAAGTGCCGATGTTGCCACCAATTTTCCGTTCATATCATAGACCATCGCCCTTGCAGGAAGTTCAAAATTGCCAATAATCCTGACCAAATGCTGTTCGGGAATTGGGACAACTTTAAATTCAACAAGAAGCGCATTGTCAACGGCAGAGACAATTTCGTTTGTGTGCAGGTAGAACCTTCCTGTCCCGTTGCTTGCAGCTTCGAGCGATACTGTATAAGAACTGTTGGACCCGTCCAATTGGGTGAATGCACCTGTCACCTTGTCCTCAAGATAGACCTTATAATTGACAGGGAGGTTGGCAGCCGTGGCACTGAAAGTAACAGTGGCACCTTTTGCCGCAACAAGTCCAACTGGGACAACCATGCTTTCGAGGTTGTTGTCGGGCAAGGCCTGTATCGTAAAGTTAACCCCATTGTCTTCAACCAACCTTGTAAACAGGCTGAAAGATGAAGCTGTACCATTGAACAGACCTGCATCCTTCCCAGGGTCGAGCCCTTTGGTCGCACCACCAACGTATTGGACAGTTGTCCCTAATTTCCCGTTGCCGTCTTCCACGGTCAATTGAATGGTTGGATTGTCAATCGTTACAGCTTTGAAAGCAGCAGAAATGCTTGATTTCATGTCAGTGGTAAAACTGACCTTCCCGCCACCTGTCACTGTCCTGATAAAGAAACCTTCGCCCGGGGCCAGTTTAAGCCCTGCGGTGTTTGGGACATAGCCATAAGCTGTTACGTCTGAAATATTTGACACATAGATATACTGATAACTTGGATCGAGAAGTCCGGTATTTGCCGCGATGAAAGCTGAAACATCCAACGCACATGGGTAGGGGTTGCCGATCAGGTTCCAACCGTAACCCGATTTGGTGACCGCGATGTTTTGGCCAGCCCCCGCAAGTGTTCCTTTAAAGGTCAACTTGCCGTTATCGCCATTATTTCCCTTCCCGGTGCCGGTACCAAATGCGCGAAGTACCTGGAAACCTTGGGCAGGGGAGCCAAACAGGCCGCTGTTGGACCCCGCAACTTTATAATAATCCCATTTTCCGGTTCCTTCGAGCCATGGGGCGAGGGCATAATTGTTGCCGTTCCGTGCGACACGGTTGTCGTTTTGGGTCATACCCACAAAACTGACGACCGTTTCCCCTGCGGTTGCTGCCGGCGAAATCAAGTGCCAGTAATCGCCAGATACATAACGTTCCACAGTCCCAAGCACACCCGCCGTACTGTTGATCAACGAACCGGTCCCATCGGAAGCATCGGATGTGGACTGGACAACCAAACCTGCGATGTCGGCATTGTTTGTCAATGTGCCGGTTACTGCAAGTGCTTTGCCCGCAGGAATTGTAAGTATGGCTCCCGCCTGGAGGGTAAGGTCTTTGCAGATGGCCGGGGAAGCAGCGGTAAGGTTTACGATCGGGTCGTTGGCCACATCCGGGATAACCACATTGTCCGTTGCTGTGGGGACTGTGTTGCCGCTCCAATTGGCGGCATTGCTCCAGTCCCTGCTTTCGGAGCCGTCCCAGTAAAGGAAAGTAATAGGTTCAGTATATTTACCAAAATAGGCAGAATTTTTACCACCCGCAAACAAAAAATAACCACCACAATAAACCAAATTATTGTAAGTTTTAATAGCTGTTAGGATACCATCTGTGCCTGAACCTAAGTTTGACCATGCTGAGCCGTTCCATTTTGCAATTTGGTTTGCCGGGACTCCATCGGCTTCTGTAAACACACCACCTGCATAAACATTTCCACTACCGTCAATTGCCAATGACAAAACATGACTACTCATACCAGTACCAAGTGAAGACCATGCCGAGCCATTCCATTTTGCAATAAACGCTGTATTTGAAACTCCACCTACGTTTGTAAAACCGCCACCTGCAAAAACATTCCCGCTACCGTCAATGGCCAATGCATAAACATCACTGTTCATCCCAGTTCCAAGTGCTGACCATATCGAGCCGTTCCATTTGGCAATTCTGTTTGCAGAAACTCCTCCTACTGTTGTAAAACCACCACCGGCATAAACATTTCCGCTACCGTCAATGGCCAATGCATGAACATAATTATTCATCCCAGTTCCAAGGGCTGACCATACCGAGCCGTCCCATTTGGCTATTCTGATTGCAGAAACCTCACCGGCTGTTGTAAACGCACCAGCTGCATAAACATTTCCGGTGCCGTCAATTGCCAATGCTTCGACAGTATTATCCATACCCGTTTCAAGTGAAGACCAAACAGACCCGTTCCATTTTGCAATTTTGTTTGCAGAAACTCCTCCTGCTGTTGTAAACCCACCACCGGCATAAACATTTCCGCTACCGTCAATGGCCAATGCCAATACACTGGCATTCATCCCTGTTCCAAGAGCAGACCATACAGAACCGTTCCATTTGGCAATATAGTTTGCAGCAACACCACCTGCTGTTGTAAATTTGCCACCTGCATATACATTTCCGCTACCATCAATTGCCAATGCATTAATATAATTGTTCATACCTTTTCCAATCGCGGACCATGCCGAGCCGTTCCATTTTGCAATTCTGCTTGCAGCTACTCCACTAGCTGATAAAAAGTTACCACCCGCATAAACATCACCGCTACCGTCAATTGTTAATGCGTAAACCACCTGATTCATTCCTGTTCCAAATGCCGACCATGCTGTACCGTCCCATTTTGCAATATAATTTGCAGCAACTCCACCTGCTGATGTAAAATAGCCACCTGCATATACATTTCCGCTACCGTCAATAGCCAATGCTCCAACATCGCCATTCAGACCTGTTCCAAGAGCCGACCATACCGAGCCGTTCCATTTTGCAATAGATTTTGCAGCAACACCATCTGCTGTTGTAAACCCACCACCTGCATAAACATTTCCGGAACCATCAATTGCCAATGCACTGACAAAATTATTCATGCCTGTTCCAAGAGACGACCATACCGAGCCGTTCCATTTTGCAATATATTTTGCAGCAACACCACCTGCTGTTGTAAACCCACCACCTGCATAAACATTTCCGCTACCGTCAATGGCCAATGTGTAAACATAATTATTCATGCCTGTTCCAAAAGCCGACCATGCCGAGCCGTCCCATTTTGCAATATATTTTGCAGCAACACCACCGGCTGTTGTGAAACTGCCACCTGCATATACATTTCCGCTACCGTCAATAGCCAATGCTCCAACCTCGCCATTCAGACCTGTTCCAAGAGCCGACCATACCGAACCGTTCCATTTGGTAATATATTTTGCAGAAAATCCACCTGCTGTTGTAAACCCACCACCTGCATAAACATTTCCGCTACCGTCGATGGCCAATGCAAATACAGGGGCATTCATCCCTTTTCCAAGAGCCGACCATGCCAAGCCGTTCCATTTTGCTATATAGTTTGCAGCCACACCACATACTACAGTGAAAGAGCCTCCTATATAAATATTATTGGAAGCATCTTTTGCAATTGCATAAACAACATTGTTGGCACCGGAAGGTCCGGGGAATGGGTCGCTCCAGTTTTCGTCGCCTGTAATGCCTCCCTTTAACTCAAATACAGGGGCGCCGTTAGCAGCGTAGGTCATTTGGTAACCGTTTACATCAAAACTGCCGATTGCATTGGAGTTCTGATTTATTGTACCATCGCTGTTAAGAACTTGTGCCAGGGGGGTTAGGGCTTGATTAGTAGCATTTTGCCTTTTGTTACTCACTTCATTTCCGTTCCGTGCCAAAGCTTTGAAACCAAATGCCGCAAACAACAGCACAATTAGAAAAAGCATTTTTCTTTGCGCAATTGCCCCCCACCCAACAAACAAAAATGCCAATAAAAGCACCCATTTTTTAAGAATTACGTTTTTCATAGGATGAAATTTTAAATTTAAAAATATATAAGGTTTTGTGTCGTACATTTGTTTTCAAATTCCAGAAAAAAATACACCCATATTCACAAATATTTCATGGTACCCTGTTGAAAGTTAGGTGTTTTTGTGATATGATAAGGTATTCTTCTTAATACCCCTCGTTTGAAAGGGGGTAAGGGTTCAATAGTATGGAACAATTTTATAGAAAAAGATGGAACAATCAGGTAAAGGCGGACACAAAAGGAAAAGGTTTATACAAAAGTATAGGGTTTATACAAAAGTATAGGGCGGACACACAGGTCCGCCCCTACGGCATTTTCAAATTTTCAAATCATTTCCTCATCATCACCTTAATTGTTTGGGTTGATCCTTTATCTTTGATATTCATCACCTAAATACCAGAATCAGGGTTTGGCAAACTTAATTTACAACCTCTGTTTTATTGGAGACCAAAAAATATTTAATTATACTTGTAGTCTGATTGACCAATTCTTCTGAGTTAAAAACTAAAATCGCAAGGCTATGGATTTTGAACCTGATTACCGGCAGATTGAAAAAGTGTTGTACAACCAACGTCCAGAAAGGTTGCCCATTTATGAGCACCATATTGATAAGCCATTTATTGAAAAAGTATTGGGCCGGGAAATTACTTTGCAGGGAACAAAACCTGCTGATTATGAGGATTATTACCGGCAGATCATTGGTTTCTGGAAAGCGATGACCTACGATGCTTTCGATTATGAAGCAGCCATCTGTGACATTATCCCAGGTCACGGTGCCATTATGGGCGGAATGTTGGGGCCAATTCAAACAAGGAAAGATTTTGATACCTATCCGTGGGACGAAATCCCGGAGATCTTCTGGAAAACCTATACGCCCCATCTTGAGGCGATCAGAAACGCATTGCCTGCCGGGATGAAAGCTTTCGGTGGGTGCGGATATGGGATTTTTGAATCGAGCGAAGACTTGGTTGGTTACCAATACATTGCCACACTGCAATATACAGATCCCGATCTTTTCAGGGACCTCTTTGTTAAAATCGGCGATTTGTACGAAATCCTATGGTCGGAAATGATCAAACGTTACGATGACCTGTTTGTCTTTTATCGTATGGGCGATGACCTGGGGTTCAAATCGTCCACACTCCTTGAACCACAAACCATCCGTGACCATATTTTTCCACAATACAAGCGGGTTATCGACCTCATTCATGCCTCAGGCAAGAAATTCCTCCTGCACAGTTGTGGAAATATTTTTGAAATTATGGATGAAATCATCGCATTGGGCATTGATGCAAAACATTCTAATGAAGATGAGATCGCCCCTTTTGAAAAATGGATCGAGCTTTATGGTCAGCGGATTGGCGTGTTTGGCGGGATCGATGTGAACACGATCTGCCTCAACAACTATGATGTTGTTTTTAAAACTGTTTATGATAAAGGTTTGAAATTCAGGAATTCAACCAACGGGTATGGCCTTGGCTCGGGAAATTCGATAGCCGGCTATGTTCCCGTCGATGGCTTTATGGGGATGATCGATGCCGTAAAAGCCATCCGCAAATCCGAAATCAGGTAAAAATGGAACGAATATTAAAGGGTCCATCAAGTTTAACCTCTACGAGGTAAACCCTGTTATTATCTTTCTTTTTCTACAATAGTGAATCTCCTACGGAGAATTTTCAGAAGTGTGATAGAAGTTCTGCAATATTCAATCTCTTGGTGGAAATTTCAGTAGAGTGATAGAAGCTCGGCAATTTTGAATCTCTTGCAGGGAAATTTCATCAGAGTGATATATGTTATTAATAATCAATCTTTTGCAGGGTATTTTCAGCGTAGCTGATAAAGTATTGTAGAGAAACAGCGGATATTCATGTCGTTTTCCGCGTAGCGGATAAACATCATTGGTTTTACATCATCTTATTCTGAAATAACAATTAATTAATTAACTTACTAGAGATTCTATAATGCTGAAAACCATTCTGTTAATTGTCATAAATGCCTTATTCGTCCAACTTACTACCGCATTGGCCCAACCCAAACTTACCCCTGTTCCCGCCAACCAAATGCAAAAAGTTTACGAAGAGGTGAAGACCCCTTTTAAATATGGGTTGGTCTTGGTTCCCCCAACCGCGAAGAAAAAGGTGGACTGCCCCTCCATTTTCCGCAAAGGTGAAATGTGGTATATGACCTATATTGTCTATGACGGCCGGGGCTACGAAACCTGGCTGGCCAAAAGCAACAACCTCCTCTATTGGGAAACCATGGGGCCAATCCTCTCATTTTCTGCCGATACCACACGGTGGGACAGCAACCAGAAAGGCGGATACATCGCATTGCAGGACCCTGAATGGGGAGGAAGTTATCAATGGCCCGATTACAATGGAAAACACTGGATGTCGTACCTTGGCGGGAACAAACGGGGCTATGAAGCTGGACAACTCTCAATCGGAATGGCATTTACAGAAAAAGATCCTTCAACCGTACATGAATGGCAACTTTTTGACCACCCAGTTTTGGCGAGTACCGACAAGGATGTCCGTTGGTGGGAAAATGTCACACAATACAAAAGTTCCGTGGTTTGGGACAAGCAGAAACTCACCGGCCACGAATTTGTGATGTACTATAACGCCAATGGTGACAGTTTAAACAGCAAGAAAGGTGCTGAGCGGATTGGCATGGCCGTTTCGGACGATATGCTTAACTGGAAACGGTTCCTCAAAGATCCGGTCCTGAACCATCACCGGGGCATTACTGGCGATGCAACCCTTCAAAAGATGGGTGATCTTTGGGTGATGTTCTATTTTGGGGCCTTCTGGCCAGAGGGGAGAAAAGATGCCTTCGACCGTTTTGCCTGCTCCTACGACCTTGTCAACTGGACCGACTGGACAGGCGATGACCTGATCAAGCCTTCCGAAAATTATGACGAAGTTTATGCACACAAACCTTGTGTTGTCAAATGGAAAGGCGTTGTTTATCACTTCTATTGTTCGGTCGATAAAAAAGACAACAGGGGAATTGCAGTGGCCACCTCGCTGGACAAGGGAGTAAGCAACCTTTATTATAAGTCTGAATATTAATTAATTAATTAGCAAATCATATGAAAAAGAACCTTTTTGTACTGATGGTATTAATCCTGTCCTGCACATTCGCTGGACATTCACAAACGCCTGAAAAGATGGGTGTTGCTTTTAAAAATGCCCCGGTCTTGTTTAAGCTAAACGGCAAAATGTTTCAACAGCTTATTGCAGAAATAAAGGCCGACGGGAGTTCCGAAATTTCGTTTTACAATTCCAGTAAGGAACTCAAAAAAGCAACCCTTAAAAAAGGGGACAACAAGATTTTATTGGATGTAGCATCGGTCTCCTCCCCCAAGAAAATAATTGTAACAGTGAAAGGTGATCAAAAATATGCTGGAAATTACCCTGTTACAATGATTCCTGTAAAGAAATGGCAGGTGTACTTTGTACAACATTCACATACCGATATTGGCTATACCCGTCCCCAATCCGAGATCCTTGCGGAACACATGCGGTACATTGACTACGCCCTCGATTATTGCGACAAGACCGACAACCTCCCCGATGATGCCAAGTTCAGGTGGACCTGCGAATCGGCCTGGGTCACACGCGAATACTTG
The DNA here is from genome assembly GCA_903927965.1 of uncultured Bacteroidia bacterium. GTDB lineage: Bacteria > Bacteroidota > Bacteroidia > Bacteroidales > Prolixibacteraceae > JAAFHB01. The sequence continues at coordinate 6,163 of CAIYPA010000537.1, read as the reverse complement.
CGTTCAAGACCTGCATCCCAGATTAAAAGGTTTATGCAGCGGATCTCCGAAGGACGGATCGAGGTCACCGGGATGTATGCCAACATGGCCGAGATCTCGGATGAAAACCTGATGTACGACTTTCTTCAGCCCCTCAAGGAATTCAGCAAGTTGAACATTCCCGTAAAAACGACCATGCAGAACGATGTGAACGGAATTGCCTGGTGTATGCCCGACTATTTTAAAAACACAGGGATCAAATACCTCAACATGGGCATCAACGAAACGCGCTCCGTCCTGCCGTTCGACAAACCCACAGCCTTTTGGTGGGAATCGCCATCTGGGGAAAAAGTCCTTGCCTTCCGGGCCGACCATTACATGACAGGCAATTTCATGGGAATGGAGACCCAGGAACTTAAGGCCGCAAACATGTTGGGCCACCTAGCTGATCTTGATGCCAAAAACTTTCCGTTCGACCGGATTGCCATCCAGTTTTCGGGCTATTTTACCGACAATGCACCTCCTTCGACGGCAGCTTGTGAGTTGGTAAAGCAATGGAACGCCAAATACGAATCCCCAAAGCTCAGGCTATCGGTGGTCAGTGAATTTTTTGAATATGTTGAGAAAAAGTATGCAAACCAATTGCCGGTTTGCCGCAATGCCTGGCTCGATTGGTGGACAGATGGTTATGGCTCGACATCGCGCGAAACCGCCGAAGTTCGCAAGACACAGAATTTAAAACAGGTTGACGAAGGGCTCTTTGCGATGGTTTCGCTGATGGGCGGCGAATTGAGCCCAGCCCTGGAAACAAATCTGGATCATATCAGCGAGAATGCGATCTTTTTCGACGAGCATACCTGTGGAGCCGACGAAAGCATCAGTCACCCCTATTCCGAAAATTCTACCAAACAATGGCTCATGAAAGGCGCCTATTCGTGGGAAGCGTTAAAGAAGGTGACCCTGATCAACGAAGAGGCATTGGCCCGCTTCCAGCCATTCCTGAAAAAGGCAGGTTTCCCATTGATTTACGCCATGAATTCCATGGGTTGGCCACGTTCGGGGGATATTCAGTTATTTATTGATTATGAAGTACTTCCAATTAAGAACAAAGTGAAGATCATCGACATCGCCACGGGTAAGGAAGTCCCTGCCCAGATCTTGTCAAAACGTGCCGAAGGTGCATGGTGGGTACTGGAAGTCAACGATATCCCGGCAATGGGATACAAAGCGCTTAAGATTGAATTGGGAAACGAAGGGATGAAGGAGGAAACAAATGGAAATATAGAAATAATTGAAAATCAATTCTATAAAATTGTCATCAACAAAGAGACTGGTGCAATCAGTAGTTTGATGGACAAAGCCCTTGATCAGGAACTTGCCGACAAGGCCAATCCATACAACCTGGGGCAGATGGTCCGCGAGACTTCCCAAAAACGCGATGTAGCCCCATTTGTCCATACGACTGTTTCCAACGTTAAGATCGACAAAGGAACAAATGGACAGGTTTGGGAAAGTGTGAAAATCACATCCGATCTCGAAGGGTGCGAAAAAAGCAAGGATGGAACTCCTAAAGGGATTGACCTGGAAATCAGGCTATATAAAAATGTAAAGAAAATTGAGTTCAAATACATGGCGCATAAACTGATCATTACCGATCCGGAGGCACTTTATGTCGCCTTCCCGATATCGCTTCCCGACTCAAGGATCGTTTTTGAAACGATAGGTGGTGCATTGACACAAGGGCAGCAACTTCCAGGATCATCGTCCGACTGGAACGTGGCCCAAAACTTTGTATCTGTCAGGGGCAAAAAAGGGCAGGTCGTGGTGGTCAGCAATGAGGTCCCACTCTGGCATTTCAGCGATTTCAACATGAACAAATACGAGCGCCATCCCAAACAGGGGAAAACCTGGCTCTATTCGTGGGTGATGAACAATTACTGGATGACAAATTTCAGGGCTTACCAGGAAGGTGCGTTCAGCTGGAGCTACCAGATCACCTCTTCGGCTGATACGACCAATACCTTTGCCACAAAATATACCTGGGGTGTCAGGAATCCGTTCCCGACACGGACATTTCCGGCTGGGGCTGATGAGTTGAAATCACCATTGCTGGAGACCTTGAAAATATCGGGATCACCCAATGCCATGCTGGTCAACAGCCGCCCTGCCTTTAAGGGAAATGGATCGGTCCTGCTCCACTTCCGTGAATTGGAGGGTCAATCTGCCGAAGTGAAATTGTCATTGGCCGTTCCCGGGAAGTCGATCAAAAAGCTCACAGAAGTGAACGTTGTTGGAAAACAGATCGGGCAACCGCTCAGTTCGATACAGCTCAAACCTTATGAGGTGAAGTTTATCGAGGTGGAATTTTGATAAGAATTTGATTATAGAAAAATGTTTTGCACAATAGATAGAAAAACAAACAACAAAATAATAAATAGAAATATATGGGCGGAAGTAATTATCAATCTACGCGATCCCCAAAACAAATCGGTGACTTTGGAGAAAAACTTGTTAATTATGTTTTAATTCGGAAAGGACACGAGGTTACAAATGCAGACCACGTTGGTGCAGACTTGAATTCGATATTTGAGGACAAGAGATATGCAATCTCCGTTAAAACAAGAAATTTCTGGAAAGGGACACCAGAGAGCAAAATGTACACAATAACAGACAAGGATCTTGAACATTTAAAGAATTACTCAGAAAAATTTAATTTCATTTCGTTATTTGCGGTAGTAATTTGTTATGAAGACATAAATAAGATATATGTATTTATCTTGCCAGCGGACAAAATTGGAGGAATCTTAGACAAATCTTTGCATGGATATTCACTTAATTTTAGCGACAGACATATTCAAAAGTTAAAAGACAATAAGTTTATTGATTTTTCCTATTGGGAAAATGAAACTATTGGTAACAAAATATTATAAAATCTACTGTGCGTAACCAAGGCTTGCTATCACTACAGCAGACAGTTTATAGGATAGAAAGTCTCAACCGAACTATGCCACAAAGACACCAAGTCTCTAAGATTCACAAAGTATTATAATATAGACTTTTGTGAAGCTTTGTGCCTTCGAGCCTTTGTGGCAGAAGCGAGTTTCTCCATTTAGCTCAATTAATTGGTATTTAGGCTATTATAATTTGGCACATTTAAAGAAATTACTTCATGAAAATAAATAAACTGCTTTTCATCCTGACACTCGTCATGGTGGGCTGCAACAATGTTGATGTTACAAAATATGTCGATCCGAATATCGGAGGGGTGGCACCTTTGCTGACCACAAAAAACCCGACTGTCCACCGGCCGCATGGAATGGCAAGAGTTTATCCGGTTACGCGACCGGGGCTTGGCGACCGTTACCTTTCGGACAAGATCTATGGTTTTGCAGTCAATATGCCAGCATACAGGAATGGGCATGTCACAGAATTGATGGCCACCAAAGGGGAAGTTTCAGCCAATCAGACCACCAATGCTGCAACTTACGACCATGATCTCGAAGAGGTGCATCCCTGGCACCATCAGGTATGGCTCGAAGAACCCAATATTGTCGCCGACTGGACCACAACGGAAAAGGCGGTTATCTATCGCTTCAATTTTGAGGATAAAGAAAAATCGAATGTCATTTTCCGCTCCAACGGAAATGCCTCATTTACAATTGATGGGAAAGATGCAATCAAAGGTTGGGAAGAATCGGAAGGAACCAAACAATTTTTCTATGCCCAATTTTCAAGACCTTTCGACCAGAACGGGACATTTGCAAATGGAAAGGTTTTGGAAGGCGATTCGATCATCAAAGGGAAGAAAATTGGCAGCTACGCGACTTTCAATGAAATTGCGATACCACTCGAAGTTCGGATTGGCATCTCCTATATTGATGAAAATCAGGCAAAAGACAATCTTTATCGTGAAACCGAAGGTAAACTCTTTGAACAGGTTGCAGACGAAAGTTACAAAATATGGAAAGATGCACTGGATCGTATTCAGGTAACCGGCGGCACCGAACGGCAGTTAAGGATCTTTTATACTTCACTTTACCGTGGTCTTGAACGGATGGTGAATATTTCGGAAAATGGCAGGTATTTCAGCGGATATGACAAAAAAGTCCACGATGACAATGGCCGTCCTTTTTATGTTGACGACTGGTTATGGGACACCTTCAGGAGCCATCACCCCTTGCTTTTTCTTTTGGAACCCGAAAAAGAGGTGGATATGGTAGAGTCGTATGTAAAGATGTATGAACAAAGCGGTTGGATGCCATCTTTTCCTCAGTTCTATGGCGATTTTTCTGCCATGATCGGGTTCCATTCGGCAGCCCTGCTGTGGGACACCTATCAGAAGGGTGGGACTGGTTTCGATGTCGAGAAGGGGTACGAAGGGTTGCGGAAAAATGCGGTCAGTGGTACGATGCTCCCCTGGCGGTCAGGCCCGATGTGTTCGCTCGACAGTTTTTATCTTAAAAATGGTTGGTATCCTGCCTTGCCGGAAGGTGCGCCTGAACCTGTGCCAATGGTTCAGGACTTTGAAAAACGTCAATCGGTGTCGGTAACCTTGGAACATAGTTTCGACGACTGGTGCCTTGCACAACTCGCAAATTCTCTCGGTAAGACAGAGGATTACAATTATTTCAGTAAACGTTCCCAGAATTACTGCAATGTGTATAATCCTGCAAATGGTTTCATGTCGCCCAAAATGGCAGATGGCAATTGGGTAACACCTTTTGATCCGCAAACATCGGGTGGGATTGGCAGCAGGATGTATTTTACGGAAAACAATGCCTACATCTGGAATTTCAACGTTTTGCACGATATTCCTGGTCTGATCGGACTCATGGGTGGGCCAGAACCTTTTACCCAAAAACTGGATAACCTGTTCAACGAACCTACAAGGATGTCGAAATGGCAATTTATGGGAAAGTCACCCGATTCTTCAGGCTTGAACGGCATGTTCCCTGCAGGAAACGAACCTTCATTCCATGTTCCCTATTTGTACAATTATGTTGGAAAGGCATGGAAAACCCAGCGTAGGATCCGGGAAATCATGGAGATGTGGTTTGATGATACGCCCCTGGGATTATCGGGTGATGAGGATGGCGGTGCGCTTTGCTCGTGGTATGTTTTCTCTGCAATGGGATTTTATCCTGTGACCCCGGGCAGTGGGTTGTATGCGATCGGGAGTCCCTTCTTCCCAAAAGTTGAAATCAAACTTCCTAATAATATGACATTTACGATTATAGCGGAGAATGTTTCAAAACGGAATAAATACATCCAATCGGCAACTCTGAACGGCGAAGAGCTGAACACGGCGTGGATCAAACATGCGGATATCATAGCCGGAGGAACCCTTGAATTTGTGATGGGCGACCACCCGAACAAAAATTGGGGAACAGAACAGGTAAAGTGACCCTTGTGTAATTTCGCGCAAAGCTCGCTATGACCGCAAAGTATCTAATAAACAAGCCTTTGCGTAACTCTGCGTACTTTGCGAGACATAAAAAAGAACTAATTTCACGCAAAGACCGCTAAGATCGCAAAGGATCTAATAAACAAGACTTTGCGTAACTTCGCGTACTTTGCGAGACATATAAAAAAGTTTCGCGCAAAGCTCGCTAAGACCGCAAAGGATCTAAAAAACAAGCCTTTGCGTAACTCTGCGTACTTTCCGAGACATAATAGGCAATAATTTCGCGCAAAGATCGTTAAGAACGCAAAGGATTTAAATATGAAAGCCTTTGCGTAACTCTACGTACTTTGCGAGACATAAAAAGCAATAATTTCGCGCTAAGCTCGCTAAGACCGCAAAGGATCTAATAAACAAGACTTTGCGTAACTTCGCGTACTTTGCGAGACATAAAAAAGCACTAATTTCGCGCAAAGACCGCTAAGACCGCAAAGAATCTATGAAACAAGCCTTTGCGTAACTTCGCGTACTTTGCGAGACATAATAGGCAATAATTTCACGCAAAGACCGCTAAGATCGCAAAGAATCTAATAAACAAGCCTTTGCGTAACTTCGCGTACTTTGCGAGACATAAAAAAGGCAATAATTTCGCGCAAAGCTCGCTAAGACAGCGATTCAGCCTGGGAAAAAAGTAATTGAGAAATAAGTAGTTGCAGTGAGTTGAAAAATATTTTTTTCCGGCTATTTTTGTGCGTTGGGACATAAAGGGGCTTCAGCCCCAGG
>CAIYPA010000536.1 GCA_903927965.1 uncultured Bacteroidia bacterium | reverse complement strand
TAATATCTATGAAAAAACGGAAAAGAAGAATTCCAAAATGGTTGATAGGGCAAAATTGTTTATATGTTGGTACTCCGAACTTCGTGATATCTTACAATTTAAACCAGAATTAGCAGCAAGAATCGAGGTTTGTGCTTTGCCTGGCAAAGGGTTTAAAGGGGATTGGCGCATTGGTGTTTTAGCAGGATCCGTCAATTATAGTCTGGGATTTAAAGTTCTTAAGGAACTCTGTTCCGAGCAGGAGGATTACAAAAGATTTGTAAAAGGTATTGGATTGCCGACAGGACACCGCTTTTTTAGGGATCAAGATAAGGAATTTTGCAAATCATCAAAAGCCTGGCCAAATGCTCAGGAAGAAAACACATTGGGAAAAATATATCAAATACACAAAGAGGCAAATATGAGGAAAGATATCCCCAAATATCAGGAAATAAATTTGGCATTAAGTACGCTATTTACAGAACTTGTTCAGATTCAAGGTGAAAATGATTTAGAGGTTAAGGAGCTTATTAAAAGGAATATAATTAGTAAAATCCCAATAATAGTTAAAAAATTCTCAGAAAATAATATCAAGGCGGGAGTGTAATGTAAGCCATGGTTTTGAATTAAGGCAAGAGGATTATTTCAAAACCATCTTTTTACTTTATCCCTCAAATCCCTTGCAGAAATAATCCGACCTTCATCAGAATCTTTCATCGACTGGTCAATTTCTCGATTAAATTGTTACATACACATCGGTTTCAGAGTTTTCCCGAATTGCCCGTATTTTTGTTCCGAGAAACTTCTCCAATCCACTGGTATTTACTCGTTTTGCACCTAAGGAACTTTTTGACTAACGCTGAAAGATGCTTGTCTCAAAATAGTCTTTCCCAAAGGGATCAATTCCAGGTTCTCCTTTTTTTGTGAGGTTGTGTTTTTCAGATTTACAAAGATTTTCCCATCCTGAAATTTTGCATGATGGTTAATGTTGAATTCATAACGGTTTGAATCAATCGGTGAATAGGTCAGATCCTCAAAACCCGGACTGTAAATTTTCCCGCGATGCTCAGTGGCACCAATTGATTTGGCATATACCAAAGCTCCATAGCTAAAGTATTTCTCATGATTCAAGTCTTCCTTGATCTGAACTACTGCCTGAAATTCGAGTTCAATCTGATCATTTTCCGAAAATTTCCGGTCGAATACCAGGAAGCCATTTTCAAGACGGTAGTTTTCCCTGGTTTGAATGGATCTTGCCCATTCCGGTTTCCTGATTTTCAGTTGAAATGAAATCGCCTTTCCTGCTTTTATCCTGAATTTAAAGTGATTATTGTAAGGATATTCCGTTATTTCTTCAATTTTGACTGGCGTATTTTGAAGGATGGTTTCCAGAATATTCGGACATAAAACTGCTGCGAGAAGCGTATTTTCCCCTTCTTTTAGCCAACAACTTTGCAGAAAATAGGGTGATATCCGACCTGCATTGGGTACACAACAAACTGCCACATCCTGATGGACAGGCGAATATTTGTAACGGGTCTGGTTTCGACCTGGCTCCATCTCACCGTTTTTTGATCCCAGCATTTCATACGAATTGTCGGTTTTCAGGTAGGCAATGCACGAATGATCGGGATTTTTGCTTCCCTGTGCCGCATTATAAAAGATGGTTTCTATTTTTTCCGCTGCTTTGAGTTCGCCACTCTTCTGGAACAAAACCGAATAACTGTCCATGAGTTCGTGCAATGAGCAATATTCATATCCTGTGTGCGTGGCATCTTCCTGTCGGCCGCCAATCCATTCATCCCCAATGGCTCCACCGGTCGGAGTCGTACAACGATTGATCCGTTCCAGATAAATTTGCAAAGCTTTTTTCAATTCCTGATTCCCGGTTGCATAGGTTGCCACAATCAACGGGCGCAAATGCTCATAAGTGTGGGCACCGTGCGATTGGAGCTTGTATTTCGGATCCAGAATACTCCGAAGCTGGACATCCTTTTCAGATGACTGATTTTCAGAGAAATTTTTGTACAAGAATGCGGTATAATCCGAATATTTGCGGTCGCCAGTGAGTTGGAAGATTCCATCCAGAACATCGGTGAAAGTAAGGCCGTGGGCAACACCCCCCGAAAAATCCTTTCCTGCAAAGAAGGGTTGTGACTTATGGATGGGGTAATTTTCCATCACATTATCCACTGCCCGTATCAAGGCACTCCATACTTTTGGGTCGTGTGTATATTCATAATAAGCCAGCAGTCCGCGGTACAAGGTTGCCTTCGACCATAATTCACCATTCTCTCCCTTGAATTTGTAGCGCAAATCCCTGGCATATATTCCCAGATAACCGTCTTCGTCCTGAGTGGCCAGAATCCTGTCGATGTAGTTCTTTACTTTCTCAATGGCCCGCTGATCTTCGAGCAGGAGTGCATTGCGGATGTAACCGTCCCACCAGTTCGACTGGGTTTCGGAGTTC
>CAIYPA010000535.1 GCA_903927965.1 uncultured Bacteroidia bacterium | reverse complement strand
TATCGGATATATCCTCAAGCAATATATTATGTTGCTCAATTAACAGTTTTTCAGCTTGTTCATTCAATAGGAATTCTTTCATTCTCCCGGCAATTTTATTTAATGTTTCATCATCAAAATCTATTCGGTAAAATGCTTTGAACAATTCAACTTTCAAGCCGATCTCATTGAGTTCCGGGTTTTTCCTACGCAATTGATTTATAATTATACTTCTTGATAATTCAGTCATTTCGAACAATCCGCTAATCCGATCACTAAGGGATTTAGCGTTCATTATTTCAAACTGCTTTTGCAAAACATATCGTGGTGTATCATTCATGATCCAACAGATTATAAGTTTGTAAGCTAAGTTTATTGCACCATTTTAAAACCTGTGGAATGGTCAATAATGTTGAAATAAGTAACAAAGATAAGAATTTTTAATTGGTGACTAAAACGTGACTTATAGATTTTATTAGGCAATTAATTATACAGCGCCACAAAGTTTTAAGAGTTGGGAAATCTTCCAAACAAAATATCAATTAGCCACACACTCAAGACCTGTCATTGCGCGGAGTGCGGCACTGGCTAAATTTGAAAAACAATCAATTGCACTCCAAAGCAATCCCAAACTAAGAAGCACAGTCCCAAAAACAATATTTAACCTCGTGCCATAACTTCTAAGAGAGTTGTCATCCCCGTCCGAAGGTAGCTTTGGACTTTCCCGAACCTTCGATCGCGGACGGTTTTCGTTTTGCCAATTAACCCTTGGTGGCGCACGGATAGGCGATCCTGGAATCCTTATATCTTTAAAGGAGTTTTGCACGGGGCCGCTTACCCGGGGTAATTGCTGGGATTTATCTCTGGGGAATTGACCGTGGAAGAATTTTGAAACGTTTCCAAAGTCGATAAAGTTTCGGAAATCACAATATACTCGTTGTACTTAACCATACTTCGTAGGAGTTAAATTATTGTAGAATAAATGATCGTAACAAACGATTGACCATTAACCCCTCGTTAAAACGAGGGGTATCGGAAACGAGGGGGATTCGATCATTCTTTGTGATATTTTCCTGAGAATCAGTACAAATAATGATTTAGTGCTTTAGTGGCAAAAAATCAAAATGGCATTTTATATTACTTCTTAATCCTCAACACATTAACAGATTGTCCATCAAGGACCAACTGAATGGCTTTGCCTGTAACTTTTATGTCTTTAAGCTCAATCGCCACGTTCCCGGGATTTGAAAAACTATTAAAGGCTGTTAACTCATTGTTTTTCAGGACCTGCATTATGGTAGACTGACTTTTGACCGAACCACCTGTCAATGCCAACTTCAGCGATGCCTGCTTTTTGGAAACGTTCACAAATTTCAAAATCAATTCTTTCGAAGGTTCATCAATTGCAGCGGTGGCGTAAAGGCTATCTTTCCCTGAAATAAAGCCATTGTCCTTCAAAATCGAAACTGTGGAAGTCCCTCTGTTCGTGGCAAATAACTTCTGAACAAAATAGTTGGGTGTCGGGATGGCTTTGAAACTGTCGAACCAGATCAGGTCGGGGTTCCATTGCCACGCATCCTTGTTTGCCAGCAATGGGGCGTATGAACACATCTGGACCACGTCACAATTTCGTTCGAGACCTGTCATAAAAGCAGCTTCGGCAAGTGCGCTCTCCCAGTTGTTGCGCGAAATGGGATCGGCACTTCCTTTTGAATGGGCAGCATATTCTCCGGCAAAAACCTTTGGCCCTTTCCGGTTATAACCATCATACCTATTGGCATTTTTCAGGAACCAGGTTGGAGGCTGATAGTAATGCTCATCGACAAAATCGACATTCAACTGGTTCAGCTCTCCCCAGAGATAGGTGAACTGCTGACCCGAAGGACCGGGACCTGCACTTGTAATCAATTTAATTTCAGGATGTTTCGATTTCAATACAGAGTTGAAACTCTTTAACCTTTCGATGTACTGGATTCCCCATTGTTCGTTGCCGATCCCCATCATTTTCAGGTTGAACGGTTCGGGATGGCCCATCGAAGCCCTTAACTTTCCCCATTGTGTGGCAGTACTTCCGTTGGCAAACTCGATCAGGTCGAGCGCATCCTGGATAAACGGATAAAGGTTGTCCATTGAGGTTAGCTCCGAAGAGTTATACTGGCAGGCCATTCCACAGTTAAGGATGGGAAGCGGTTCGGCACCAATGTCCTCTGCCAACAGGAAATATTCATAAAATCCAAGACCGAACGATTGAAAATAATCGGGGGTCGACCTGTATGAAAATTCTGTGTTCCAACGATTGATGATCAGCTCACGGCTGTCGGGATCTCCAACGGTCTTTTTCCACTGGTAACGGTTCGCCAATGTACGCCCCTCTACAATGCAACCTCCAGGAAACCTGACGAACCCCGGTTTCATATCAGCCAACAATTGGACCAAGTCGCGGCGAAGACCGTTCTTCCTTCCTTTCCATGTATCGACCGGAAACAAGGAAACAGTTTCGATTTCGAGCGATCCTTTACCCTTGACCAGAATATTCAACCTGGCTTTTGATTCTGTACCTGATGGTTTTAGGATAACCTCAAACTTCTTCCAATATTTTGTGATGCCTGGGACTGTATTTTCTGCCAGCACCTTTCCTGTTGAATCGGCCAATGAGACAACCAAATTAGGAACCACGCTTGCATCGCCATTCCTGACCGTCACCGTTAAACGGTATTCGGCATCCTTCTGAACACCGATTCCGCGAAAGCCCTCATTTGATAGCCCAAACATACCATTTTCAGCAGTCGATTGTATCCTGACATACCGTTTGTTGGGCAAAAGCATATTTCCCGAATTGTAGAGACGGCACTCACCATTGCCCTCTCCCAATTTTTTCCATTCCCATCCCATCCAGGGATCGTTGAAATTGAAGGAACGGTTTTTGACCAGTTCGGCATAAATCCCGCCATCTGCTGCAAAGTTGATGTCTTCAAAAAAGATCCCCCACATCGTTGAAGGGACAGGGTTTAAAGGCTGTTTTAAATTGATCGAAATCTCACCGGGAGTCTGGGCTTCCAACCGACTGAAAGTGAGTGAAATAAAAACCACCATCAAAACTAAAAAATACGACTTTATCATAACTAATTGACTTACTTTATTTTACAATCCATTCATAAATTCCTGCCGAATTATCGGTTGGTAATTGGATCTCCAGTTTAAGGGAACCAGTTTCGACCGGATCAAACTTCACTTCGTTCATCTTGTCCTTTTCCACACCGTAACCATTAAGGTTTTTCACAGGTTCCCATTGGCCTGCATCTTTTTTGTAATAGATGACCCATGAGGCTGGGACCCTGCATCCGCCCGATGGTCCATCGTCATACCAATACACCTTTGAGGAGGAGACCTTTTCGCGCTTTGCGAAATCGTACTGGATCCATTGTTTGCTTGCTTTTTTGGGCCACCAATGAAAATAGGAACAGCGGTGGTCGTTTGAATTTTCAGGTTCCAACTGATCGTTCACTGCAGCCAAAGCCTTATTCTGAAGCGAACCGGTTACCTTGCTTTTCGATGCAATGCTTGGGAAAGGAAGTGGTTTTGAGGACGATTTCCCATCAGCAATCCAAACGGCCATCTCGCCTGAACCACGGTTGGACCAGGCATAGTAAGGAATGGCAGTAAAAGGTTGACTTGTCTCCTTAATCGTCTCATTTTCTAGCTTTTCGGCACTGTTTATGCTCGTTTTGATCACAGTTACGCCATTTAAAAGTTGGGGAAGATATTCGGTTGAATATTTATTGTTCGCGTTTAAAAACAGGTTAAGAACATGGCCATCCTTGTTATCGGGCCATTCGGCACAGTACATCAAAGGTCCACGCTGCAACGATACTTTTCCATTGTCATCTTTAATGTTCTGATTGGCAACAATTTCCCTGACAGGCATTGGCAGGTTGAGCGTAATCTGATCCCCCTTTTTCCATTCCCTTGTAACGATAGCGTACCCATCCTTCAGGTTGACCTTGCTGATCGACCCATTAATTTTTAGGCTCACTTTCTCAGGATCGACCGATTTAAACTTGTACAAATCAGTTGGAAGGGCCTTGTTGTCAGCCCATCCCGGGATCCGCATCATCACCGAAAACTTCCCAGGTTTTTCAGGGTTTACCTTGACCTCTATTTCCCCATTCCATGGATAGCCTGTAACTTGTTCTATATTAATATGTTCACTACCAAGTTCAACATGTGCAGAATTGTTCATGTAAAGATTAATATACAATGAATCGCCCCGTTGAGCATACACATACCCTGGCACTGAAGGGATAAACCGGCAGATGTTGCTTGGACAACAGGCACAACCAAACCATGCGCTTCGGGAATGTTGCCCATGCGATTCGAGGGGATTCGGATAGAAAAAATGGTCGGCACTTAAGGAAATACCAGAAAGTAGAGCATTGTATAAGGTGCGTTCCAGAATATCATAAAATTTGGAATCCCCTTCGAGCAGGAACATACGGTAGTTCCACATCACATTGCTGATGGAGGCACAGGTTTCACAATAGGCAGATCCGTTGGGCAATACATAAGGATCGTCAAAACCCTCGTTGTTCCCACCCGATCCGATACCACCTGTGACGTAATATTTGGTGCTTACAAGGTCCTTCCAGATTTTATCGATCGCATTTTTGTAGGAGTTATCACCTGTTAAAGCTGAAACATCAGCCATACCAGCATACATATAGGTTGCCCTAACTGCATGTCCGACAATTTTATCCTGCTGTACAACAGGTATATGTGCCTGATTGTATTCACTTCCCCCCTTGCGGCAGTCGAGAAAGAATTTGGCCAGCTTCAGATAACGTTCTTCACCGGTAATCCTGTAGAGTTTGGATAAACCCATCTCGATCACCTGATGTCCAGGATAGTAGGACAATTTGCCTGGACCAAAATCGTGGTCAACCAGATTGGCACTTTTTATTGCCACATCAAGTAGGGTGCGTTTCCCAGTTGCGAGAAAATGGGCATAGGCTGCTTCATAAAGGTGGCCCAGATTGTAAAGCTCGTGGCTCAGTTCAGGATCCTTCTCCCACCTTTTTTTACCAACCCATGGGTGCATGTGCAGCGAGTCGATAGTCCGGTTAGTGTATAAATAGCCATCTGGTTCCTGGGCACCAGCAATATAGGAGATCAATGTATCGATCCTTCCCTCCAGTTTCCTATCATAATTCGTTTGTAATGAATAACTTGCCCCTTCAATAATCTTGTATAGGTCCGAATCATCGAATGGATATTCCGATTGGAATTTCCCTTTGGTCAGTTTGGCGGCAATTTTAAAATTCTCGACCCTTCCTGTTTTATAACACTGGTCTATCGCAATTGGGATTGTCACTTTTTGGTTCAATTCGATGCGCGGGGCCCAGAAATGGTCGGTGAGTTTAACCTTGGTAAAGCTCACTGGTTGAATCGGATAATCCTTTCGCGGTTTTAACTGTGCAGATGAATTACCGGAAAATGCAAATAAAACGGAAAATGCTAATAACAAGATCATTAGTTTTTGTCTGATTTTCATAAGAAAAGAAATAAGTTGAAATACATAGAATTAATAGAAATATATAGTTAGTCGCCCAAAAGTTTGAATTCTGGCAATAAAAGTAGTAATTACTTTATATATTCGGATCAAAGAACGGATTTTTTTGATCCTATCGAACAAACTTCCGAATTTCACAGCTTTCATTAAAGAATTTTAAATAGATGTATTACAAAAGATCATTTCAATAAAAACGAGTGCAACAAACTAGCACATATTTTTGGTCGAGTTAAATTAAGACAAAATCCAAACTATATATCACATATACATCTGAATTCTAATAATATAAATGATTATTTAAACATATATTTGAATATTTAATTTTATCGGTTAAATAGAATTATTCTATTTAATTGAAAAAAAATAAAAGATGTAATACAACATACAAATCAATTATCTACTTTTAGTGAAAATTTGTAAACCTTTATTAATATTTGTAATGACCTGCAAATAGGAGATGAGTTCAGCAGATTTCAATGTGCAATGAAATATAAATTTCTAAAACAAAAATTCAAATGAAATGAAAAAAATCTTGCTATTATTGTTGACAGGAATAGGGATCTTCACATCCCAATTCTTATTCGCCCAGACAGCTACAATTACAGGCCGGGTTTCGGATGCCTCAACGAATGAATCCCTGCCAGGAGTCGTAGTGATTGTAAAGGGTACTACAACCGGAGCTGTTACAGATGCAGCAGGTAATTATTCAATCAAGGCAACACCCAAGCAGGTACTGGTCATCTCTTCCATGGGCTTCAAGCCACAGGAAATCGCCGTTGGCACTTCCACTGTGATCAACGTTAAACTTGAAGTGGCCAATATCGTTTTGGAAGAAGCCCTTGTAACTGCTGAGTTTGGTATCAAGAGGCCCACCCGTGCGATTGGTGCTTCCACCCAAACGGTTAAGGGTGCAGATATTGCCGAATCGGGCCGTGAAAACTTCGTCAATTCGCTCCAGGGCCGTGTTGCAGGTATCCAGATTTCCAATTCAGGAGGTACCCCAGGGTCTTCAAGTTCCATTATTATACGTGGCGCAACCTCAATTTCTGGTAATAATCAGCCACTGATGGTTATTGATGGGATTCCGGTGAGCAACACCACTTTTAACCCGATCGGAGGTCTTGCATCCAAAGCAGGTGCAGATCCAGTTGTAGGTACAGCCCAGCTTGACTTTGCCAACCGTGCTTCGGATTTTAACTCCGAGGACATCGAAAGCATGACAGTCCTGAAGGGTGCAGCAGCCGCAGCCCTTTATGGTAGCGATGCTTCAAACGGGGCGATCATTATCACGACCAAAAAAGGGAAATCCGGAAGGGGCGTTGTAAGATACAGTAATTCAATCAGTTTGGATCAGGCTTATCAATACCCCGAGATCCAGACAAAGTATGACAACGGGATGTATGGCAATACCAATTATTATACCTCAAGGCACTTTGGGGCAGCTTATCCGGCTGGCACAAAACTCTACGACAACCTTGGGAACATGTTCCAAACGGGGGTCAGTCAAAAGCACAACTTGTCTTTTGAAGCTGGAAATGAGGCAATGACCTTTCGTGCATCCGCAAGCACAACACGGCAGACAGGGGTCGTTGCGACGACCAACTATAATCGTGACAATCTTTCGGCAGCAGGAACAGCAAAGCTCTCAAATTGGATGAACATTGAGGCATCCTTAACTTATGCCAATGTTTCCAATACAAAGGTTGACAGGGGCACAGGAGGTGTTTTGTACCGTGCGATGAACTGGCCTTTGACCGACGATATGAGGGTATATCTTAAAGCCGATGGAAATATCAGATATCCAGACAGATATGCGGATGTGGATATTTTAAATCCCTATTTTGATTTGTACAAAAACAAAAATCAGGATGAGACCCAGCGTTTCATTTCGAATATGGTCGTCAATCTGACCCCTGTTAAGGATTTGCTTATCCGTGCACAGGTGGGTTACGACGTAAGCTCCACAACTATGGTAATTGTGCGCCACCCACAATGGTCTTCAACAGCTACCGGAACAGGGTCATATGACCAGGCAAAAGTCAACGAATCGAATCCTACGATCAACGTTATTTCTACCTATAAAAAGGAATTTGGCAAGTTTAATGCGTCGGCCCAGATTGGTTATCACCAGCTTGAACAGGGATCAAAAACTTTGGCTGTTCATGGTGAAAAATTTATGGTTCCTGATTTTCAGTCAATTAACAACTGCGACATCACTACTTTGATCAATAGCACGAGGACACAAATGAGGCGCCTCCAGGCTATTTCCGGTTCGTTTGAATTTTCGTACAACAACCTTGCATTCCTTACACTTCGTGGACGTAACGACTGGTCTTCCACTTTGCCTGTAAACAACAACAGCTATTTTTACCCTGCAGTTGATGCAAGTTTCATCTTAACTGAACTCCCATTCTTTAAAGCCCATTCCGAGACATTCAGCTACATCAAGCTGAGGGGTTCAGTTACCCAGGTTGGTAAAGATGCACCCCCACTCTCAATCTATCCAGCCCTTGAAGCTGCAGCGACATCCTATGGCGGATACCGTTATGGTTTTACAGGACCGAACCCGAACCTTCGTCCAGAAATGAACACATCATGGGAAACCGGGGTTGAGGCAAGGCTTTTCAGGAACAGGCTGAATGTCGATTTCGCCTATTACAATACATTTTCAAAAGATCAGATCATAACAGGTTTCCGCATGAGTTATGCTACCGGCTTTGTTTTGAACAATATGAACGTTGGCTCGTTTAAAACCAGCGGTGTTGAGTTACGGTTGGATGGTGATATCATCAAAAACCGGAAATGGGTTGTAAACGCAGGAATTAATTTAACCAAAAACTGGAGCAACGTTGAATCACTTCCTAAAAACGTAACGGAATACTACAACGCTTATACATGGGTCTCAGGTAATATCAGGAATGGAATTACCGTTGGGTCACCGATTACCGCATTAACTGGTTTGGATTACCAAAGAAACAATGAGGGCAAGGTATTGATCGATCCTTCAACCGGGTTGCCGTTGGCATCTGGTACATGGAGTTACCTGGCCGATCGTGAACCTAAATTGTTGTTTGGTTTCAATGCTTCTGTAAAATACAAAGATATTTCGTTGACAGCATTGCTTGATGGCCGTTTGGGTGCAACCGTTGTGAACGGGACTAAGCGTTACATGCAACAATACGGATACAGCCAGGAGTCAGTCGTACAAAGAGAAGCTGGACCTGTTGTTTTTGACGGTGTACTTAAAGATACCTATGAGAATACGGCTACACCGACTGTCAATTCAATCGGTGTAAAAATGGGTGACCTTCAATATGGTTATTCAGGTCAGGATCCTGATTGGATTGAACAGGATATCAAATACCTGAAACTGGCCGAACTAAGGCTTTCGTATTCCCTGAATCGGGATTGGCTGGCCAAGATTACAAACAAGACAGTTTCAGCTGTAACCCTATTTACAGCTGGTAGCGACTTATTTGTGTGGACCAACTATTCAGGAATTGATGTTGTAGGCAACTCCAACTCGGCAGCACTTGGTGGAACTGGTGGTACCGGTTTTGATATGATGTCCATAGCAGCTCCCAGAAGAGTATCATTTGGCTTAAGTGTAACCTTTTAATTAATTAAAGAGATGAGAAAATTAACAATATCCTTAGTCCTACTTCTGGTAATCGGTTTTAGTTCTTGTACAAAAACCTGGCTGGATGTTAATAAGAATGTCGATTCTCCCGACTGGGTTAACCCGATCCTCCGTTTGGGACCGGTCCTTGCCTCCTACGAGGGAATAGCCTATGACCTTAGGGCAGTAGCCCCAATGGTTGAATACTTTAGCGGTAACTCGACCTATGTTTCTACATATGGAGTTTCACACAGTTATTTTGCTGGCAGTGATGCTGGTGGCGAGTGCTGGAGGATGTCGTACTGGCTCCAGGGAATGAACCTCGAAAACATCATCAACGATGGCCGGAGCCTGGGACAGTTTAAACTGGCAGGAATTGGTTTGACCATAAAAGCATACTCATGGCATATTTTGGCCTCCTTACATGGTGACCTTCCTGTTAAAGATGCTTATGTTGCCGGCCTTCTTTCCCATAACTATGATACTCAGGATTATGCATTTTCCATGGTCCGTACCTGGGCAAGGCAGGCAATTGTTGAACTGGAAAAAACAGACAATACAGTCTATCCGACATCGATTGCGACAGCAGACCTGGTTTATAAAGGGGACGGGGCAAAATGGAAGAAATTTGCCTATGCAGTTCTTGCAAGGAACTATATCGCGATGTCGAAGAAAAACGTAGCCTACCTCGATTCTGCCGTTATATGCGCCGACAAATCGTTCGTAAGTGCCGCCGATGATCCATCCTTGACATTCCAGGCAACCGGTGTTTCGACAACCTCCAATTTCTATGGGGTATTAAGGGCCAACCTTGCAAATTCTTTTACCCAATCGGATTACATTACCCAGGTATTGACAGGGACGATTCCAAATTACAACAGTTCAGGTGCAGTTGAAGGTTTAAGTGCTTATCAGAATGTCACCGATGCAGCAACACTCGATCCAAGGGCTATCCTTTTATTGGGCACTGCCGATACCATGCAGGTAACTCCAGCCAATATTAAATTGGGAACCTATAAATTTGTTGGGACTAAAATGTCGAATGCACCAGCCTGCAATTTATGGGGATTAACCTCATCCCCAACTGTCACCACATCAGGAACAGGTAGGTGGCTTTACAAAGACGATGCCCCATGGCCGCTTTCGAGCTTTGCTGAAATTCAGTTTATTAAAGCGGAAGCACTGTTTTTGAAAGGTCTGAAAGCCGAATCATTAGCAGCGTTCAAAATTGCAGTGGCAGGCCATATGGATTTTGTCAAAAGGATGATTGTTCCTGCAACATTGGTAAAAAACAGTACGAACAAGCAAACATCGGTAATAGGCGACAAGATCACTTCGGCAAGGTTCACAGAATTGGCTACTGACTATCTGAACAGTAAGTTTGTCAACGCGATGCCACTCGCCGACTTTACCCTATCACATATCATGATGCAGAAGTATGTGGCCCTATTCCCATGGAGCCTTGATACCTGGAACGATATGCGTCGTTACCATTATGATCTTGTTCTTGGTACAGGCGGTGTGCCAGTTACAGGAACATCCTGGACCACAGAAGTGGTTTACCATAAGGCCGATTCTAACCCTGACAGGGTTTACAAGGGATTCTTCCTACCGGCGGCTGATGTCATAGACAGAAGGACAAAGTTCGCCACAACCAATCTAGGGTCGCCTTGCTACCGCCTTCGCCCACGTTACAATTCAGAGTACATGTGGAACCTTCCATCCTTAAAGAAACTGCTTCCAATTGCAGGTGATGCTGAAAACTATCAATGCTCAATGCCTTGGTTTACGACACCCGGTAATTAATACTTAATTTTAAATAACTGATAATGAAAACAATACTCGCATTAGTATCCATTTTGATGGTTTTTCTGCTTGCATCGTGCAAAACGAATGTGATTACTTTTGGAAGTACCGATATCGACCCGGCACAATCAGCAGAAGTACGTTTGGTTTATGACCTTCCGCTCGTTTCAAGTACTGCGCTAAACATCACACGGCTCAAATACAACGATGTTATGGTATCCGAGGTATCAACAACATTGGGTAGTATCTTCCCAAACAGTGCCGCAAAATATCATGTCGTGCCACAAGGGACTGTCAAAGTCAGCACCTTTACAGGAACAACAAAAGACGTTGCCCAATACAGCAACAGCTTTACGGTCGCCAGCGGAAAATATTCTGTTTTTGTCCACAGTTTGACAGATGCTCCGTATGTACTTAAGGATGTGGATATTTTTCCATCAAGCGATGCATGGTTGGACACTGTAGCAAACATTCAATTTGTGAACCTGCTTTACAAAACAGATGGGGTGACACCCTATGGTAAGCTTACTCTGAAAGGAAGACGTGGCGCCGGCACGACTGCAAGCCCTTATGTCTATATCAATATCGCCACCTGCGACTTTAAAACAGCCTCGGCACTTGTTCCATATAAATTAGTTAAGGGATCACCTCCCTGGTCAGGGACTGAGACCGGGATGGTATTTGTGGTTTATGATGATGCAGGGAACCTTCTCAAATACTATCCGACTTCAACGGGTGCCTTGACAGATTGGACCGCAACTGCATTTTCGCTCGGAAAAGGGAGAAATTACATCTTTCACATGAACGGAAAAGTTGGGACAAATTATGCCACACAAGCCATCAGGTTAAGTACTGTGGCTCTAAATTAGTTAAGAATGAGGAAGTTAATATTACTTTTAGGGATATTTTTTGCCCTGACGGCGGTTTGCGTTGCACAGAATAAGAAAGCTGAAAAAGAAGCTGCAGCCAAGGCGCAATTTGATAAGGCTGTTGCAGCTATTGATGCAAAGGACTTTGTCATTGTGGTTGATACATACGAAGATCCCAAGGACAACACCCTTCAGACAAATACAGACATGGGGATTTTCGCGTCGTATGAAAAGGACTTTGCCTTCCTGCAAGGTACTTTCCTGACTGGCGATAACTCCACACACCGGATGAACGTGTCGGATTATAAACAGACTGTCGATAAAAAAGAGAATGTCAAGATCGAAATGCAGCTCAAAGGTTCGCTTCTTACAGCCAAGGTTGAGATTTTCCTGAAAAAAGGGGGCAACTATGCCGATGTGATTATCACTCCGGTTAAAGGGCCAGCAAAACGTTTTTCGGGTGAAGTGATACCAAGGACCGAATCGAAGTACATCAAGCGGCCTGGCATGGTTTAAAACGATAAGATTCGAAGGATTAAATAAGGGCTGTCAATGAAATGATGGCCTTTATTTTGACCTAAGTTGCAAGACTAATTTTTATATAATTAAATATCAATACTTTAGAAATGAACCCACCCAATGTTTTCAGGATGCCGGTACGATCAGTTGTATTCAGGGTAATTTTACTGTTCATTGGTTCATTGTATTTTTCAAATTCGTCAGCCCAAAAAGACAGTATTTCCATAAAAAAGCAGGAGGTCCCCATTCCCGGAATATCCAAAGGGCTATTGCCCTATCTGAAGTATGGTCCGGGAACAGACAGGCTCGGTGGGGCAAAAATGACCTACCTGGATACGGCTATAGTGATGCAAGTTGTTGACAGCCTGAAAGATGATTATATCGTACAACTTTCAGCGAATCACAAGGCATTTATTCCCAAGGAAAATATCGCATTTATAAAAGATTATAGAAAACCAAACTACGATCTTACCTCCTCATGGAAAGTTTCAGGTGATGAGAAATTTGATTACGTCAACATCTATCTTGATGAACGACTTCCCTTTAAAAGTGTCCAATTAATCAATCCAGCCAAATTAGTGGTCGATATTTTTGGGGCAACGGGAAATACCAACTGGATAACCCAGCTTAAATCGGCAAGAGAGGTCAAAAATGTTTATCACGAGCAAACTGAAGATGATGTTTTCCGGGTGACAATTGAACTGAATCATCAGCAACATTGGGGATATTCTATTTACTATAAGAATAAGACCCTGGTTATCAAAATAAAGCAGCAACCAAAACAGCTTGATCTCCGACATTTGAAAATAGCTGTTGATGCTGGTCACGGCGGATCGAACAGCGGTGCAGCAGGACTTAAAACAAATGTAAACGAGAAGGATTGTAACCTCCAAATTGCCAAACAGTTGGAAAAACGCTTAAAACTAAGGGGCGCAGATGTTTTCATGACCCGTAAGGCTGATGAGGAACTCTCAATGGTAGACCGCACATTGATGTTGCATGCTGAAAGTCCTGACCTCTTGATCAGCATTCACAACAATGCCTCTGATAACCTGACTGTTGGTGGTACAAGTACTTATTACCGCTACATTGGTTTCAAACCTCTTACGGTATCGATCCTGAACCGTTTGTTAGAACTTGGGCTCAAGGAATTTGGCGATGTGGGGAGTTTTAATTTTGCTTTGAACGGTCCAACCGATTATCCAAACTGTCTGGTTGAGGTTGCCTTCCTAAGCAATGTGGAAGATGAAAAAAAGATCATTGATCCACACTTCCAAAAATTGGTAGCCAAAAAGATCCGCAAAGGGATCCTTGACTGGATAAGGGCGGTAAGGTAAGGCCGTCGTTTATTCCAACGAATGGGTTGTTCCGAATCGCCATCTCGTAACTTGATGGAAAATTTAAGTATTTTTGATTACAAACTAGTGAAAATTAACCAAATGGACGAATTATTCGGCAAAATACGTATTAGTCAAACACTTAGCCAAAAAATAGAACGCAAGATAGAGGAAGCGATCCGTCAGAAGAAATTGGTCGCCGGTGCAAAACTTCCTTCAGAGAAAGAGTTGTGCGAGAGCTTTGCCGTTAGCCGGACTGCCTTAAGGGAAGCCTTGCGCAGATTAAGTGCCCGTGGATTGATCGTAATCCGTAAAGGGAGCGGGATGATCGTCTCCGAAATAAAGATCGAAGATGCCATCAATTCGCTCAACCTTTATTATGACCTAAAGTTTGATTCGAACCTGATCCAGCAGATCATTGAAGTCAGGAGATTGTTCGAGCCTGAAATTGCACGACTTGCTTCGCGCAACCGCACCGATGAAGACCTTAAATTACTGAAAGAGAACCTTGTTGATCTGGTCAAATGCGATCCCGACAATACCCAGTTGGAAGTCGATATGATCAACCGTTTCCACATGAACCTATCCAAAGCTACTGGGAATCCGATTATCATTATCAGCATGGAGCCTATTTATTCGTTGCTTCCACGAATGCGAAACCTGATCTATGCCAATGTGGAAGGTGAGAAGGAATATACGCTCCGTTTGCAACAAGCTATCTATGATGCTGTTGAAGCCCAGGACAACCAGAAGGCTTATCAATTTTCGGTGGAGCTCCTTGAACGGAACATGGAGGTTTATGAGAAGTATTTCAAGAGTTTCTTGTAATCTGGATGACTTTCCCAAATCCTAAATTAATTTGGATAAAGATAGTAAAAATTAATTATCAATAGATTGTATAATCGACTCAACTTGATCAATAGTCAGGATTGATAATTTTGCTATTGTGGGAATGGATAATCCTTCTTTGTAACAATTTACCACAAACTCTTTTGTTTTTTGTTCCATTGCCATACCAACAGCCTCACCAACAGCCTTTTTTACAGCTTTTTCTACCGCCCGTTTTGTTTTTGAACTTTCATCGGCTTTTCGCATCGAAGCATAATCGTAAGCCATTAATTCTTCCTTCGTCCAATTGTATTTTTCAGCACCTTGGTAAGCAAGTTTTAAACCTTCATCATTAATATTTTCTGGTATAACATCAAGGTTAGGTGATTTTTTGATGAAGTAAACCCATTTTTCAATCAGAGTTTCGATTTCGTTCAGTTCCTTGTTAAATTTAAGCAGTTCGATGAAATTGAATTCAATGTCCTTTAATTCCTGAAGACCTGTTTTCGTATTGATGATCTGATGATTGGTCAAATAATCAGTTCCTTCAAAAAAATCAAAATTCAAGATACCGATAAAAATTACCTGGTTTAATTTTGGGTAATCTTCACCAATGTCGATCTGCGATGAATACTGTTTGGAAGTGTAAAACTGGACCCGTTTGTCGAAACCATCGGGTTCTTCTACCTGCATCTCAACAATGTACGATATTCCCCGTTCATCCATAACCCGAACGTCAAGGATTGAACTTTTTAAGCCATGTATTTCAGGTAATTGAAAAGGATTTTTTATTTCTGTTCGATTAATCCGTTTGCCTTCCGGTAATTCAAGCACTGCATTCAGAAAGGAGATCAGTATCTCCTTCTTGTTTTCGTTCCCAAAAATCTTTCGGAAAGCGATATCGTTCTTTATATCAACAAATTTCATATCAAACCAATTAACATTGCAAAGTTATGACATTTTGGTGGAAATTGATTCAACCAAAATAAAGGATTGGAATAACATAAATTCACCTTTTTCGACACATGCTAATGTTTTGCCCTTATTGATTTTGCTAAATTGCTCATAGTAAAACGTCTAAATAATCCTTTAAAGCTTTTTCAACTCTTAGTAGTTTTGCGTATTGGATCAATTTCTCAAGATTTCGGTCTTTACGTTTCAAATATTCATTTAATACTTCATTTAAGATATCCTTACCAACTTTGTTCCTAAATTTAACAGCATCGCAGACCGATTTCTCCAGATCATATATATCGACCAGGCTATTTTCCATTTCAATGGTTGACTTACCAATTGGCAAAATTGATTTGGACCAATAATAAAGCTTGATCGGTGGAAAATCCGGTAATCTGATTTTTGATTTTTTCTCAATCGCTATATGGAATTCGTGTGGTATATAAGTTGTCAGTCCATAATAATTCCAAGCCGAATAAAGGCAAATAATGCCAGATGGAACATATTTTTTATTCTCCACATAATCATTTAATTGACAATTAATTAGCTTATAAAAGCCATGATGGATTCTTTCAACCTCCCCTATTTCTATTAGCTTTAGCAGATGGTATTTATTTATCCCCAGTTTTGTGACCTCATTGAGTTTTACAATACCTCCTTTCTGCCCAAATATTTTTAATATTTCTGATCGTTTTGTCAATTATAACTTATATTACGGATATTAATACTATTAGCCGTAAATATAGTCAAACTATTTGATATTGATCTGGATTTTTATAAAGATTTGATATTTCTGATTGCAGAACATAAACTTGACTTTAAATCGGCAAATTCCGGCTTATGGTTAGTACCTTCAAGTTACACTATTTCTGATTACCATGATAGGTTAACTGGGAAAAGCTTCATATTTTTGTGGTTGTAGCAGAACCTGGTTTGGTTTTTGGTTTTGCTGGGGTGAAAAACCATTTAGCAATCAACAGAAAGCTATACCACTTTTTAAAAGGAGGGTATAGCTTAAATTCATGATTACAGAATATTTTATAACAACCAATTAATGTACGTGTTATGATTTTACGGTGAATGCAATTCCATAAATACTAAGAGACCAAATAAGTAAGCCCAAAAAGAGACAGACAAAATGTCCAATGCTCCATTTATGATATTTGGGCTTCGGTTCAATTGATTGATTCAGAATATTAATATACTTCTGTACAGACTCCAGAATTAAAAATGTAAACATTGAAAGTAATCCGCCAATAATATTTATAAAAACATCATTAGACCGGCTTAATATCGATCCCAAAACGTTAAGCACTACCCAAACAGTTGCCAATGGTTCTGCCGAATAATAGTCTGCGAAGAAAGTTGTATTTGTCAAACTATCTTGAATAATTTTAAAAAGTTTGTGGATGAAAAAAATCCCAAAAACACTCAGCCAGAATGGTTTAATGTCCATTTTGTCCCTTTCTTTTATATATTTCCAGTTTTTGTACATCCAATAAGCTTGATATAGACCACCGGTTAGGATACTCATGATCACTAATCGGCTAATTGGAATGTAAAGGAATTGGCAATCCTTTGAAGCGGATGAATGTTCTTCTAAGTTCATAGGTTTAACTTCTTATTTTTTTTTGAATCCTTTATTTAAATACTTAATTAATAAGTATGTAGCTAAAATTAAAGAGAAGAAGATCAAAATATGAGCTCCTGAGATCACATTTAATACAAATAGTGTTTTCATGACTAAATTGATTAATTTTTGTCCTACTCATTAGGCTTTTCGGTTTCGCCCCGTTTTTGAAGTGGTTTCTGGTCTCCACCGATATTTTGATGGTATTTCATTCATATTCAATCCGTCAATAAACTCAGCATATTCCGGTCTGATTTTAATTTTCTGATTTTTGGACACAAAAAAACAGCGTGGTCAAATTGCCACTGCTGTTGAGGTCCGTCCAAGAACCCTGCAAACAAGTAAAGCAACGACCACGCTTTCACGTGGCGTTTTTGCTTATTCCTGTTTGCATAAAATTTTTGGACGGTTTCAACAACAGATTTCTGCTAAACGCTATATTTAATATTTCTTACTACAATTTCTTGTTAATCACCCATAAAGTTGTATTTAATTTTTTCGAATTGGATTTTTGTTCATTAATAAACAAAGTAGGGAAAAGGAATTATTAATTGCAAGTTTTTTATGAAAAATTTACGGTAGTTCAAGAACTTTTTTAAAATCAGGATGGTAAGGTATAAAATGGAAACACTAATACTATTGGTTATGAAGTGATTATAGTAAATTAATTTCAGAAGAAAGTTCATTTAGGGGCAATCTTGGTCAATTTGAAGGTGTGCATTCTTGATAACCGATTTTATCCTTATATTTGTGATTAATAAATGTTCACATATTGTGAACTAATTACGAGTTTAAACCTATCTTTGTATGAAAATTCATCTAGTAAAGAAACTAAATATCGAAAGGTATTTTGCCGAAAATCCAAGGAGTCGAAGTTCACTCCTTACTTGGTTAACTAAAGTAAAGTTTGTTGATTGGAATCAGCCTTCTGACATAAAAAAGACCTTCGGTTCTGCGGATTTTTTGGGGAATGGAACGAACAGAATAGTGTTTGATATCGGAGGGAATAATTACAGGATGATATGCAAATATTATTTTGGCAACAGACTTGTTCATTTATTCGTTTGTTGGATCGGAATCCATAAAGAATATGATGAACTATGCGGGAAAAATCATCAATACACCATCAATATTTATTAAGGATAAAGTTATGGAAACATTGAAATATAAGATTATTAAGTCGGAAAACCAGTATCTGGAATATTGCGCAAGGTTGGAAGAGGCTCTGAATAATACCGAACAAGATAAAATTGAGCTTCTTACCTTTTTGATTGAGAAATGGGATGAAGAACATAACTCATTTGAAGATGTAAATCCTATAGAATTGCTCCATTCGTTACTGATTGACCATAAACTGAAATCAAAAGACTTGGCCGAAATCTTAGGTGTGAGCAAAGGATTGGTTTCTGACATATTGAATTACAAAAAAGGATTATCCAAAGAAATTATCCGAACCCTTTCTTCCTACTTTTGCTTATCCCAGGAATCATTCAACCGACCCTATGAATTAAAAACAGATCTTTCAGTTTCACAACACAAAGTCGCCAAACAACATGCTGAAATTAGTCATTAAGTATTTAGTCCTAATTTGAATGTACTCTATTGGTTTTAGGTACTGTAAAAACCTTTCAAAATCAAAATAATAGATTAACTTACTGAATTATAAAGTGATACGTTATCGTCCCCCTCTGGAACGCCGCAGCTTTGCTGTCGGCATTGAATTTTGCTAAGAGGGCTGCTTTTCTGGCCGCTTCGAGCAGGTCTGGATCGACGGTATTCGACCCTTTTATCCCAGGGGAGGCTTTGGTGACCTTCCCATTTTTATCGACTGTTACTTCAACGACAACTGTTCCCGATTCGTTCCCCGGAAATGAGGGTTTGGGCAATGATAGTTTTGTACGTCCTGACAGACTGAATGATATACCGTTATCCCCATTACCACCACCATCGCCATACCGGTTCACTCCAGGCTGTCCGTTGGGGCTTCCCTGGTTGCCATCCCCATAGGTATTTCCCTGACTTGTACTTAGTGAACCATTGTCGGTTTTGCCTCCACCAAAAGCGTTTTTAACCCGCGAGTTGATATCGCCGATCTTTTTGTCCTTAAGGACCTGTACCCTTTTTTCTTCCGCTTCCTGCTGTTGCTTTGCGATTAATTCTTTCCTTAGGCGCTTATCCTCAAGTTCTTTTACTCTCCGTTCATTGTCAAGTTTGATCTTTTTTTCATCGATTGCTTTTTTCCTGGCGGCTGTGACAATGGCAACTGATTTTTCCATGTCCTGTGTCACAAGGTCTTCATCCGCAGAAGCATCAACCCCTTTTTTTACCTTTGGTTTACTGACCGGTTCAATGGCTGGTTCAGCGATCTTTTTGACGGCAGCAGCTTCCCCCTGGACAGCAGTTGGCTCTTCCTCTCCAAGTCCGGTCAGAGAATTCCCGAAATCAACAAGCAACCCTTCCTCCTGTGGTGTTATACTTGGGGCGACAATTCCCATGAATAGCAACAAAAGCAATATGGCCGTATGAAACAATACAGTCAACAATAATCCTGTTCTCTGGCTATCGGTCAATGTCATAACAAAATAATTGTGAATCCTTTGCGGTCTTGGCGTGCTTTGCGCGAGGATTTTGTTTTTTATGTCTCGCAAAGTTCGCAAGGTTACGCAAAGTCTTGTTTATTAAAACCTTTGCGGTCTTGGCGGGCTTTGCGAGAAAATTTGTTTTTTTTGTCTTACAAAGTTCGCAAAGTTACGCAAAGTCTTGTTTACGAAAACCTTTGCGTACTTGGCGGGCTTTGCGAGAAAATTTTGTTTTTTATGTCTCGC
Organism: uncultured Bacteroidia bacterium; assembly: GCA_903927965.1. Taxonomy (GTDB): domain Bacteria; phylum Bacteroidota; class Bacteroidia; order Bacteroidales; family Prolixibacteraceae; genus JAAFHB01. The sequence goes on along the minus strand of CAIYPA010000535.1, from coordinate 9,126 downwards.
AAAGTTCGCAAGGTTACGCAAAGTCTTGTTTACGAAAACCTTTGCGTACTTGGCGGGCTTTGCGCGAAACCTTTTTTTATATGTCCCGCAAAGTCAAAATGTCGACTGCAAAAATAGACAAATCAAGCGGAAATCCATCATGATTGGTTTACTGTACATTTTGTTGCTTTAGGGAATCCTGTCTTAAAGGGATATTCCTCGTAGCTTTTTTCGTACGATAGTGGCTAAAAAGCTCACCCAGAGTGTCAAACTCCTCCCTATAGGAAAGTCCGATACCTTGTTTGTATAAGGAAGTATCGTAAATAAGGTCGTCGTTGGCACGATTGTAGGCTTTCAATTGCAATTTGCCCGATTTATTGAGCTTTATAAACAACTCAACTTCCCCAACAACCGGATTGTTGGTGTTTTTCTGTAAATTGCTGTTGTTCCCAATGTTGCCGTTGATCGTTACACGGTCATTGAGGATCTGGGTACTCAATGCAAGTTCCATCTGGTTGGTATTCACCTGGTCACCCGGACGATAATTAAAGCCGATATCGAAATCGTTGCTGATCTGCGAAAGCCAGTTGGAAAGTTGGTTTGAGAGGATATCTGACGTTGTCGATCCGACAAGATTTCCTGCATTGGTCTGAAAATCCTGCCGTCCGCGCATATATTCTGGCGTGAAGAATTGGCCCATGACGAGCAAGGAAACCATTTGCCGGTTTATATCATCCTGTGTACTAATAAATTGCTGCAATTCATCTTTTGTCCGCTCATCGGCTGTAGGGAAATTGATGTCAAATTTGACAGCCGGGTTCAACAATTTTTTTGAAAGTATGATCTTACACTCCACAGGCAACCTGCGTGAATTGTCATTTTGATTGCTATTCAACAGCAGGTAATTAACAGGTGCTTTGATGGTATAAACCGCATTGAGGTCCACAATTGCACCATATGGATCCCCATTCCACGAAATAAGCCCTCCCTGCTCAATGTGGAACTTCCTGACCAATACGTTTTGAAGTGTAAACATATAATCCCCTTTATCAATAATATAATCACCATAAATAAAGAAATTCCCCTCCTTGTCATAGATAAATTTCAGGTCTCCAGATCCATATCCGTAAATTGCATCGCCCACAGTGGAGTTAAAGATCAATTGTACTTTGGCATCAGGTGTGGCCGTAACGTCAAGGTTCATTTCAAACCCATCTGAATTGTCTATTCTCTCAACGATCCGGGGTTTTTGATTTAAAGTATCAGGGTTTACAAACCGGATAAAGTCGTATTCGCTGACCGATTCGGGATTTTCGAGAGGTACGTTTATCTGCGTCCCGGGTTTGGTTGTTAGCGATAAGTCCAATTTAATATCCGCAACTTTTCCAGAAATCTTAATGATGCCACCTGCATGGGCAAGTCCGTAAAACAGGTTATTGTCGTTATTTGTTGTGTTCAAGGCAATTAAGTTGTTCGTCGTGGCAATCAGGTTATAGGTCATGTGGCTGAACAGGTTTTGCGTAATGGTCCCATTGAATTTTGCCTTGTTGTTTTCAATATCGGTTACAGTAATGTTTTTAAAATTTATCGAGTCGCCTGAAAACCTTACCGTATCGTTTAATGCATACACAACCTTTGTATAATCAATTCCTACTTTAACATTGGAGACAGCCACATTGCCGTTGAATTTTGGTTCGGATAATTTCCCGGTAATGCTCACCTGACCATTTCCCTGACCTTCCACTTTATTTGCAAAGCTGCTTAGAATGGGAAGCAACGATTTGAGGGGATAATCCCTGAATGAGGTCTTGTAATCAAGGCTGTCGCTTCTGGGATCGTAATAACCTTTCAGCTCAAATCCAACTTTTGTATCTTTTACAAGTTGCAAAGTTGTATTCAAACGGCCTTTCGCCTGATCCCAAAAGTTGTCGAGTAAAATATCCCCAAAGTTCTCGTCAAGATAGGTGAAGTCAGATAGTTTCAATTGACTTGTCAGATAGAAAGAATGGTAGGGATCTGCCAATGAGGCAGTTCCATTCAGTTCACCATCAATGCCAATGTCTTCGCCTAGCAACAAATCGAGAATGTTCACTTGTACGCCTTGAAAAGCAACGTTTATTTTGTCGGATGTGTTGTCGGTAACTTTACCAAAAATGCTGAATTGCTCTTTATTATGATGGATCTTGAAATTGTCGATCGAAATAGAGGTTGAGTCGAGGTGCAGATGGCTCCTTTCGATTTGCCACAAAGAGTCGGATACCCAAATCTTCGATGGGTTAAGATAAAAATCAGCAAGATTATTGCCCGCATTGTCCATCGAGAAAACACCCAGCAAGTCAACCTTACCACAATACGTAGGAACTCTAGTATTGTTCCAGGTGATAGCAGTGTTGAGACTATCGTTTGCCAGGGTATTGTTCAGTGAAAAGTTTTCAACCTGAAGACTCCCTCCCATCAGGGCATTTTGAATACCGATCCTGAAAGACCATTTATTTCCAACATTCCTGGAATTCAAACTCAGCCCTGAAATCGTGTTCTTATTTATATTTATCTCATTTACATTACCTTCCAGCGTTAAAATCTTTTTGTCCGAATCGATCGTTCCCGAAAGTACAACAGGTGATTTGATCACCAATCCAGGCACAAAAAATCTTCCCAACTCTTCCGCCTTTTTAATACGGATATCATATTGAAAAGCATTTTTGCCAGTCGATTCACGGTCAGAAAAAGGCAACTTCGCGGAAGGAAGAAAATAATGCAGGTAATCCCTGAATGTAAGGTCAAATTCACCGAAGACATATTTTCCGTAAATGGTAGCGTCGGCTACATCCGACCTTAGGGTGATGTTGTTTTTTTCAGTACTGTTGAATGTATTTAACTTCAAATTCTTGATAACCAACAAATTAGTGTCCCTCTTAAAACTGAAGTCCTTAAGGTCTATTTGCCCGTTTACATTGTCTATATGGTCACCCGTAAAATCGGCACTTAATTTTAGGGCAACTTCTGAAACTTTTTTATCCTTTTCAAGTCCGAGTATAACCAGATTTGCCTTTTCAATTTCTGATGTAAAGTTAAATTCAGGGATATCGCTTTCAAAATCAGCTTTACCTGCAAAACTCATTTTAAGGTTTTCATCTTTCACTTTCAGTTCACCTTCAAAACTGCGGTCACGTGCCTTGCCATCCACATAGATCGAATCAATACGGTAATTGTTGAAATAGATACTATCAATTTTCCCTGAAATCAAAGCATCGAATTTATTGTTCCCGGAGCGGGACCCATTTATTTTTATGTCGAGTGATACTGGTCCGATTGGATCATAATCCAATAATTTCCCGGCCTGAAAAGAAAGGGCTTTAACATTACCTTTAAAATCGATTACCCCCTTGCCTTTCGGACGGATGGCAATATCAGTTGACAATTTACCGAGATTGCCACCCAAGGTTCCATAAGCGACAAAGTCCGACGGAAAACCTGTAAGATTTCCCTGATAGGTCAGCTTAACATCGTTGAGCAACTTATCAGGAATTTTCAGATACCGCTTTGGTGAAGTGTCGGGCAGACGGATCGCCGCAAGGTCGTTAAAATTAAAGGTATTGTTCGACAACTTGAGGAAGATAAACGTGTTGTTCCAATCAGGCAACCCTTTTAACTCAAGGTCTGCATTAAACTGTGTCTCTTTCCCGATTTTAAAATTGACTTTCCTGAATTTCAAATTGCTCAACGATCCTTGTACTCCTCCCGAAAACATAATTGGTTCGTTCATCCCCCACAATTCGGGAATAACATAAGCCAGATCGGTCAGGGAGAACATCGATTCATTAAAATCACAGTCCAGAACATAACGATCCGATAAAGTAAGGCTCTTTTTAGAATAAAGTGAATCAATCCCGAAAAGCCTGTTTTCTGATATTTTCACATTTCTTGCCTCAATGTGTGAATGGTTCGATACAATTGTTAGGCCTGAAAGCCCAAACCCAGTCCGGTCGATCCTGGCTGCAAACCGTAAATCCCCAATTGCGAAACCAGATTTTTCATAAATCGAAGCATTGTCAAGGAAGAAGGTGGTCACCGAATCGGTTATATGGGCATTAACAACCGAAAGGTTAAGTTTGGTTATTTCGATATCATTAAAATTTATTCCATTGAAAAACGTGTTTTGCGCAAGCAAATCCTTGTATTTAATCCTCGAATCAAGGATGGAAAAATTTTTAAATGTTATTTTCCAATGGTTTACAGTTTCAGGTCCGGCGTATGTAGTTTCATCTCCAGTTGACTTTGCCAATAAAAAACTAAAATTAAAACCTGTGGAGTCATTCAGTATATTGATCCGGGAACCGTTCAGCCCAATGTCGCCGAAATGTACTTTTTTTTCCAAAAGGTTCAAACTATCGATGTGAAGTTTGACCTCATCCACATAAACCATGGTATCCTGATTCAGGTCTTCGATCAACATTTTTTCAAGGACAATACTATTGAACAAAGAAATATTGACCCCACCAATGCTGACCTTTGTCTTATAACTGTCAGACAACTGTTTCATAACCCATTGTGTAAGAAACGTTTGAACAGAAGGGGAACGAAAGAACAAATACCCTACCAGAAGCAACGAGAAAAACACGACGAAGAAAACCGATACTATTTTAAGCCTTTTTTTGATACTTTTGGACTTTAATTAATCCAAGCCGGTTATCCGGTTTGAATGCAATTTTTGAATTCTTAAAAATAATACTTTTTGCTGGCTCCCAAAAGAGGAATTTGCAGAAATAGAACAAATCAGAATAAAGGGTAATAATGGAAACCAACAAAAATATAATTATTCTTGGAATTGAATCTTCCTGCGATGACACTTCAGCTGCAATAATATGCAACGATTTGATATTGAGCAATGAAGTTTCAGGTCAATCGGTTCACGAAGCGTATGGGGGCGTTGTTCCAGAACTTGCATCACGGGCTCATCAGCAAAATATTATTCCAGTGGTTGACCTTGCAATTAAAAAAGCTGGCATTTCCATGGATGAGATCTCTGCTGTTGCCTTTGCGCGAGGCCCGGGATTGCTCGGGTCCTTGTTGGTAGGGACTTCGTTTGCGAAAGGTTTTGCACTGGCCAAACAAATCCCGCTTATTGAGGTCAATCATCTTCATGGGCATGTTTTGGCCCATTTTATAAAAGACCCTAACATTGAATTAAAATCACCGGAGTTTCCATTTTTATGTCTTTTGGTATCGGGTGGCAATTCACAGATTATCATCGTCAGGGACCACCTCGAACTGGAGGTGATCGGACAGACCATTGACGATGCCGCAGGGGAAGCTTTTGATAAATGTGCCAAAGTGATGGGTTTGCCTTATCCCGGTGGCCCACTGATCGACAAGCTCGCCAAAACAGGCAATGCTTCAGCTTATCTATTCTCAAAGCCAAAAATTCCGGGACTTGATTATAGTTTTAGCGGACTGAAAACTTCCTTCCTCTATTTTATCCGTGACAGAATTGCTGAAAACCCACATTTTATTGAAGAAAACAAGGCAGATATTTGTGCATCACTCCAGGACACGATCATCAAGGTGCTGATGTCCAAATTAATAAAGGCTGCCAAGGAGACCGGGATCCGGACAATTGCCGTAGCCGGAGGGGTCTCTGCCAATTCTGGATTAAGGGAAGCTCTGATTGAAGCAGCCACATTGCGCCATTGGAAGATGCACATTCCACCATTCAAATATACGACCGATAATGCGGCAATGATTGCAATTACAGGCTATTACAAATACCTGAAAGGTGAATTTGCTGGCCACAACGTGGTTCCCTATTCAAGGGTTTCGATAAGATAGTTAACGTAAACTGGACTTAGAGATTTGAAGAAAACCATATTCCTGCCCTAAATCAGTCATATTACTTATTTGCCTTGTTGGGGGCTTTTTTCTTTTTATTTAGCTGGAACAGATAACCAAGCGTCACCTGAGCGCCATTGCTTTGGGAAACTTTAAATGGGTAGTTATCAGGATTAAAAAGATTTGGAAGGCTATAATAGGCACGTCCCTCAAATACCAAGGCGCTTCCCCCTTTCATATGGTATTCCATTCCAAGACCTGCAGTAAAAAGAAAATCAACTTTTGTATCGGTGGGTTTGCCATAATAGTCGCGGTAACCTGATTCGCCAGAAACCACTGCCGGACCATTGAAACCCTGTTCGTCCGAGATCCTGAAAGCGGCCTCCGGCCCAAGGTTGAGAGTAACCCTGAAGGCTTTATCCCCAAGGTTTACGTGGGTCATGATCGGGATAGTTACATAGTTTAACCGATGGAAATATTTAGTAGAATCTTCGTTCCAACCTTTTTGTGTGTAGTTGACTTCAACCTGAAACCCGATGTGCGGTTCAGAAATCAACCGGAACACGATGCCTCCGGTATTGCCCTGAAGGAACGATTCGACGATACTCGGATAAAACCGCACCTTGGAAAACGTCATACCCCCTTTTGCACCAATATAAAGTTCAGTTTTAAAATCTTTTGGTTGTGCTTTTGCTGCTATGGTAAATAAGGAAATTATTAGTAAAACAAGGAATTTCTTCATGCAATAAGTTTTGAAATCAAACCAATTTTGTCCGTGTGCAAAGGTATAAAAAATAGCATGGACAGTTCATTTCAGTTTCAAATACAATCTTCAAATCATCTTTTGGATTAAATGGTGAAATCAGATGGTTTTTTATAAATTTGGTGAAATTTCAGAAAAATGACAACCGAAAGTAATTTAAATAAGGTCAGATCTTCGTTACCAGTTGGTGTTAAGCTTATTGCAGTATCCAAGACAAAAAATAGTGAGTCTATTTTGGAAGCATACGGGGCTGGACAAAGGCGGTTTGGCGAAAATAAAGTTCAGGAATTGGTCACAAAATGGGAAACCCTGCCCAAAGATATCGAGTGGCATTTTATTGGCCACCTCCAATCGAATAAAGTCCGGTTTATTGCCCCTTTTATCTCAATGATCCATGCAATCGACAGTTTTAAAATCCTTAAAGCTGTTGATGAGGAGGCAAAACGTGCAGGAAGAATAATACCTTGCCTGATTCAGGTACACATTGCCATGGAAGAGACAAAATTTGGCTTTTCACCTGAAGAGGTGGTTGAACTATTTCACAATAAAGAAGTTTCAGAGCTAAAAAATATCATCATTGCCGGTGTGATGGGCATGGCAACTTATACCGACGATGAGGAGCTGATCTCACAAGAATTTTCTTCCCTAAATTCTCTTTTTCAGACCATTAAGGAAGATTTCTTTAAAAATAATCCTGCCTTTTGTGAATTATCCATGGGGATGTCGCAGGATTATCATTTGGCCATCGAAAACGGGAGTACGATGGTAAGGGTTGGAAGCAGTATTTTTGGGGAACGATGATAGAAGAATGAAGGAATGAAGGAATGAAAAAATGAAGGAATGAAAGAGTGAAGATATGAAAGAATAAATGAAGGATTGAAAGAGTGAAGGCATAAGAGGAAATAAATAACCAACAAAGCTATTTAATTGTCAATCAAAATATTCGCATTTGTAATTTTACTATTTTTCTTTTTTGAAACGAAAGGGGCAGATCCTTTTGTTATCAAGTTGAATAATCCTAACCCTGTTCAATTTTGTATTGATCCGGTTTTGGTGGCTGCGCAATTGACGATTGAAGGGGCACCCAGTATTCAGGGGATGAAGATTTCGATCAGTGGTTTCATTCAGGGTGAAGACGAATTGCTCTATTCGGGAATCCTGACATCCAGTTGGTCTGCTTCAAAAGGGGAACTCGAACTGATAGGATCCACAAAAACCGAAGATTATGTAGATGCAATACGGAGTATCGTGTATCGGAACAATAAAAATATTCCGACCCGCGGATTGCGAAAGATCACAATATCCCTCAACGATGTTGATTATCTTCCTGCAACACAGCATTTTTATCGATATCAGTCAAAACCTGGCGGAAGATGGTCCGCAGCAAAGGCCGAATCGGAAGCAACGACCTATTACGGACTGAAGGGATATCTTGCAACCATAACAAGTAAAATAGAGAATGATTTTATTCATATAAAAACTCAGGGGGTTGGTTATATAGGAGCTTCAGATGCCGCGGTTGAGGGTGAATGGCGTTGGGTAACCGGACCGGAAGGTCTGGAAAATGGTGGTAAAGGGCGGTTATTTTGGAGAGGGACTGGATTACAAGCTCAATCAAACCCGGCAATCTATGGACCGGTCAATGGGGAATACAACAATTGGGACCGACTGGAACCGAACAATGCGCTCCAGGGAGGTGTCAATTATGAGAATTATGGACACATCACTGTTTTCCCGAACGACCCAGCCAATTCGTACAAATGGAACGATGTTGAAGACAAAGGCGGTTCAGGTGACTGGTATCCCATGGGTTACATCATCGAATTTGGGGGAATGCCCGGAGATCCCATTGTCAACCTGATCGCAACCGTTGATCTGCAGGTGAACACAGTGCTTTTGAGCACTGCCGCCGTGCCGCCAATTTGCGAGGGGTCGGGCGTGGCGCTGAACCAGAAAGATACCACCGCTACTTTTGTCTGGACTCCTTCAACTTCGCTCTCCTCCCCCACCGTTTCAAATCCTGTGGCCAGTCCGGCGATAACTACGGACTATACCGTGGTCGGGACCCATGGGACCTGCACTGCCATAAAAACTTACACGGTCGTTGTCAACCCTTTGCCTATTTCCCTGCTAAAACCCGAAGAAAACATCTGCACCGGGAACACCATTACCCTCGACCCGGGCATCCACCAAACCTACCTTTGGGGCAACAATGCCTCTACGCGCAATATAACTGTTGGAACTGCTGGTGTTTACAAGGTGAAGCTCACATCTTCGCAGGGGTGCAGCCGGACCGATTCAACAAAAGTGGTGGTCCACCAATTTCCCACGATCGACCTTTCGGCCCTGCAAACCCTGACCTGTGGCGATGCCAAAGCAACGGTTGTGAACGTTTCCACCAATGCGCCTACCTTTTCGCTCGAAAGCACCGACCTCAAAGCAACCGTGGACATCCTGAACGTAACCGTTCCGGATTTTGGGGCTTATCCGATGAGGTTTACCGCAAAACACACCTATTGCCCTGTTTCAACGGATTTTACCCTTGCATTCCACCC
>CAIYPA010000534.1 GCA_903927965.1 uncultured Bacteroidia bacterium | reverse complement strand
CCTGGAGTTTCAACCCTAAAACAATGAAAAAGAACTCTGAGGGAAGTGCTTCGGATGGTGAACTTTACTACATAACAAGCCTGTTGTTTGCATCGAACCGCTGGGGAAACAACACCGGAATAGATTATTATGCCGAAGCCCGAAATATTCTGGACGAAATGTGGAAAAAAGACGGAACAGGCAATATCCAAAATCTGATCAACACCGATGCCAAACAAATCACTTTCGTGCCCGAAGGAAATGGTTACAAGTGGACGGACCCCTCCTACCATTTACCTGCTTTTTATGAAATTTGGGCCGAATATGCCAAAGACGGACACGAACAATTTTATCGCGATTGTGCCGATACATCCCGTGTTTTCTTACATAGGGCGTGTCATCCTTTGACAGGTCTTAACTCCGACTATGCCGAATTTAGCGGAAAACCCCACCCTACTCCCTGGATGCCAGGAGGTTTTCGTTATGATTCCTGGCGGGTACCTATGAATATTGCCATGGACTACGTTTGGTATGGAAAGGATAAAACATGGCAGGAAGAATATGCCAAACGTTTCCAGGGTTTCCTAAGATCAAAGGGTATTGATTCTTTTGAAGATCAGTTCAACCTCAACGGATCAACGCCGGAAACCATCCTTCAGGCAGGAGGTTTTAAAAAACTAAGACATTCCTTGGGATTGGTGGCGACCTCTGCTTCAACTTCGCTAATTGGCAAAAACGGAAAAAGTTCCGACTTTGTAAATGCACTTTGGAATGCAAAGCTTGAACCTTACGAAGATGGCTACTTTGATCCCTATTATGATGGCTTATTGTATCTGTTCAGCCTGATGCATCTAAGCGGCAAATATCAAATAATCACGCCTCAACACAATTGATTAGTTAAAATAAACTTCAAAATTAATCCAAATATTAATTCTATAACAGATGAAAGAGACACAGAAAATTTCAGTATTCGAGAAAATCGGCTACAGTTTGGGCGATTTGGCCGCTAACCTGGTTTTCCAAACATTGATTACCTATTTGGCTTATTTCTATACCGATATCTATGGCCTTAAAAGCAACGATGCATCAATCATCATGCTTGCCGTAGGCTTGACTGCTGCATTTGTGTTTAATCCAATCATTGGAGTATTAGCCGACCGGACCCATTCTAAATGGGGCAAATTCAGGCCTTGGATATTGTTTACTGCCATTCCGTTGGGCGTTGTTGCCCTTCTTGCGTTTTCAACACCAAATTTTACCTACAAAGGAAAACTCCTGTATGCCGTTGCGACTTATTCCCTATTGCTAATGTTGTATGCATCAAGTAACTTACCCTACTCAGCATTGAGTGGCGTAATCACCGGCGATATGGGCGAACGGAACAGCATATCCTCATATCGTTTTGTGGCAGTTATGTTTGCACAGTTTTTTGTTCAGGTGTTTATGTTGCCGATTATTATTTATGCCGGTCATGGAGATAAGGCAGCCGGGATTGAAACAACGATGACATGGATGGCAATTGTTGGGACCATCATGTTATTGATCACTTTTCTTTCTACCAGGGAGAGGATTGTTCCTACAGCGGAACAAAAATCATCGATAAAAGAAGACCTTACGGATCTTTTGAAGAATAAACCATGGCTGATCATGCTCAGCTTGACCATTTTGGTATTCATTACCCTTGCAATGAAAGGTGGTTCGTATGTGTACTATTTTAACAATTACGTTGACAAAACAGCGTTAATCAATTTTATTGATCCTGTGATCACTGGTTTGTCTGAATTGGGCTTGAATTTCTTCGGTACAGATCCGGTAGCTGCAGGTTTTAGTTTGTTCAACGCAGGAGGTATCATCTTTATGATTGTTGGAATTTCGTTTTCAAAAAGGCTGGCGGATCAATATGGCAAACGGGATGTCTTCAAATATGGCTTGCTCGTTGCTACCTTTTTTGTTCTGATTTTTGTGTTTTTCAAACCGGAAAGTGTGATGCTGATGTTCAGTTCCCAAATTCTGCATGGGTTTTTCTATGGCATAACGATTCCTATCCTTTGGGCGATGATTGCCGATGTGGCCGACTACTCGGAATGGAAAACAAACCGCCGGGCAACTGCAATTATCTTCTCAGCGATGATGGTAGGCCTCAAAGCAGGGCTCTCAATTGGAGGTGCGTTAGTTGCCTGGATTTTAGGACTATACGGATACATTGCAAAGGAAAGTGCCGTTGCAGGACAGGAAATTATTCAACCCCATTCTGTCTCCGAAGGGTCAAGACTGCTTGTAAGCATTTATCCATCAATTCCTTTCTTAATTGGTGTCGGACTGCTTTTCTTCTATGTAATCGACAAAAAAATGGAAACAAAAATTGAAGAAGATTTGAAAGCCCGCAGGAGCAAAAACGCATAATACTATTAATCAACTAAATACAAAATCTAATGAAAATCAAAATTATTACTGTAATTACGGTTCTGGCTTTTCTTGCCAACCTGCAAGTCATGGCTCAAAAAACTTTGGCCCGAGCTACAAAAGGAAAGTTTCTGTTGGGTGTAGCCGTCAATCCACAACAGGTCGATGGTGCTAAACCAATCGAAACAGAGCTGATTGCCAAAGAATTCAGTGCCATTGTTCCCGAAAACTGCATGAAACCCCAACCGATCCATCCTGAAGAAAACAAATATGTATGGGTGGATGCGGATAAATTGGTCGCTTTTGGTGAAAAAAACAAACAGGTCGTAACCGGGCATTGCCTGATCTGGCATTCTCAAATTGGCAAATGGTTCTTTGTAGATGCCGACGGGAAAGATGTAGCACCCGAAGTTTTGAAGGAGCGGATGCATCAGCACATCCTTACAGTTGTTGGCCGGTATAAAGGTCGGATTAAGGGCTGGGACGTTGTCAACGAAGCATTTGAAGACAACGGCAAATACCGCAACAGCAAATTTTTCCAGATTCTGGGCAAAGATTTCATCAAATATGCTTTTCAGTTTGCTCATGAGGCCGATCCGGATGCCGAATTGTACTATAACGATTATAACGTTGAAAATCCTGCAAAATGTGATGCGATTGTCGGACTTGTGAAAGAACTCAAAGCCTCCGGTTGCAGAATTGATGCGGTTGGTTCCCAGGCACACTGGCACATGAAATCACCCACGGTTGAGGCTACCGAAACCAGTTTCAAAAAACTCAAGGATGCCGGTGTTCACATCCTGATAACTGAATTGGACATTTCAATTCTCCCAAGTCCGTATGATGGAGCGAACATAGCTGCCAATTTCAAATATTCCAAAGAGATGGATCCTTATCGTGAAGGTATTCCTGATTCCATTCAACAGAAATGGAATAAACGCATGGTGGATATGTTCGGGCTTTTCCTCAAATACAATGATGTAGTTGATCGTGTCACAATGTGGGGCTTGACAGACAACACAACCTGGTTGAACAATTTCCCAATCCGGGGCAGGATGGATTCTCCTGTGCTTTTCGACCGCAACAACAAACGGAAACCGGTTGTTGATGAAATGATTAGAATGGCAAAAAAATGCAAGGTTAAAAAATGAAACGAGCGAAGTATCTGGTTGACAATGATTTTATGGCCGATCCGGCTGTTCATGTATTCGAAGGGAAACTGTACATCTATCCTTCGCACGACCGTGAATCGGGAATTCCTGAAAATGACAACGGTGACCATTTTGATATGAATGATTACCATGTTTTCTCGACCTCGGATCTTGAAAACGAGCCACTGACTGATCATGGCGTTGTGCTGAAAGTAAGTGACATTCCGTGGGCGGGACGTCAGTTATGGGATTGTGACGTGGCCTATAAAAATGGCAAATATTACATGTATTTTCCATTAAAGGACAAAACCGATATCTTCCGTTTGGGAGTCGCAATTTCCGAAAGTCCGGTAGGCCCGTTTGTTCCCCTACCCGACCCTATCCGCGGAAGTTACAGCATCGACCCTGCAGTTTTTGAAGATACTGATGGAACCCATTACATGTATTTTGGCGGTTTATGGGGAGGCCAACTACAGCGATATAAGGACAACAAAGCACTGGAATGTGCCTGTTTACCTTCCGAAGAAGAATTGGCATTGCCATCAAGGGTAGTCCGTTTGTCGGAAGATATGCTCGGGTTTGCTGAAGATCCACGCCCTGTAACTATCCTGAATCAGGATGGAACACAGATGAAGGCCGGACAGATCAACCGTTTCTTCGAAGCTTCATGGATGCATCGTTACGACGGCAAGTATTACTTTTCTTATTCAACTGGCGATACCCATTTGTTGTGCTACGGCATTGGAGATAATCCATACGGGCCATTTACCTATCAGGGTGTTATTTTGACACCGGTTGTTGGATGGACAACCCACCACGCCATCGCAGAGTTCAAAGGGAAATGGTATTTGTTCCATCATGATAGTGTCCCATCGGGAGGGAGAACCTGGCTGCGCAGCCTGAAAGTAGTTGAATTGGAATACAACGAAGATGGAACGATAAAAACAATTAATGGAAATGAAGAATAAAATAATGTATAAATGGCTGTTTGTTTCTTTTTTACTAACCTCAATCTTTTGCCTTTCAACCGCTCAAAGTGTTAAATCCGAAGTAATTCAAAATCCAATTCTTCCAGGTTTTTACCCCGATCCGAGTATCTGTAGGGTTGGGACAGATTATTACCTGGTCAACTCTTCGTTTTCATATTTCCCAGGTGTGCCAATCTTTCACAGCAAAGATCTGGTTCACTGGAAACAGATCGGTCATGTTCTGGACCGGCCTTCGCAGTTGAACATTACAACCCAGGGTATTTCAGAAGGAATTTATGCTCCGGCAATTCGTTACAACAAAGGTATCTTTTACATGGTGACCACTTTTGTCGGGGGAAACGGAAATTTCTTCGTTACTGCCAAAAATCCGGCAGGTCCTTGGTCTGATCCGATTCTGCTGCCTGAAATCAGTGGAATTGATCCGTCCTTCTTTTTTGATGAGAACGGGAAAGCATACCTCTTAAACAATGGGCCTTCTCCTGACAATAAGCCACTCTATGAAGGACATCGGGCAATTTGGCTTCAGGAATTTGACCTGAAAGATCAAAAACTGGTTGGAGAGCGAAAAATCGTTATTAATGGTGGAACCGACCTGGCCAAAAAGCCAATCTGGATTGAAGGCCCGCACATCTACCAGAAAAATGGATATTATTTTCTGATGGCTGCCGAAGGTGGAACCGCAGAGAACCACTCGGAAGTTGTATTTCGCAGCAAATCAATCTGGGGACCATATGAAGTTTATGCCGGAAACCCAATACTTACCCAGCGTGATTTACCAGCCGATCGCTTAAATCCGGTCACTTGTTCTGGTCATGCCGATCTGGTACAAACTTCACAAGGCGATTGGATGGCTGTTTTTCTGGCGTGTCAACCTTATGCTGATAACTTTTACAATACTGGTCGCCAGACCTTTACACTTCCGGTTGACTGGAGTGGGGAGTGGCCGGTCATCCTTGCTAAAGGAAAAGCAATCCCTTCTGAAGTTCAATCTCCTTTAAAATCAGGTTCAACAGAAAAGACCTTTTCCGAATATTCCGCCAATTGGCGCGATGATTTTAACAAACATGAATTATTACCGGAATGGAATTTCATCCGCACACCAAAAGAAAAGTGGTATGAATTGAAAAATAACAATCTGATCCTTCAAGCCAGGCCTGTTGGTATTACAGAAAAAGGGAATCCTTCATTTATTGGGCGCCGTCAGCAACATACCAATTGCGAAATGACCACTGCCGTTAAGCTGGAAACAGCCAGAGAGATGGAAGCCGGGCTGGTCGCTTTTCAAAACGAAAAGTACTTCTACAAATTTGTTGTACAGCAAGCCAAAGGAACCTACTTTCTGTCATTATCTTCGGCTTCAGGTGAAATTCTGAAAATCAAACTAAAGGATTATAGCAAAGGTGCTTTTGTTTATTTACGAATTCAGGCAAAGGGCAAATACTACAGCTTTGAGTACAGTTTAAATAACAAAGATTGGGAGCAGTTCGTGAACACACAGGATGGGAAATACCTCAGCACAAGTTTGGCAGGAGGTTTTGTTGGTACTTATTTCGGAATGTATGCCTATGCACTAACACCTGCAAGTGCCACTTTCGGCTGGATAACATATAAAGCATTGAATCATAGAGATTAATACTAAATTGAACACAATACAAACTATCCTCATCAAAAAATGAATTTAAAAAAATTAATCCTTTTAGCCTTCTGCTTCGTTTTTGTTACTGCTGAAAATATTTGCGCGCAAGGCCCTTCAGGAGGTGGCAGAATGGGAGCCGAATGGATTGACCCGGTAAAAGAAGCACCGTCAGGAACTGAATATCATTTATTTCCCACACCGTCGAGAGGTGCGAATACCGAAGCCAGTTATCTTATTTATTTGCCGGAAAGTTATCGAAAAAATAGTACGGTTCATTATCCGGTTATTTATTGGTTGCATGGAGGTCGCGGTAGTCAAAGGGAAGGAGCCTGGATGGTTCAACAAATTGATAAAGCAATCAAAGCAGGGGAAATGCCTGAAGTAATTATGGTACTGGTTCAGGGCTTACCTACTGTGAGATATGTAGATACAAAAGATGGAACCCGACCGGTAGAACAGGTTATCATCAAAGATCTGATACCGCATATTGATTCAAATTACAGAACAATTCCTGACAGAAGATCGAGAGCGATTGAAGGAATGTCAATGGGGGGGGTTGGAAGTTTACGCTTGGGATTTAAATATCCTGAACTTTTTGGCGTTGTTTCGGCATTAGCTCCAAGTATCACCGAAATGAAAGACGAGCCTCAGGAAGTGCAGGAAAATTTCGGGTTCGATGAAGCTTATTATTCACAAAACAATCCCTGGACAATTGTAAAAAGTCAGGCAAACAAGATAAAAAATAAAACAAAAATCAGGTTACTGGTAGGCGATGAAGATAAACTTCTGACATTGGTTACCAGCTACCATCACCTCTTAGATTCATTGAATATTGAGCATCAATTTGAAGTGATTGTCGGAGCTCAGCACCGTTATGACCAGATCATTTCAAAGGCAACATTTAAACCCTTTTCATTTTGGAAAGATGCGTTTAAAAATAAATAGTAGATCAAAGATTTAACAATAAATACAAATGGGATCATTTTCCAAATTACTTTCAAATTCTATCTTAATCGCTTTTCTGAGCATGTATTCGATACAATCAGTTAAGGCACAACAACAAATCACAGTAGTCAACGATTGGGAAAATCCTCAGGTTGTCGGGATCAACAAGGAAAAGGCACATGTTACCATAACTCTTCCAAGTGAGAAACAAAACAATCCGGGTATTATTTCGCTCAATGGAACCTGGAAATTCAAGTGGTCATCCAATCCGGAAACTCGTCCGTTAGATTTTTATAAAAATGACTTCGTTGTTTCAGAATGGGACAATATTCAGGTGCCCGGAAACTGGGAAATGCAAGGTTTTGGAACGCCCATTTACACCAACATTAAATATCCGTTTAAGGTTGATCCCCCAAAAGTGATGGGCGAACCGAATAAGAAATTTACAAGTTTCGAATCCCGGAATCCGGTTGGTAGTTATTGTACTACCTTTCAGGTACCAGAAAACTGGCTCGACAAGGTGGTTTTCATCAATTTCGATGGAGTGCAATCGGCCATTTATCTATGGATCAACGGACAGAAAGTAGGATACAGCGAAAACTCCATGTCTCCTGCCGAATTCGAAATCAGCCAATACCTTCGGAAAGGTAAAAACAAAATAGCTGTCGAAGTTTACAAATGGTGCGATGGAAGTTACCTTGAAGATCAGGACATGTGGCGTTTGGCTGGTATTTTCAGGGATGTTGATTTGATTGTACGGCCAAAAACCTTCATTCAGGATTATTCCGTTCATGCCGAACCCTGCTCTGATTACAGTAAAGCTCAAATCAATCTGAAATTCAATCTTGAAAACCGCTCCGGAAATCATTCAAACGGACTAAAGGTTGATGCCCGCATTTCAGGTTTTTCCAATACTGGAAATCCGCTGGATATTCAGCTTTCAGAAAAGGATATTTCAATTCTGGCCAATTCATCGCAAAGTTATGATCTGAAAGCAGATATGATTAATCCCCGTTTGTGGTCGGCTGAAAGACCTGATCTATATGTGCTGGTTTTAACACTGAAAAATGCGAAAAACGAAATTCTGGAAACCGCCCAATGCAGATTTGGTGTCAGGAAAATTGAAATTCGTGGCGACGTTTTTACCATAAACGGAAAACCCGTGAAATTGAAAGGGGTGAATCGGCACGAACAGCATCCAAGAACCGGAAAACATGTTGACCGGCAGACAATGGTTCGCGATCTGGAACTGATGAAACAAGCCAATATCAACATGATCCGTACCTGCCATTATCCCGATCAGCCTTTATTTTACGAATTGTGCGACGAATATGGTTTTTATGTGATGGACGAAGCCAATCAGGAATCGCACGGATTTGGGATCGGCAATTCAATCCTGGGAGATGATCCAATCTGGAAAAAGTCGCATGTCGATCGGGCAGCGGCTTTGGTTCAACGTGATAAAAATCATCCCTGCGTTATTTTCTGGTCGCTTGGGAATGAAGGGGGTAAAGGCCGTAATCTGATTGCAATGGCCGATACGGTCAAAAAACTCGATCAGACCAGGCTGATTTATTCCGATACCCAGCGAGACGTGTCAGCCATTTACGACGAAGGTTATCTTCATCCGGATGCCCTGAAGAAATTGGGCGAACGCATCAAGGACAAACCAGTTTTTATGCGTGAATATGCCCATGTGATGGGCAATTCGGGTGGGAATCTGCTGGAATATTGGGACGTGATGAATGCCGACCCAAGTCTGGCCGGCGCAGCAATCTGGGAATGGGTAGATCAGGGTTTAGCCCGCAAAAAGGACAATTCACCAATGAAATATGGCGAAAATCCGGCATCTCTTCAGCTTCGGGATGATGAATACTGG
>CAIYPA010000533.1 GCA_903927965.1 uncultured Bacteroidia bacterium | reverse complement strand
TTCCAGTAGTTCTTTGACAATTTTTTGATTTTTTGGGGTGTTTGGGTTGATAGCAAACACGGTCATAAATCGTTCGAGCATCAAAGTGTTGTTGCACAATGTCTTATAGTCTGCCATTGAGAATGAATAGACAGTAATCTCTTCATTGGAGAGGTCCAGTGAAAAACGGTTGGGGTCGAATTGATTTTTGTCCACATACCCATCGTACTTCTTCGGAGCCCCTTTTTTACCCGTTGGTGCACCTGTATACTTGTACATCAATATGCTATCGTCCCTCAAACGGCTAATGAAATGCATGCCCGTTGAAACTACAGCTTCGACAAAGGGCTGTTTGGAAAAATAGGCATCTGCCACAAAATATTTTGAGAACGTTTTAAACTGTTCCGCATTCTCTGTTACAAGGCTTGCATAGTGCGACAGTAAGTTTAACCCCTTTTCAAGCAATTCACCGGCTGATGGGGTTTGCCAGGCTTTTAGATGCAGTGCAGTGTTGTTGACAACATCAACAACTGCAAAGCCACAAATATCCAATCCGATTTTGACGGAACCGGCCACGCCGGACCAAAACCGTCCCAAGCCAAAAGTGGATTTTCCCGATTTTGGGATATAACTTGGGTCAAGCGCAACAACGGCTTCATTAGAAACGACTTGCTTGATCAGATCCATGTTAAAACCGAGAAAGTCAAACGTTTTTTCAAATTGTTTCCGATATGTCTGCTCGGTGAGTGGGCCAAACCGTCCAAGTTGCAAGAAATTAATCTTACCTTTGATGCTCAAAATGTGCCAAAGAACGATTACTATAAAAGCCTTGCGTGGCTTATTCAACATATTAAAAACTTCTTTTTCTAATATGCTGTTTATCAGATACTTGATTGAATTATTGACCTTAGGAATCATAAATAAAAAATTACGGAATAATCTTTTATTTATGATTTCTAAGGTCTTAACCAAATATTTTCACACTTATTTTTAACTTATTTTACTGATATTCAAATACATATATCAAAATTTACCGAACTATTGATTGTACTGACTCATTTAATTGCAAAACACATTGGAGCAAAGCGAGAAATTGGATATGGGAAATCAGTTTTTTGGTCAATTTTATTAACTCCAATAATAGGGCTAATAATAACAAAAATGAGTAAACCAATTGATTATCAATAAACTGCAAACGACAAATTGTATATGGCAGGCGGAAGTCAATTCCATTAAATAACCTACATTGCCAATAGCGATACATCTCTCTCGAAATCGTAAAAGGTTTTGCGCATAATATCGGCCAAAAAGAGTTTATAATTGATAAACGCATCCAACCGGGTGACATAAGCTGTATTGAGACGTTCGCGTTCCAGTGCCATCGCCTGACTGTCGATATCCCCGTTTGAATAACGCTGGCGCGAAATCTCAAAACTTTTTTCAGCAATGACAACCGTTTTTTCGAGCAACTGGAGCCGCCTTAGGTTGCTCTGTAACCTGTTGACCGTTGTCCTGACATCGCGCTCAATACTGATTTTATCGCCCGATAACTGAATAAGGTTCTGGTTCAATGTCGCTTCGGCAGAGTGTACCCTTGCCCTGTTTTCGCCCCAGTCAATCAACGGGATACTGATGGTCAAACCGACTCCCAGGTTGCCCGGACGCCGCTGCAGGTCATTCCAGGTATTGGACAGCGTTGTTTCAACAGGCAGTGACCTGGCATCCTGATTTACCCCTTTAAACTCATAATTGAACGATATGTCGCCATTGATCCGGCCTTCGGCCTTGCGCCGTTTAATGTCCATATTGTTCAACTCGATATTGATCTCATCTTCCTTCAGCTCAAGACGGTTTTCAAGGGCCAGGCTTACCGCTTTTTCGGCATCCACATTCACGGTTTTGTAATCCAGGTCCGTTTTTATGACAATACTGTCTTTTAGCTCCATCCCAAGCTCCTCTTTAAACAAGGTCACCTGTGACAGATAGTTGACATTGGCGATATCCTGGCTGTTCAATGCATCTCCCAGGTCAACCTCCATCTGCAGGGCCTCTACTTCGCGGATAAGTCCCGCCTTGTATTTGCTCTGGGCGATTTCATAGGCTTCCTTTTGCCGTTGCAGGGTGAGTTTGGCAATATTCAACCGCTCGTGGTAGGAAAGTAAAGTGAAAAATGACTGGCTAATATTGTAAACAAGGTCAAGTTCAGCCCTTTTCAACTGTTTGAACGAACGGTCATAATTTAGTTTGGCCTGTTTATAGCCCATCGAAATATTGTTATAACCAAAAAAGGCTTCAATCGGCTGGTTTAACCCAATAATGGAGGTCAATTGGGAATTGCGTTTGCCATAATAATAATCGGTAATATTTTCCATCCCTGAACGAATAAACAGGGCCCCGTCAGTGGGCAATGGCTGGTTGATGGTCAGATAACCACTCATCGTATTCTGGCTTACAGGGTAAAAATGTAAGCCGAGGCTGTCTTCAAATTGCCTGACCGTTTTGGAATAGCGGGGTGCCACAAGATCAAGGTTGACATGTGTTTTAAACTTGCTCGTGGCAGCTCTAAGGTCATATCCGACTCCGGCGAGACTTTGCTTCAATTTCAGCATCGTCTTGCTCTTCTCTTTTGCCAGGGCAATACTCGATTCGAGGTCGAGGTTGAAAACGGGCTGTGCAAAAACCAGGGAGTTAAAAGCAACTAAAATTAAACAGGTGATCGTAGATTTTAAAATAGTCATCGGAATAGCTATTATTGATTTTTGAATTTTGGTTCTGTCAATTTATCACTGTGAATGATACCATCTTTGAGATAGATGATGCGGCGGCAATGTGCCGCGATGTCGTTCTCGTGGGTGATCACGATGATGGTATGGCCTTCGGTGTGAAGTTTCCCGAAAATCGCCATGATCTCTTCGCCGCTTTGTGAATCCAGTGCCCCTGTGGGCTCATCGGCAAGGATAATACCAGGATTATTGACAAGGGCACGTGCAATTGAAACTCGCTGTCGTTGCCCGCCCGACAATTCCGCCGGTTTGTGGTGGATCCGGTCAATCAACCCAACCTTTTCAAGCGACCTAATAGCAATCTCTTTCCGCTTGCTTTTATCGACACCGGCATACATCAGCGGCAGTTCGACATTGTGCAGCGCACTCATTCGTGGCAACAGGTTGAAGGACTGGAAAACAAAACCGATATTTTTATTCCGGATAACCGAGAGTTCATTGTCATTTAACAAGGTAACATCAACTGAGTTGAGAAAATACTTCCCTTCGGAGGGGGTATCGAGACAACCCAGGATATTCATGAGCGTTGATTTGCCCGAACCTGAAGGCCCCATGATGGCCACATATTCATTGACCGGAATCTGCAAATTAATGCCACGAAGTGCCTGCACTTCTATCGATTCCATCTTATAATCCTTTTTCAGATTTTTGATATCTATTATCATAACGACTTTTTTAGGGGAAAAATGATCAATACCGGATTGAATCTACGGGCTTCAGTTCTGCTGCTTTTTTAGCCGGCAGGTACCCAAATGTAATTCCGACCAGTGCCGAAAAACCAAACGCAATAAATATCGAATACAACGTCAGGCTGGTATGCACCTCCGTAGCAAACGAAATGATAAAAGAAAGCGATATCCCCAGCAGCACACCAATGATCCCTCCGGTGACACTCATCACAACGGCTTCTGTAACAAACTGGTTCAGAATATCAACCTGGCGTGCCCCGATTGCCCTGCGGATACCTATTTCACTGGTCCGTTCCAGGACCGAGGCAAGCATGATATTCATGATGCCGATACCACCCACAATCAAGGAAATGGCCGCTATCGAAGCCAGCAGGAGGTTATAAATCCGGGTTTCTTTCTCCTCTTGTTTTAACAGCTCCAGCGGAATGATGATACTGAAATCGTTGTTGTTAAAATGATGGCGGTTTAAAATGCTCCGGATAACAACTGCCGATTGCGCCAGCTTATCCGAATTTTCCAGTTTAACGGTCAATTGTTTTATCTCGCTCGCAAACCGGTTTTCCTTCGCGATACGTTTGGTGAAGGTTGTCAGCGGAATGTAGATATCGTTGTTCAGGTCACGGGCGGCCAGTTCACCCACTGTTTCTGTAAACAACGATTTGGTCTGCATGACACCGACCACTTCAAACCATTGGTCGTCAAGCTTCACGCTTTGCCCTACCGGGTTCTCATATCCGAATAATTCATGTGCCACACTTGCCCCAAGAAAACAGACCTTTAACTGACGATCATAGTGGTCTTTATTGATGAACATGCCATTTCCAATCTCATAATTGAGTATGTTGACAATCGATGGCGTAACCCCGATTACGGTGGATTTGGAAGATTTGTC
>CAIYPA010000532.1 GCA_903927965.1 uncultured Bacteroidia bacterium | reverse complement strand
TCGGATTCCATGATCCATTTTGGATTCCACAAGACCCCAACAGTTGACTTTTCTGTCGATTCTACCAAATGCCAAGGTTATAACCTGGATATCAAATATTTGGGTGATGCAAACACAAAAGGGTCTGATTTTGCCTGGATTTTTGGGGGCGATACGATTGTTCATGGGAAGGGGATCGATGCCTATGTGGTTCCGCTTGGTGTAAACCGGGCGAAACGGGACCTAAAGCTCACAGTCACCGATGAAGGATGCCCAAATTCCAAACTGATTACCGATATTAAAGTAACCCCGACACTTCAGCTTGGGGTCGAAAACAACCTTGGGTGCGAACCTTTTACGACCAAATTAGTTGCAAACAATACAGAAACAGTTCGTTATGACTGGAATTTCGGGGACGGTTCCGTACTTGGTGGTCCAACAGCCCAACCATCGCATACCTATCAGATTGCCGGTTATTATGCTGTGAAACTAAAGATTACTACCGACAAAGGTTGTACAAACCAGGTAGAAATTGATAGCATGGTCCATGTTGCGCCTATTCCCACTGCGGGGTTTACACCTTTGCTCACTCAATGTCTTGCAATTGGAAACCATCAGATTGGCTATACCGGCACTGGTGATTTGCAAGCGACCTATAACTGGAACCTTTCGGGATTTGATAAAGAGGAGATTGTTGCAAATCCGGGAAAGACACAGGGGCCATTTGGTTTTAACCTGAAAAACAAACCTCAGGCGACCATTAAACTTCAGGTGGTTTCCAAATATGGGTGCGTCAGCCCTGAAGCCACTCAACTTGTGAAGCGGAAACCCGACTTTACGATCAATCCCTCATCAGCAATTGGCTGTATCCCGTTTGTGCCGGTTTTGTCGGCTGTTCTTACCGACAAGGTCGATCAGGTCAATTTCAACTGGAATTTCGGGGATGGGTCAACCGGATCCGGATCATCACTTCCACATACCTATGCACTTCCCGATAAAAGCTATAACATCACACTTGCAGGAACCTCCACAACAACAGGTTGCTCCAATACTTTGACAATTAACAACTTATTAAGCACCTATCCCAAACCGACAATTGGTTTTACTGCCCTTCCGGCAGAGTGCCTTGAACCGGGTCAACATGACATTTCCTATTCAGGTACAGGTGACCAACTTGACTTTTACAAATGGAACCTGTCGCAATTTGATCCGGCAGAGATTATTACAAATCCGGGCCTGACAAAGGGACCATTTGTCTTTGACCTGAAGAACAAACCACAAGCCAACATTGGGTTGCGGGTAACTTCAAAGTTTGGGTGCTTTAGCGATACTGCCGTGTTGCTTGTAAAGCGGAAACCCGATCTTACGATCAGTGCCTCCATTCTCGCAGCTTGTACACCTTTCTCGACTACATTGACTGGAAATACCACAGATCCGGTTGACCGGGTGAGTTATAGCTGGAATTTTGGCGATGGCAAAAGTGGTTCAAATTCCCAAACAGTACATGAATACAGTACACCCGGACTAAAATATGATATCGGGTTAACAGCATTGTCCTCATTGACAGGATGTTCCAATACCATCCTCAGCAAAGGGCTGATACAAGCCTATCCTAAGCCAACAGCATCGTTTGCAATGGACCACAACATTGTCTATAACGATTTGCCGGATGTAACTTTTACAGATAAAAGTATTGGCGCCACCGAATATCTATGGACTTTTGGGGATGGGACAACCTCTTCTTTACAAAGCATGATCCACCACTTTGTAAAAATGGGCCACATGAAAGTCTTGCTCGAAGTTGCAAATGAAAACCAGTGTACAGATACTACATCACAAAATGTGTTGGTAGCCTTCGACAGATTGTTTGCGCCCAATGCTTTTTCGCCCAATTCGCCCAACCCCCTTGACAGGGAATTCAAGCTTGGATCGGAAGGGCTGAACACAGAAGGGTATCATTTCAGGATCATGACCCGCTGGAACGACATTGTTTTTGAGGCGCGAAACGAGATCAAAGGGTGGAACGGACTCATGGCCAATGGGTCATATGCCCAACCCGGAGTCTATCTTTGGCTGCTGGAATACTTCGATTTCCTGGGCCGCCACCACAAACAAACAGGTACTGTGACATTGATCTATTAAAAAGACTATGTTCCTATGTGGTTTATTCTATGTACCTATGTGTTAGATCTTTAAACACAATAGGCACATAGATTTTAAAAATAGGTACATAGGTTTATCCCTTAGTTGCTAATTAAAGGGGATAAATGGTCTGCTCAGAGACTTATTTCACAAACCCGATTTTGAATGCAAGAACAAAATTGCAAGGCATCATTGATGGTTTCTCAATCACCAGTGCATCATTTTCCTGTTTCCATTTCAATGGCTCACTACTACCCAGCAATGCAATACTTGTGATTTTTTTTCCTGAAACCTGAGATGATTTCCCCAATGAAGTTATCCGGATATCGGAAGTTGGGATGGCAATTACCATTGCATACAGTACATCACCTTTTTTAACAAACCGGATATCCTGAGAGGTATAATTATTCTGCCCAGAATAATTGGGATTGTTGGGTGATAAAGGATTCTGAGCAGCAACGCCACTGAAAGTCGGATTCATCCCATGGTTTGGACCTTCTCCAAAAATGGTCCAGGGACGGGTTCCGTAAATGGCTTCCCCGTTAACCGACATCCATTGTCCGATTTCCTGTAATAGCTTTTCCTGTTCGGGCCCCGGCAAGCCATCAGGATCGGGCGTAATGTTCATCACATAGTTACCGTTTTTGCTCACCACATCGACCATATCGCAGATAAGATTCCCTGCCGGATAAGGCCTGATATTTGGTTTCCAGAACCAGGCGGTACTCGACATACCGTCGAATTGCCATGGAAGCGGACTGGCTCCCTGTGTTTCCCAGGCGGCTCGCTGACCGGAATAGACAGAAATGGCCTTTACAGCGGTTCCTTGTGGCAAAGCATTGTACTTATAATTCAGGACAACCTCTCGTTTCCATTCTGCCGACCGGTTGTAATAGTAGGAAGCAAATCGTTGCATATAAGGCTCATATGCAGGCTGCTCAATGCACCAGTCGAAATAAAAAATTTGCGGCTTATACTTTTCAACCATTTCGGTGATACGCCGCTGCCAGGTATCCAGAAATTCTTTGTCGGGTTGTGGCGGAGCAGGACGGCCTGCCTGAGGTGCCGGTGGAGTTTTCTGAGGGGGATTTGCATAAAACCACCAATGTTCCTCTGTATGTGAAGATACCCCATAAAACAACCCTTCCTTGCGTGCCGCTTTAGACATTTCCAGTGCAAAATCGCGCCTTGGCGCCATCTTTACCGCTGACAATGGCGTGAAACTGGAATTGTATAACGCATAGGCATCATGGTGCTCGATCACCTGTAAGATATATTTAACTCCGGCCTTGGCCAATAGTTTTGACCAGTTGCCGGCATCGAATTTCCCGCCTTTAAAAGCATTCGCACGGCTTTTGTAGTCGGTTTTCCCACCATCGCTTCCGTCAGCTTTTCCCGGGAAGTTAAGTGTTTCGGGGCCCCAGTGCATAAAGATCCCAAATTTGGCATCACGGTACCAGTCTGGCACCTTGTAACTTTTCAGCGACTCCCACGACGGTTTAAAAGACCCTTTTGCAATGGCCTGATTCATTGCATCGTCCATTTTCTGCGCATTTTTTGATTTTTCTTCAGGACAGTTCCAATAAGGCAGGATTTGCTTTGGCTGAGCCTGTAATAACCTGAAGGAGAGAAATAATCCCAATAAAACAAATGTGATTTTTCGTGCCATGATATTACTTTCTTAGTAGTTTTTTTTGTAGCTTTTATTTGACTTCATAATCAGGTTCGGGCCAGTTTTGGTTGTTGGGCAGTTGTTTGCCATTTTTGACCCCATAAAGGTTTTTTTCATCCGTCAGGTGTTTAACCGGTTGCACGATTGCCTTGACAGGTCTGGCGGATGGTGCAAGAAGTATCTCCTCACCGGCTGACAGGTTGATCTTGAATTCGTTGTGACCAAGTGAGGTTATTTCATATTTTTTGCCTTTCACAACCTGAAATGCATTGGTCCAATCGGGTATCTTTACAATGCATGGTTCCCCGGCCTGACTATTTATTTGGACCCAGTCTGTTTTTCCTTCAGAACGTGAAGCACTTACCAGGAAACCGCCCTGTGCCCTGAGATCGCTGAAAGAGGCACTTTTCCACTTATCAGGAACAGCAGGGAATATCCTGATCTTATTGCCCCAGCTTTGCAGCAGCAACTCCATGATGGAGGCAGCGGCACTTAGCGGAGTCTCTATGACGGGGTTCTTTCCGCCCGATTCGACATAAAAGGTGTTGGAAAGCAACTGACTGATTCCGATGCTTCCCGTCAGGAAATGAGACAGAATGGATTCAGCATCATTGCCCCTGCCCAATGCGGCATAAAGGGATGCGGCTCCGGTATAGGAATATCCGGCCAATCCTTTGCCATCGCCAATTTTGTGCCAGTGAACCACCGATTTGTCCACCAACGCCCTGTCTTCGGGTGAATCAGGATTCAACTGAAACAAGGGATACAAGCCCAGCAGATGAGAGTAATGGCGGTGCGACATATCCACTGCCTGGTCACTTCCGATGCGGATTCCGTTTTGGTCCACCGGAAAAGGTACAAGGTTGGATAGTGTGTGTTTCCATTTGGCAACAACAGGGTTGTTCGTTTCGGTCTGTCCGACCAATACAATCAACGTGCTCAACAGCCAGCGGTAAATGGCCAGGTTGTAACTCGAATTGGTGTACAGTTTAAACCCATTGTATTCAGGGGATTCCATCGGCAAAAGCCCAATTTTGCCGGAAGGATCCTTTTGCTCCATCAGCTCATACAACTCAGAAATTTTCATCGCTTTTGGGACCCATTTTTCCTGAATAGCTTTTCTGTCGCCAGCATAGCGGTAGTGAAGCCAATAGTTGTGCAAAGCCCAGGCGAGATCGCCTGTTTTAGGTCCCTTGAACCTGGTCAGCAGGGTTTCGAAGCAATTGTCAATCAGTGTTATCAGATTTTCGCCCATTTCCAGGTGATTGCTTTCGTAAACCAACCAGTAAGTCAGCTGTACATTCAGGTTCCACCAAAGTCCGGGCCATTGGGTAATCCTGAAATAAGGTCCGTTAAGGTCAACCGCCGGTCCATCCGGTCGTGAACAAGTCGCCATTTTGTAAAGCTGTATCCAGTAAAACGACTCCATCCTGACATCGGGAATGGAAAGGAATGATTTGCAGTAAAATTGATGCCACCAATCACGGTGGCCTTGTTCAATTTTTGTTATTGACTGATTGACTGATTTATACAAATTCTTTACCGCAACCTCCCGTGAAAGCCCTGATGCAGGAACTTCGTTGGCTGTCGTGAGGTAGAGAGTTGATTGACCTGCCGTTGTTCCCTTCTTTTCGGTCCAGGCAGTGGCATAATCTCCGCCTGCCACCAACGATTGGACACACAGGTTGATGTTGTTCTCTTTCGTCAAAACTGGTTTCGGATTGGGGATATATTCTTTGGATTCCTTGTTGTCAGAAAAGACGATCGCCCTGGGTGAAGAAGGATTTCCCGGCAGGAAATTCCAATGACAGGGTACCTGCTTCCCCTGCTCCTTCTCAGTAGAGGCGACCTCTATAATTTGAACCATTTCCTGATAAGGCGTAAAGGCCCTGAAGGAGACCTCGCCGAGACTGGTCGTTATTTTCGCCCGGATCTCAGCATTCCACAAATCCACCCTCATGGTTCCGGAGATGATTTTACCGGCAGGAACCAGCACCAGCCGTCCAAGGTCAAGCCGGGGAAAATCGTACATCACCCCAGCCCCGGGAGTACCTATCGAACTCTTTTTGTCAGGTGCCTTGCGGTGATCGGTTACATCCTGCCTGCCGATGTGAAAAACGATCCGGTTCTCTTTCAGGTTGGCAAACACCATCATGCCCAAATGGGCGTTTCCGGTAAAGGCACCTTCATTCCACTGCAACGGCAGCACTTCCCATACAAGGTCATGTTTAGCAAGTAATTGCCGGTAATCGGTTTTGTTGCGAAGGATCTTGTTATTATTGGATTGGCTCTCCTGACCGGCCACGTTAACGAACGAAAGCAGCAAAAACAAAGAAACTATTCCAAAATTCGGAAATGTTGGAAGTAATCTCCGGAAGGTCAATGCGTTTATTTTCATGATGATCTGATAAATATTTAGTTGTAGTTACTATTAGCCAATCTTTTGGTGGGCTTGTCCCTATTGCCAATCCAAAAAAATCAAAAGATTCAATTTGCAATCAAATACCCGGTATCTCTTTAAATTCTTTGCTCGTTGCTCCGATCATTGGTTTGCAAAGATTCTCTAATACATCAAAATTGTCATAATCGTTACCCAATTGATTTTTAACGGTTTGGATAAATTTTGCAGGAAACTCATCCGTCAATCCAATGCTTTTCTGGTCAATATCCTTAAAACCAATCTTATACGCCGGGGAACCTTTTTTGAGGCGGAAATCACCTTTCTTCAAGTCTTCAAAAAGCGGATCATCGGCAATGCTGGCAGAATCCACCCCACGGCTCTGGTAATCTGTTAAAAATGAAAGCCCTTTGTCTTTTGCCTTTGCATCAAAATAGAGGTTTTGGTCAATATCGGTTTGTTCCAGCTTTACCTGGATTTTCTTTCCGTTGACCATGCTCTCGCGATAGAAAGGGTTGTGGGCGTAGGTCTTGTAAAAGATGTTGTGCTTCACTTCGAGGTTTGTGTGTGGCGGCATTTCATCCCGGTTATAGACTTCGAGCAGACTGACATAGCCCAAAAACATGGTGGTCGATTTGCCCGAGGAGGTTTCGTAAACAATGTCGTGGATATCGGCGATAATGTTGTTATAGACGTTGTTTTCGAAAAGTTTCACGTTGATTCCGCCGCCATTGCAGTTATAGACAATGTTTTGCGATATGGTTGTCTGTTTGATAAATGCATCGGTGCGGATCCCCTGCTGCATCCCTTTCCCGTAAAGGTGATGGATATAGTTGCGGTGGATTTCGTTGCCAAAGCCGACGTCTGAAAGGTAAATGGCATTGCCATCGAACATGTTTTGCATCGTGCAGAAAATATCGTTGTCCTCCACAAGGTTGTTCCGGGTCAGGGAGTAAGGGGCCACTTTAAAGTAATGGTCAATCATTTGCTGACGGGTGCCGGTTTCCTGAAACTGTGCCTCCGGGGCAATTTCACTTCGTCGAAGCGTACCTTCCATTTCCCGGTTTGCCTGATTCATATTGTAAAACATGGGGCGTGATCCACTCAGTACAATCGCATCGTAAGGCAGATGGTGTATCTTGTTGTTTTTGATCAGGTTTTCACCACTTTGCCATACCATGATGCCGTTCGACTGAAAATACAATTCTCCACAATGGTGAATCTGGTTGTTCAAAATCCGGTTCGACTTGTTCACATTCAGTTTGCCTGGACCATAACCGCACAAAAGGATTCCAGTACCGCCAATGTAATCGATCAGGTTGTTTTTAACCACATTGCTTTGGGCATGAAGGTCGAAGCGGATACCTGCCGAACCCGAATTGGTAAAACGGCAACCCTCAACCTCGCAATATTCCACATCACGGAAACGGAGCATGGCATTGGCCTTGTTCCAATAATCCCATTCGTGTTGGAGACCGATATCATTTTTTGTGACCAGATCACGATCTGCACGTGTAAAAGTCAAACCCCGGAAAGCAATATTCCGGGCAATTTCACCTTTTTCATGACCATCCACCAGAAAATATTGGATCAAAGCCGGAACGGTAACTTTTGCAGGAGAACCTTTTTTTGGCCATAAATAAACCAGATTTTCGCGGGTGTTGAGCACCCAATCGCCGGGTGTGTCTAAGTAATCGATCACATTTTCAACACGGTAACTGCCACCATCCATGGCGTGCAGGTGTTTATCCACTTTGCCCATCGGATAGGTTGCAGGCATGGTGGTATGTGCTTCCCCTTTGGCTTCATCAACCGATGCAAGGGTCAGGTAATTGGTGACATAGCCCACGTTTGGCTCAATGAAAATCTCGATATCTTCCAGATTCGGCCAGTTTTTGAGGGCATTGTTATCAAAACGAAGTAACGTTCGATCTGCATCCAGCATAGCTTTCCATTCGTTGCCGCCACCATCGCCTCCGGTGAAAGGTTTGGTTGGTTCAAAACCTTTGGAACGGGCACGGGTTTGCAATTCGCCATGATCGTACAAAGTATAAAAATGCTCCTTCCCCAAAGGTAGTTTTGGCATTTTTGCCGTGTACACTTTTCCTTTTGCAACCACAGGCAATCCGGGAACATTGCCGGCCAATTTCCAACCGGTAATTTCGATATCCGAATGGAATACAGGTACTTCGCCTGGATAAGCCATGTAATTGATTTTGTATGAATCGTAATGGCTGTCATCTGCTGTAAACACTTCCGTTTCAGTAAGCCGGTAATCGCCACCCCTGATCATCACAAAAATGTCGCGGTAAATACCCTGTTTAAAAAACCTGACCGCCTTTTTGGCCCGATTGACCGATGCAAAAGGGCCATCAGTTTTGTCAACATTGGGTTCTGCCAGTTTACCGCTCCATGAATCGTTTCCCAGGGTTGAAACATAGAAATCGGCAAAGGGATCAGCGGGTTTTTGGGCAGAAACATTCTTTCCGGATAAGGCAATAATGGCAATAAAAACGATCAGGCCTTTTAATAATCTCATAATCTGTTGTTATTTAGATATTTACTAATATTCAAAATTGATAATGAAACCAATCAATGTCAACATATCCTTTCTCTTCCAGATTGTTGTAATTGTAAATTCCAATATTGTCTCCCCGAAAACTTCCCCATTTCAGATTGTACTTCCCACCATAAGGTTGAAAAGTAATCCCATCAGTACTGTAAAAATACGAATTGACATCCTGATTGTCAATCACTGAGCGGATCCAGATTGTTGAAGTATTGATGGTCTCTCCTGTTGATATTTTATCGTTATCGTTGTATTTCAATAGCTTACCTTTTTCGGTTTGAATAACGCCAAAAGTACAATAGTCCTTTCCACCATTAAAATGAACCAATCCGGCTTCCTGTCCGATGGCCATTCCCGAGATATCCATTTTGATTTCGGCTGTTACGTTTTCGCCTTTTACATAGCGTTGGAACAGCGTATTGCCTGATTTATAGAATGTTCCACTAACCAATGGTTTAAAGGCGTGAAGGCGCAGAAAACCTCGCCGTTCAGTCAGTGACCATTTATCGGCACGGGGTTGATAGTTCCATTGCCACTGCGGGTCGAGCTTTTTCTTATTAAATTCGTCACCTCCTTGCGGGAAGGTTTTTGGCTCTCCCTGAACAGGTTTTTCGGCTTCCCAAACCGGTTCTCCAATGCCATCCTTGTCGTAATCGGTTCCTGCCATTGGCCAGCCATCGACCCATGTCACCGGCAAAAGACTGATCGGGCGACCATTGGTATACCCACCACCCTGATGGGTCAGGAAGTACCACTTCTTGCCATCAGGCGAGTCGATAATGGTTCCCTGATCAAAACGTCCACCTGTACTGTCGGGATGGACCATCAGGTACGTTTGTGAACCTTGTGGCGAAACATCATACAGGCCAGGGTCACCTGGTTTTCCGGGAGTGCCATCCGGTTTGGTACCATACAGATTTTTCGAGCGGATCATAACCGCCCTGCGGTCGTAGTCTTTTCCAAAACATTCGTTGTGATAGAGGTAATAATAACCGCCTTTCTTGAATAGTTTATTCCCTTCGCCCCAGGTAGCATTGGGCAGAATATTGGTGCCGCGGTCGGTCTGATCCAATGTTTTGATCTTCATTTTATTGATGTCGCCATCCAGCAATTGTGTCCCATCCGGCGACATTTGAAAAAGTATCGGAAACCAGTTTTTCTGCGGATTACTCGCAATCATGTAAGCTTTACCACCGTCATCCCATAACGGACAATTGTCATCCCAGTTGAGTCCGAAAAGATCTACACCATTTTTATCCTTCATTAGCCTGATTTTCCAGGGTCCAGTGATTTTTGAAGCCGTCGCCACATAGATTCCACCCATGTTGTAAGTTGTAAAATAGACCCAGAATTTTCTGTCATGGTACCGTATCGAAGGGGCGTAAACACCTTTGTTGTAATGGTCCATTACCGTATAGTCAAACCGCTTGTCCTTCATGTCATTGGCGATGTCATTGGATACGTAGCCAATTGTCTTCCAGTTCACAAGATCCCGGGAATGAAGAATGACGATCGCACCCGAAAACTGAAAAGTGGAGGAGATCAGGTAATAATCTTTCCCAACCCTCAGCACATCGGGATCGCTGTAATCGGCAGGTAAAATCTGGTTCCGGTAATTGCCGTTGCCAAGATCGCCCCATTTGGAGGTGATATGTTGGGCATTGACAATGAAAGAATTAAGAAGTGGCACAATGCAAAAACAGACAAAAAGTGTTTTTTTCATTCCAAAAGACGAATATATTGATTAACAACAATATGCAATTTTGATCCCATGATGACTAAAGATATGTTTAACCTCTACGAGGTAAACCGGATCATATTGATTGATCTTCTACAATAGTTTATCTCCTACGGAGGATCTTCCGAATGGAAGGTAAAGTATCAGATTCAGCCAAAACTTTATTCAGCCCTGAAAAGAAGCAATTCGCCAACTGAAGGTGCTTCTTTTTCATTCCGGAGAATCAACCTGAACTTTTGGGCTTTCACAACCGGAAAACTTTTTGTGAGGCCCGTGCCATCGGTCTCTTCGGTAAATATTGTCTTCCAGGAACTTCCATCCAGATATTGCAATTCCTGTTTTTGACGGATACCACTCCATGGATGCCAGGGTTCAACCAACGACAAACATTGGATCGCCACAAGTTTTTCAAGGTCAATTTCAAGCGTGGCCGATTTCTCCCCCTTGACAGCTTTCCAGATGGTTTTGGGATCACCATCCGTTATTTGGGTCGTATTATTATTTTCTTCTGTGGATGAGGCGATTACCTTTTTACCTTGTGAAGGGACTGGCAAAACAACCGGCTCTCCCTCAAATTGGATGGCAACCACTGAAGCTATTTTATCTGGCGCATAGTTTGGCAACTGGATCGTTGCGTTTTCCTTTCCGGCAGAAATCTTTAAAGATGTTTTGGGATCGGCCAGCAAATAGGCCTTTGTCATTTTGTTTGTAAGCGGCACATTCAATTTTCCATCTTTGGGCCATTCGAACAAGTGAAGGTAGAGCATCTGCCCCTTTCGGGTTGCTCGACCGTAAGAGAGGTAAGGGAAAGGGCTAGCTTTCGTTCCATAAATGGCTTCCCCATTGATTTTGAGCCAGTCACCCATTTCACGTAAGTTTTGCTGACACACTTCCGGGATTACGCCATAAGCATTCGGACCAACATTCAGCAGGAAGTTTCCGCCTTTGCTGACAATGTCGATCAGTTTCTGAAGCAGGTCAGTGGTGCTTTTCCAGCGGTCGTCCCAGGCATTGTAACCCCAATGACCATTCATCGTCATGCACACCTCCCAGTTACGGCCAGGAAATCCTGTGGCAGGGACAAATTGCTCCGGTGTTTCAAGGTCTCCTCCCATATCGGCACCTAACCGGTTGTTTGTAATGATATTGGGATAGGGTTTCAGCAGGTCTGCCAGTTTTCGGGTCATCTCTTTGGTCATGTTGGTTGGGGTGTCCCACCATAGTACGGCCACATCGCCATAATTGGCCAGAATCTCTTTGACCTGAGGAATTGCGATTTTCTCAACATATTGGTTCATATCGGCAACATGGGTCTGGTCCCATTCGACATTTCCGGAGACTGCCCCGCCCGGATGGTACCAATCCTGCGCCTGAGAGTAGTAGAACCCCAATTTCATATCGAATTTCCGGCATGCTTCGGCCAGCTCTTTAAGTATATCGCGCTTAAAAGGGGTAGCATCCACAATGTTGTAAGGGTCGGCAGCAGATTTGAACATTGCAAAACCGTCGTGGTGTTTGGAGGTGATCACGATGTATTTCTGACCTGCATCTTTAGCCAGTCTTACCCATTCCTCCGCATTGAACTGTGTAGGATTGAATTGTTTGGCCAAGGCAGCATACTCAGTTCTCGGGATTTTGGCCTGGTGCATGATCCATTCGCCATAAATGGTCTTGTCGTTCCATTTTCCGGCAGGAACCGAATAGATTCCCCAATGGATAAACATCCCAAACTTGGCATCTTTCCACCATTGCATTTTGGGATCGTTCTGTTTGGAAGCAGAAGCCCCATCACCATTCTGGGCCATCAGGCTGCAGGAGATAAGGATCGAAAATAAAAGGGATGATAATTTCTTCATTTTGTATTACTTAATTCGTGTTTATTATTTGACTAAAATTTATAATTATATTTAATAATGATTAATTGTTTCCATGTTTTACCCCTAAATCCCCTAAAAGGGACTTTCTGTATAAAACTCAATAAATTCGTGGTCAACATATATACCTATTATTGAATGGCTTCCAAAACCACCGGTCCCAACAAACCTGCAGGAACAAGCTTGTCCGTGGCTTTCCAGAACAAGCGGGCCGAAACGTTGCTTGTGCGCACTGCCCCGGGCTGTTCGTCTCCAATCAGTTGGTTCCACCATTGGTTCACAATTTCAATTTCAAGTTTGTTTTCACCTGCTATCAGGAAATCCGATACATTTACCCTGTAAGGATAGCACCACAAAGTATTGACATTTTTTCCGTTGAGCCGTACTTTGGCCAAAGATTCCACTTTGCCAAGGTTGAAGTACCACTTGCCTGGCAGTTTTCCGTCAAAATCAAAATTGATTGTATAAGTCGCCCTGCCACTGAAATATTTGATGGCTTTATCATCGAATGATGTCCAGCCTGCCAGCTTTTCAAAGGTTTTGGTGAATGGAGAATATAATGGACTAGAAAATAAAACATTCCATTTTCCAGTAATGATTTGTTTTTCAATAT
>CAIYPA010000531.1 GCA_903927965.1 uncultured Bacteroidia bacterium | reverse complement strand
CCTGTTGATGTATGCTGAAGCAAAGAATGAAGCTTCGGGTCCCGATGCTACTGTTTACAAAGCCATTAATGATGTTCGGGCCCGACCTGGAATCAATATGCCTGCGCTTCCTGCCGGATTGACAAAGGAGCAGATGAGAGATCGGATCCGACAGGAAAGAAGGGTCGAATTGGCGCTTGAAGGGTTAAGGTGGAGTGATATTAAAAGATGGAAAACAGCCGAAACGTATATTCCTACACTTGTCGATCAAGGTGGGCAGCGGCGTGTTTTCAATCCCGCGAAACACTATCTGATGCCTTTTCCACAATCAGAGATCGATGTGAACCCAAGTCTGGTTCAAAACCCTGGTTATTAATCCTATATCTTATATGTTTAAAATCATAAGGCGTTTTTTATTTGGCAATTGAAAGTTGGTTCGTTTGAAAGCCACAGTTCCTGAAAGCAGGATGTGGCTTTCGTTTTGCCAACCTGAGGATATTGAAAATCATCACCCAGGCAAAAATTTTGGTGGATCGATCATTTAGGTTTGATTAAGAAATCATAACTTTAACATTTAATTATTATGGGCTCAATTTACAAATTCAAACAGTACGGTTATGGAATTCTCCTACTTCTGTTGTGTGTTGGCAAACCTGTTTTTGGTCAGGAAAAGCCTGCAATTCCACAGGTTAATCTTCCTGAGACTTATATCGTTCCAAATTTTCATCCTGCCAGCTGCGGTTGGTTGACCAACTGGTCAACAGAACGAAACTACTGTGCCAACTCCTATCTTGATCACCTCGATCGCGTCAGGGACGATTCAAATTATGCGTTTGTCCTTTCAGAATGTAACAATTTGATCGCTATACAGAACTTTGCCCCCAAGCGTTTTGAAGAGATCAAATTGCGCGTCAAAGAGGGACGTGTTGACTTACCAAATGCTTTTTTTCTTGAATCAACGATCAATCTTTCAGGTGGTGAGGCGCTGGCAAAAATGGGTATTGAAGGATTACGATGGCAGAAGCAGGTCATGGGGGTAAGTCCACGATTCTGTTGGGCCATTGATGTGTGTGGGACCCACGAACAGATGCCACAGATTTGTGCGGGCCTTGGTTTGGAAGGGTTAATTTACACCAGATGCAACCGTTCCGGGAAAACCATTTTTTGGTCTGAAGCACCGGATGGTTCACAAGTGATGACTTTTGTGCCTGGCCACTATTCTGATTTCGGATCATTTTTTCATGCAACAGAACTCTTGACAGACAAGCAATTGTCGGAACTTCAACAAAACCTCATTAAAAAAACGGAGATCACCCCAGCTGGTGCACCCTTACTTGTTTTGGGTGGTTATGGCGACTATTCCCTAGCTCCAGCCAACCCTAACAATCCATCTGCTTTTCTGACACAGTGGAAGACCTATAATCCCAACAGCAAAATTCAAATAGGCACTTTTTCTAAATATTTTGATGCTGTAAATTCAGTCGTTAAATCGGGAAAAATGGAACTACCCGTTGTACATGGAGGGACCGGATACACATTCGACTCTTTCTGGATTGAGTGTCCTAATGTCAAAACCTGGTACCGCCGCGACGAACATGCCCTGCAAACTGCAGAGATGCTTTCTGCAATCTCCTCACTTAAATCTGGTTACCCATACCCTGTTCAGGACCT
The DNA here is from genome assembly GCA_903927965.1 of uncultured Bacteroidia bacterium. Taxonomy (GTDB): domain Bacteria; phylum Bacteroidota; class Bacteroidia; order Bacteroidales; family Prolixibacteraceae; genus JAAFHB01. Next base: position 189 of record CAIYPA010000531.1, on the reverse strand, counting down.
TTATCATGCCTGGCTGCTTATGTTACTCAATATGGACCGCAATACCCTATGGGGTTCTGCCGGTGGAATGGTGTTCGAGCATGAAACATCCTGGGATGCAAGGGACCGTTTTGAATGGGTAGGGGGAAAGACAAACCTCATCCATGAAAGCACAACACGAAAATTGCTGGGTCAAGGTTCGGGAGTTGG
>CAIYPA010000530.1 GCA_903927965.1 uncultured Bacteroidia bacterium | reverse complement strand
TTTGCCCTCCTATAATCCTCCTCTTTAAATCTGCTAAAAAGCAAAAACCTTCGATAAGTGCATAGTGCGATACATGCCGGGATGTCGTTCAACCGGGACTTCAAGTTGGGTCTTGCAGACCACATGAAGTCCTATTTATTAGGTGCTGGCGTTCTTGTCAACCATATTAGCATATTGTGTTTAATATTACACTTCATCATAATCAAATATCTTGCTTGCTAATTCAGGTGTGATTGTAAGTTCATCACCTCTTCTTGTTGTTCTCCCAGTCTCACTAATAAGATGCAAGTTTGTTTTTGCCCTTGAGCAAATAACATACATCAGTTTTCTTGATGCATCAACTGGGTCGCCAAAAAAAACATCATTCCAATGTGGAATATATCCATACAAAAGTCCGTAAGCAATTACAGTTTCAAATTCTTCCCCTTTTACACCAACACAAGTATTAATAATTACTCCTGTCATTTCTCTATAAAAACTTTTAAAAGATTGAATGTCACTTGGGACTTTAAAATCGGGGTCATTTAAACGGATTTCAATATTATCAAAGAATAACTTTCTATTTTCAACTAATTGAGGATACTTTGTGTAATCAATTTCAACAGCAGAAAGAAATTGTTCAAAACAATCAGCAAGGTAGTCAATACCTTCGGTTTCATTTGATTTGATTGAATTAATTAGTCGCAATAGATTTCTTTCGACCCTAAAATATTCAATGAACTCTATATTTGTAACAACTCTAAAATTTTCAATCAACTCGGTTGCCCACCTATATCTTGAAGAATAAATTTTCGGATTTGGTTCTGTGAGAAAAAGACGGGAAAGTTTATACCAAATATTTTCTCTGTTTCTTGACATTGGTGCTAAACCTGAAGCATCAAAATTTACATCTGGCAAAGTAGCCCTCAATTTTTTTGAAACGGAAGTAATCAACCACCATTGTGGAACAAGAACGCAAATTTCATCTTCATGAATCCTCTTATCTAAACTGCTTTGAATAAGACGGGCAATTTCATCTACAATTTTTGAATTGTGAATAGTGTGATTAAGTGTGATTAACCCTTTGGTTGCTGCATTACTGCCTATTGCTTCAATTTCTATTGATTGCGTTTGGAAGTGTCTGTAGAAATCAATTATCCTCTGACTTGACCTGTAATTACCAGTAAGAGTTAGAGGAGTTATTGGCATACCGTTCAACTCGGATTGAATTTCAACCATGCTTTTTGCAACACCCCCCAATGAAGCATAAATTGCTTGGTCAGTATCACCAACAAGAAACAAAGAAGTATTTCCATTGCCAGCTTTGATAATTGTTGAGATGATTGCATAAAGTAAATCCTGTGTATCTTGATACTCATCCACACAAATCAACTTGAATAAATTGGCAAGTGTTTTTTGAATTTTCGGATAGGTTTTCAATATTAGGTAAGAGTAATAAAGCAGTAATTCAAAATCAATTAGCTTTTTCTGTTTTAATATTTCGTGATACTCTTTTAGTAGTTTTTTCTGAATGCTTTTTGGTTCTACAAAACTTCCGTCTCTGTTAAATCGAAGAATTACCGGATCTATTTGCTTTAGTTTATACTTCTCTTTCAGGTCGCTAATTAGGTCAGAGCAGAATGTTTCATCTGCAATTGAGTAACCGTTTTTAAGTTCGGGAAAGTAACAGGAATAGGGGTTCAATATCCATTCCAAACAAAAGGCATGTAATGTTCCTGACCAAATTTTTTGGCTGTTAATTCCCAATGCATTAACTCGCCTAAAAATTTCTTCTGATGCTCTTACTGTAAAGGTTACTGCTGCAATTCTTTTTTTGCTCCCTTCTTCAAGACGGCTAACCTCATAAGCAAGTTTGTGTATGATTACCCTTGTTTTGCCACTTCCAGGACATGCAGTCAGCAAAACATTTCCTTCTTGCTTAACTGCTAGTTTTTGCTCATCATTTAATTTATTGAGTATCATATTAGTGCTAAGAACTTAGTCAGTTGGTCTTCAGTGAAAGTTGCAGTGAATGTGTCCAAAAGCTCTTGTTGGGTTTTTCCCCTAACAACAAATTTTTTGACTTCATCATTCTTTGGATCATTATCATTTTCCTTAATTGACTTTAACCGATGGGTAATTGCTTTAGCTTTTGAAGCTAAGTTTATGTGGGGAGATGAAAATGCAATAGCATTTAGAATGTATTTTGGAATATAAGTATTGTAAACGATTTGTTCGGCCACTAAAAGGGCTAACCAACCTTTCCCTTGCTTGTCTGCAATCCTTAATACCTCAACACCTGCAACTTCAACAGATGAATCTTTAAGTTTGGTTTTGGCTTTTGTCATATCGCCTTCTCTTGAATAAATTTTGTCAAGGCATTGAACAAACTCATAGCTATTGCCATTCATTAAGACATCAACTTCAAAAGTGTGCTTTGAATAGAATGGTTTTAGGAAATCATTTCCATTGCAAAAGTCAGTCAGGCGAACTTTTCTTTCTGCTCCACTCTTTTCAGATGCTCTACAGTGTTTTTGATAATCATCATCTTCATTCGGGTCAGCTGGAAGTGTTACAATTGATTTATCCAAGTCTGTAAGAATTGAACAGTTCTTCTGTATCCTGTTGGAGTGAAAAATACTTGCAACATTTTCAAAACCTGTGCTTCCGATATTTATCAAGCTAATCCCTAATTCGTCAAGAGAAAGTCCAAATACTTTCTTGAACATTTCAGGAATTAAAATTTGTTCTGCATCGCCTTCAACTAAAACAACTCCCTTTGCAAAAAGTAAATTGCTTCTAACTGCGTCCAAGTATCTCTCAACTCTTATTATTTCGTCTGGCTTTAAATTGTTTGATGGATGAAATACTAATGCTTCTTTTTCTCCACGACTTAAAATGTTTACCCTACTAATTTTACTTACGGATGAAATATGTGTTGAGTGTGTTGAAATTATTACTTGCGTTTTATTTTTCTTTAAGTTGTTAAAAAGGGTTTTTTGAATGTGAGTATGAATGTGTGCTTCGGGTTCTTCGATCAAAAGAAAGTTTGCAATTCTGTCTGTCTTTACTTTTTCATATTCAAGTAACTTTAATGAAAGGTAAATAAGGTTAGCTCCGCCTAAACTTAATTCCCAAATTCTTCCTTTATAACCTTCATCATCAGGGTCGCCTACCCAAAGTTTCAATGATTGAAATAGCTTCTCCATTTCATTTGGCAACTCTGATTTTATATCAATGTTCGGTGCGTAGGTTGTTCCAACTGCTTCTTTAATACTCTTGTCAATTCCTTGTTTTATTTCTTTGACTTCATCAAGCGAACCTATTTGCTCGTTTAATTTATCAATGCTTTCAATGATTTCATTTTGTTTTGCTATCTCAACTGTTTTTTCCTTTCCTCTCAAAAGGTTAAGTAGTGGATTGTTAGCATACGATCTTAAATCACTTTCAACATCTCTCAATGCTTTAATGAATGTGCATGACACTTCATTATGAATATTAATTTCTTTCGGTAACCAGGTTCCAAATATGAGTTCTTCTTTGTCATCAGGGTCTGGAAATTCTACTGTCTCAAAGTTCCCTACATACTGATTGTAAGTTGCATCAACACAAAAGTCGGCAGAACCTCTACTTAAATAAACCGTTTCGTAATCTTCAAGTGTAAGGTTGTCCAAAATAAGTTGTAGGTCGGTATTGTTCTTGCCTGCTGTTTGAGAGTAGTCGTAAAGCTCTTTTCTGAATTGATATTTTGGTCGGAAATAAACTGCATAACTTCCTTGTGTTTCAGTGTCCATGTGTCCGCTTGATTGCACTGCTAATGCTTGGGACTCTTCGCTTGCATCTAACTCGTCAAAGACAATTGAAATGATTATCCAATGACCAGCCCAGTTGCCTAAAGCCCTATTGAAATCAGTTGAATAGAAATTGATGTATCTCGGAAGAGTGTCATCAAGTAAAATTCTTAAAGCATAAAACAAATTTGTTTTCCCCGAACCATTCTCGCCAATAATTGTATTTATACCGTTTTTGAAATTCAGTTTGACATTTTTGAAATTCCTAAAATTTCTTATTGATAAGGAAGATATATGCATGGTTAAATTTCTTATTTATAGTGTTGATGGTAAATATTTTAATAGTTCGTCTGTCTAAGGATGCAGTGTCGTCTTTACACTTGCACCTAACGGTTGGAAGCTTTGGCGATTCGCAGCACAAAACTGTCTGCCACCAATGCACTTAATACTAAGCACAAAGCCTCATTTAAGCACTGAACTGCCAATTTAGCGTGGGTGCTGTTAGGTGCAAGCTTATTCTTACGCTTTATTTTGTCGGCGTAATTACCAACGTCCGTAGTTTTTCCTTATTAGCGAATATTTCAAAAGTCATACCGTTTATGTCCACCTTTGCATTTTTAGAAATGTTGTCCTCAACCCATTTTTTTGCTTGTTCAGGATTTGAGTTTGTATATGGAAGTGTCGCAATAAAACCTAAGAATGGTTTTGAAAGTTTGTCGGTCTTGTTATTTGTAAAATTTGTGTAGGAAGCACGTATTTCAAGAATTTTGTCTGGGGCGTCACCTGCAATGCGTAAATGTTCGTTTAATTCTGGTGTGCTTCTGTCACAGTCCACAAATATTCCATCACCAAATTATTTGTCCACTTTAAACCCTTTGTTCTTTAACGGCTCATACAATGATGCCGCTGTAATTTCACCGATATATTTAGTTTCCGGTTTTTGTACTTCTTTTGGTGTAGAAGTTTTTTTCTGATTGTTGTTGCTGTTAAAACAAGATGTCAGATTTGCTAAGAGGATTAGTCCTATTAGAAGTGTCAGATTTTTTAATTTGTCCATATGATATTTGTTTTGTTGATTTTGTCCTAAGTTGCACATAACACCTGTATATATCTAAAGTTGGAGATATATCGGCCTTATACGTAGCAAGTTAATGCGAATAAATCGTTTATTTTGTGTCATATACAAAATATTCACCTTATTTTGGCTTTTTTCCGTGTCGGTCATTGCTGTTACGTTTTTCATATTAAAAATTTTTTTTACTATGCAAATTTAAGAAATTAGTTGAAAAGCCAGAGATCGTAAAAAAATTTCAAGAATAATTTTTATGCTTCAAAAATCCAACTTATCCAAGGGATTCTGTCTCTGATCCGATTCTTTAGTGTGAATATGGGTCCAGGATGTGTAAAATTACAATCTTAGTAGTTTGGGTTATCCATGTCGTAAACAACATTTTTCGCCTTCACCCAGGCACCTTCCTTGCGGGGATGGTAACCCATCAAGATATCCCTGTTCTAGCAGTTCTGATGACCGTTGCTCTCAACCAGGCCAATTAACACTGTTCCCCAAGCCTTGCATGTCACGAAAAATTATACGTGGCGGGCAAGGCAAGGGATACAGCACGTTGGAAAAATAGATTACAAATTTTTCTGATAGATTCTAAATTGTAGATTTTTGTAACGGGAACAACCAATTGATCGAATGTTTATTTGGTAAAATCAATATCAACATTGACATCAATTAATGCGGCTATATTATTAGCAAAACGGGACTCTATTACTATATTATAATCTCGAGGAGCCACCTTGAATTGTGACGTTATCTTTATTTTAGTACCACCGGCACTTACTGCAATAGAACCAGTCTGTTTTACTTTTTTAGTCACGCCGTGTATGGTTAAATCACCTTCGACTATTGCATTGTAAGTGCCGTCTGTTGCAAAACGGATCTCATTAAGATTGATAATTTTGCCACTGAATTTAGCTTTTGGCAAATTGCGTGACTGCATGTAAGTTTCGTTGAAATGTTCTTGCATCAAGGTTTTCGGAAACACAAACGACATAATCGGAATTTCGATTGCAATATTACCATTTGACATTTCCATCAATGAAACTGCCTGCCTGGAGTGCGCTTCAATAGTTTCCGTTGGCGTTTTGGAATTGAACCATACATGACCAGTTTTAGTTATTAACTTGGTTTGTCCAAAAGTACCCAATTGCATTGCAAGTAAGAGTGCTACAAATAATAATCCTTTTTTCATCCTTAATTCTCCATAATTTTTGTGAGGAACTTTTTTAATAATATTCTTCCGGTAAATATCAAGCTCCGTTAAATATTTATCAGACTGTCTAAAAGTAAATTATTTTTCAAACATCTTTTCATAATGAGGCATCGGGTCAAAAATCCTGCCGCTGGTCTTGTAGAACTCATCGTTCAGTTCATAAACCCCATTGTTTGCTTTCACCCAGGCACCATCCTTGCGGGGATGGTAACCCATCATGGTATCCCAGTTCTTTTAGCTCTGGCGCCATTGCATTCAACCAAGCCAATTAATACTGCTCCTCCTAGCTTTGTAGGTAACCTTTGGTGATTGCTGCTATTTCTTTTTCAGCACCATTTGGCATAGGTATCGTTTTCCTGATGTCAGGAAAATGATAATCATCGTCTTCTCCTGCATTGTTACATGCATCTTTAGCTCTCATTAAAATAGACCAGAAAGTCTGTCTTTTACACTTGTGAGAACGGTCGGTGGTATACAACGTGTAAGATACCGTGAAGACGAACCCATCACCCGTTACAAACATTGCCAGAGAGAATTGCGCTTCCAAATTGCTACAAAACCCCATGGCGTATGACCGCTTATTCGCCAACCATATTTTTTTTACTTTCTTTTACTTTATCAGAATAATATTTTCTAAACCAAATAGGGATAGACGTTTGTTGCATATTGTCCCAGAACTTTATACCATCCTTATTAATCTTAAAGTGAGCAAACATGGTGTGCCCCTCTCCTTGTCTCGAATTATCAAAAAAATATGCTTGATAACAATGTTGCGCAGCTTCATACATCAATTCCATAGAGCGATAGTATCTTTCTCTAATTTTTGTTTCATCAACATCATGCCCCTTTTTACCTACACGAACAACCTTTACACGATAAACATTGATATCTGGATGTTCTGTCGATATGAAATATAAATATACTTTATAACCTTCCTTTTCCGCTTCTCTCATTATGTCAACTTTACTCTCATGAGAAAATACAGTTTCAAAAGAAAACTTTTCGCCTTTTTTAAGTAATTTTTTCCTTAAGAAATCTGCGATTATCTGAGCTACACGTTCAACAGGAGAATCATTTTTTTGCTCAGCTACATCCTTGTCTATTTTCAGATGGTTACCCTCTACAAGGATACATTTATTAAATCTATCTAATGAGAATGTTTCATTAATCAAACCTGAGTAATTTGCAATCCACAGTATATCATCTTTTGTTGCCTGAACTTTAAAATCATCAAAATTACAGCCCCTTTTATTTAATGAAACTGCAATATCATCAGCATTTACATAGATTCCGAAATCTAAAGTTTTACCATCAGCTACTTTAGTGGTAATTATACTCTTAATTATTGAACTTTTGCCAGAACCATTGGGACCTGCAAATACTCGAATTCGTTTTGTCATACCTAATCAAGTAATAATTCTTGACTAATATCAGATGATTCAATTTTATTAATACGCTCTATCTCACCGTTTAAAAACTCCTTAACTACCCACCCATCTTTCACAACAACAACGTATCCATTAACTTTAAGAGCTTTATTTGCTGCTGTCTTAAACGCTTTTTCAGAACCGCGTACAACTAATCTTTTACTTATATATTCTAAACTCTTTTTCATAATGCAAATTTAAAAATAAATCAACAAATTTCCATTTTATTCAGAAATTTCGAGATGGGTTCAAGGCTGTGCGCGACGTTTTTTAATGTTGGCTAAAGTTTGTGCAGCCAGTATTAAGGTGATTATATTTGGTTTGGCCATACCAGAATATATCGGCTAATGAACTCATATTGTATCTGTTTCCCGCATTTTTCCATCAAAAGCTTTCATTTTCAACTGTACGATTTTCTCGTACAGTTGATTTCCTTCTTTATTCAGCTTTATCTTTAAATCACTCCAATTTCGTCACCGATTCTTGCTTTCTGATAAAATCTCAATAAACTATTTTTTAAACATCTCTTCGTAGTGTGGCATCGGGTCAAAAATCCCACCACTGGTCTTGTAGAACTCATCGTTCAGTTCATAAACACCATTGGTTGCTTTTACCCAGGCTCCTTCCTTGCGGGGATGGTAACCCATCATGGTATCCCAGTTTTTGTAATTCTGATGGCCGTTGCTCTCGATCAAACCAAGACTACCAAGTCCTGGAAAGGAGTTCAGCCGGGCAGCTACATTTTTGTTCCAGTCAACCAATATCGGGTTCACAGTCAAGTCGGCACAAAAACAAGGAATATTCCGCTCAAAGGCGACCTGGGCAATTTTCATCGTCATGCTCAATGTCTTGGCAATGGCTTTGAGGGCAATGGCCTTGTAACCCAGTGTGATTCTTTTAATTGCATCTTCATCGGTATGGGCACTCTCATCGGCGGCCAAACGGACCGGAATATCCGACACATCGAACTCCAGTTCTTCGGCAAATGGCTCTTCAATAATGGCGATCTGGTCGAAAGCCCCGATCTTCCGGGCATGATCGAGCAATTTCAGTAAGGTCTCCTTCTTTTCGTAACGTCCATTGGCATCGAAATAATAGGGAAGCTTCCCATCCTTTGTATGTGAAGTCTTCACATTCCCAATGGCCTGATGGATAGCCGTTAGACTAGCCTTGTCCTTTTCGAGCATCTCCTCCTGTGTACCGGGCTGGCCAATCTTTATTTTCATAAAGAAATAGCCCTGCTCAACTGCCCCATGAATTTCGCTGATCGGGATGCTATATGCCATCAAAGGAATAGCCGCTGCCTGCCTATGGTGATTTGAAAGAGCAGGCTGATAAGCCTTTGGAATCATCTGGTCAAAAGTTGTGAATCCATTTTCCTGAGCATAAAGCAACCATGCAGCATTATCGGTTCCTACCATCGCATTCAATGCGAATGTCTTTCGGAGCTTTGGATTGGCGGTGATTTTCTGACCATAGGCATAAACCTCTGGCAGCATCTTATCCAATAAGTCAACAGGGGTATTGAAACTCTGCCCTTTCATGATCTGGAGGGCCCTTTCTGTCAAGGCAAACATCAAGGCATTCCCGCCACTTTCTGAATGGGCAGCAAAGACTTGTGCATCAGACCACAACACATTTTGGGTACAAAGGCCAATCTGATGGTTCCCTGAACTGCTTTTCAGGTAATTCACTGTTTGCCAGATCTCGGTCATGTAGCCGCCCTTGAAACCGAATGGCCGGATGAGTGGCTCACGCTCAAAATTGGAATTGACTTCTGCAATTGTGATTGGTTTGGCCGGACTTTTCGCTTCAGCAAAACCCATATTGGGAAGTCCTGCCATTGATGCAACACCTGCAATACCCGTTGTTTTCAGAAATGATCTTCTGGTAAATGAATTATCCATAAGTTGATAGTGTTGTCGTAATTTGAATTACTAGTTTAATATTCACCGCTTTCAGGGATGTAACCTCATCGTCATCATTTTCTCCGTGGGTTTCACCCACGGTTATGCAGATTACGCCCTTTCAGGGCTATATACGAAGTCATCTCCAGATGTCTGACAACTTTTTAAATTAACGATAATTGAGTCCACTCTGAGAAACCCCATTCTGCCACTAAGACACAAGGACACTAAGGCTACACTAAGGATATAGTGTTGAAATTTAATTCTTTGTGAACCCTTAGTGACTTATCTTTGTGGCATTTTTTATTTTTATCTTTTCGGAGTGGTCTTATATCTCTATTTGATTCTTCAGCAAGCATTTACGAAACCATTCAAGATCCTTTTTCATCATGCCGTAGATTTTTTCGGGATCCATCGTTGTGGTTGTTTTGCCGGTTTCGGCGCCACCCAGATCGTACTCATAATGGATACTGATGGGTGCCTCAACTTTGAGGGTTGCATATTCTTTCAGGAATTCGTCAAAATTGACCATTCCCTCGCCCAGCATGACGTTCTGGTGCTGCCATATCCCTTTCTCTGTCTTGCCCCACACAAAATCTTTGATGTCGATGTTCCTGATCCATGGCGCAATACGCTTCATTCCCAGTTTCCAGCAATAACCTGCCTCTGTAACCCCATGGCGGATATCATACTGGACACCCAAGAACCGAGGGTCAACCCCTTTTAGCAGCTCATACAAATCCCAAACCGGCGCGCCAACATGCAGTCCTGAATGGTTCTGATATCCGCCGTGTATCCCCAGTTTTTCGTTGAGTTTGGCCAGGTTGTCAAAGTTCTTTTTAAAACCATCGAGGTTCTGCTGGATCGTTTTGGCAAAATCATAGGCCAACCAGCCCATCCGGTAATATTTAATGCCCGAATCGGCTGCTGTCTGAAGGGTCTCAACAGCAAATGGTTCCGAAGGATCGGTAATGCCAGTTACCATCATCGGGATTCCGACTCCATATTTCTGAAGGGTTTTGACCGCTTGTGGCAATTCGGTCTTTACATTTTTAGGTTCGATCTGACCTGCAGGCCTTACACACAGGTCAGCCCCATCAAATCCGGTCTTTGCCAATGCCTTACCCACCTCTTCCATGGGAAGAAATTGAAGGCATTTGGTGAAAGCACAGAGTGGCCGTTTGACTGCTTTGGCTGTTGCAGAAGAATTTGCTAAACCTTTTTCCGTAAGGCTTATACCGGCTGTTGCCAGACCAGTCGTTTTAATAAAATTTCGTCTTTCCATTGGATACTTATTTTCGGTTACAATTTCCACGGTTTGCGATATTCGTAATGCAACAGTTTGTTGGCTGCTTCGCTGTTTGTGAACCTCTCTTTGTCGGGATCCCATTGAAGCCGTTCTCGGGTCGCAATGGCGATATTTGCCAGATGGGCAAAACTTGTGGAACGGTGGCCGTCTTCCAATGAGCACAAAGGGACTTCCCTGCTCCGGATGCAATCGAGAAAGTTACGGATAAGGGCCTCGGTTGAAAACGAACTGCTGCCATCAGATAACTCTTTGCCCTCAACGCTGAATTCTTCCGCCTCGATTTGTTTGTTCCAGTTTTGGAACTGACCCTTTTTGGCAGGGATGATGCGGTAACCATCCTGACTTGCAAGTACATTTCCCTTTGTTCCACGAAGCTCAATTTCACCGTATGGCAGAATCTCGCTGCTGCTCGCTTCATAGATGCTGAACATGATCATCTTTTTGGAGGCAAACTCGAAGGTTACCTCCATGGTATCAGGTATATCACCGTCATGGTCGAGAACGTATTTGCCACCATGGGCAGAAATGGCCACCGGCGCAACTTCGCCCATCATCCATCGGATGGCATCCATGTAGTGGACTCCCCAGTTCCCCATCTGACTTGAAAAATCGCCCCACCACCTGAACATGTAGGGTGCGATATTGTATTGATATGGCCTGGAAGCCCTCGGTCCCAGCCACATATCCCAGTTGAAATCTTTTGGAGGCAGTTCCGGTTTGAGTTTGCCAATCCCGTTCGGAAACATATTGCTGACACGGGCAGCCCGGCCAACAGTTACCTGACCGATTTTCCCTGCAGCAATTTCCTTGGCCAATTTCTTATAAACATTGTTTCCACGGCGGTTGAGACCTACAGCAACTACTTGCTTACTTGCTTTCCAAACATTGACCATCGTCCGCCCTTCGTGGATGGTTTGGGTCAACGGTTTTTCAACATAGACATCCTTTCCCGCTTTGACGGCTTCGGTCATCATAATGGCATGCCAATGATCGGGTGTTGCAATGCACACTGCATCAATTGTTTTGTCTTCCAGAAGTTTCCGGTAATCGTTGTAAAGCGTGGGTTTGGTTGCGAATTTCTCCCCCATTTTGGGAACCTGTCCTGCCCGGTCGGCCAGATAGCGGGAATCCACCTTGCTCCGGTCGCGCATCAAATAAGGTTCGTAGATATCGCACAAAGCAGCGATCTCAACATCCTTGTTTTGCATAAACAGTTCCAGTAGCTGTGAACCCCTGTTCCCGATTCCGATAAATCCCACGCGGATTTTGTCGTTGGCACCGATGATCCTGCCAGATTCGGCGGCACTCATGGCATTTAATCCCATTGAAATTCCACCTACTGTAAGGCTTGATTTGGCAATAAAATCACGACGGTTTTGATACAATTTGTTTTCCATGATATAGTTAATTTATGGTTAATCCTATAAGTTAAATGCAGCTGGCAGCTGGTTACTTGCAACTGGCGGTGTGTAGTCCAATGAAAGATAACGATTCCAAAATTTTAAACATATCGTACACATATTTAAGTTATTAGCACAATTAAAGCCAGTAGCCGGTTGCCAAAAGCCAGTTGCCTGTTACACATTTTCTGAAGCATTAAACAGGACCTTATTCAGCTAATTTCCAAAGCCCTGATCAGCGCCTCAAGATAGCAATAATCTGAATTACTTAAGATCACTTTGATTAAAGGAATTTAAATCCCCTGATGAAAATTCAAGCCAACATAATAATCTGTCATACAATATATTAACATTTATATTGATTCTCCACTATTCAGCCTGATTGCAAAATACGGTGGCGATTCCAGGTGTACCTACGCTTACCATGTTCCTGCCACCTTTTGTATTTATTCTGATGATCGCCCTGCCGTTGTACATCTCAACTTTTCGGGATCCAGATGAAGTGCCCAGATTGTCGATCAAATGGCCGTCCCCTATCAAACCAAAGGCCACCATGTTGCGGGCATCGAGGCATAAAACGTTTTTGGCATCCAACAACTTCACCTCAAGCGTCGCAATATCCCCTTTCTGATCGATTTTGGAAAAAGTCATTTTTGCCGGTTTCCCCCATTTTTCAGTTTGGTAAACCTGTTTGATCTCATCGTTAACCGTAGTTTTTCCTTTTCGGGCAATGACTTTTATTTCGTTGTTACCTTGCTGATATACAACATTCCATCGCAAACCTGCCGCCGGGAAATCCTGTCCGTTCCGTTTTTTGATCCCACAACTTTTGCCATTAAGGAACAATTCGGCCTCTTCGCAATTGGAATAAACCTTCACCATTTTCTCTTCATTTGCATCGCCCCATCGTACTGGCCAACTATGTCCATAAATATGGGCCATTGGCTTTTCGGTCCACCACGATTGGAAAACATAAAAGGCCTCCTTCTTTGTCAGGTCGCGCTCGACAACCCCTTTCTGGTTCATATAGGGGATTGGATTATCGGGTCGGATCGGGGTAGAGAAATCCTTGAAAGGCCAATAAGCAGAACCGGTTAAAAGCGGAATATTTTCCTGTTCCTTTAAATGCCAGTCGATCAGGTTGCAAATGTACGATTCGCTCCAGTCGCCATCTTTTGAAACGCGGGCAGCACCCCCAAATAAGGAAGCATCTCCCAATCTTTCGTCAGCACCACCCCCGGTTTTGATTTGCTGCAAAACTTTATCGGGGGCTTCGGAATGGCGCAAAGCATGACTGTCGCCACCCCATTCAGCATGTAGGAAATGTTTCACCCCTTTGATCTCAGTTTCGGTCGTCTCCTTGTATTCGGTATAAATTCCACGATACCAGCCGGCCCAGATGGAAGGTGAATAAACATCGGGTATATCCTTGCAGAAATCGCAACGCCTGATAGCGGTCATTCGTGTAGGATCGAGCTGATGCGACAAGGAATTCAGTTCCGACATAAAAGAGTGGATCTTCTCCTTGTCAAACTCAGGAAAGTCACCAGGCCAGTCGTTTTCGTTGCCCAATCCCCAGATAATCACAGCCGGATGGTTCCTGTGTTGCGAGATCATATCGGTCAGCATGTTACGCGCCTGCTGTTTGTAACCTTCGCCGCCAAGTCCGCCACGGCACCATGGAATCTCTTCCCACACCATAATCCCCAGACTATCGCATAAATTGAGGACAATCCTCGATTGTTGATAATGACCCAAACGGATGAAGTTGACACCCATTTCTTTCATCATCGTCATTTCAGTACGGATCATTGGTTCGGTCATGGCTGCCGCAACCCCGGCATGGTCTTCGTGCCGGTGCGTCCCGCGAAGCAGCAACCGGTTGCCATTCAGCTTAAAAGGTCCGTAATCGACGAATTCAAAATTGCGGAAGCCAAACTTTTCGGTAACTGTTTGGGAACCAGATTCGGTTGTGATGGTGACTTTACTTGTATATAGATTGGGTTGTGCTGGTGACCACAGTTCTGGTTTTTTGATCGCATTGCTGAAAACGGTTTTTTCGCCATCGAAAGAATCAATGTCCTGTTCAGTAGTGCTGATTTGTTTTCCTTTAGGGTCGGCAATTTCAATTTTAAGGTGCGCTTTCGAAAGGGCTGATTTATTTTGCAATTTCAGGCTAAGGTCGAATTTACCTTCCAACCCTTTCGCATCGACTTTGGCATTGACAAAAAGGCGTTCGATTGAAAAGGCTGGGAAGTACTCCAGGTTTAAATACCGGTAAATGCCACCATAAACATTAAAATCTGATAGGCTGGAAGGGATCATTTCCAAGTCGCGTGAATTGTCGCACCTGATTGAAACCGGGACTTTCCCTTTGAAAAGATCTGCTGTGGTTTTGTCTGTAAGAAAGTTCTTTACCGCATCGGTAATGTCAACCGACCATTCATTGTATCCTCCAACATGCGATCCAACTTTTGTCGTGTAAATGAAAACCTCTGTTTTTTGTCCTGCACCTTCAAAATGGAGAACCGTCCTTCCGTTTGGATATGGATTGTTGACTTTGATCTGGTTCGTGTACCATCCCGGACCCTGGTAATAGTTTACATCGGGATCGACCGCATCGGTGGCATTGAAACAGTGTGGCAAAGTAACGGTTTCCCACAATGGCACACTTTCAGGATTACCTGCTTTTACGGGCCTTACCGCTTCCCATATTCCGCCAAGGTCGCCCTTCAGAAATTTCCAGTTTTCGTTTAACCGGATTGTGGTATTGGTTTGGGCTGAAAGAAAATTGGATAGACAAAGACTTATTGTTACCAACCAAAGAATACTATTTCGTCTCATTTTATATGTTTGAGTAATTGGAATTATAACTTGTTTACATCCAGAAAAACAGCATTAGTAAAAATATTAACATTATAAATTTCAATGCTTTGCAAAATCTCCCCCTTTAGGGCTGGGGTTTTTGAAACTGGATATTTTATCATGCAAATTAATTCTTTGATTTTCAATTCAATCCATTTGTTTTCTCATTCCCTGAAGGTTTATTCATCAACCAGATTATAGGATGCCTTACCGGAAGGTTACGGATCACTTCAGGATGCGTTGGATTCGCTGGCAAACTCAGAAAGGTTGAAATATAGTTCTCCTTCTGATAGGCCAAACCGGCAAAAAGGAGCGACGACTGCCGGACAGGCCACTCTTCCCAGATGTAAATGTCTTTGGCAAAAGGCCATTTCGATTTGTCGGAAATAAATGGATAAATGTATTCCATCCCGTTTTTCAGCGACAACCCTTTTTCAGTTTTAAACTCAAACAAATTGTCTTCGGGAGTTGATAAAATCCGGGCCACATTGCACATTGCATCGATATTGAAAAGCGAGTAGCCGTAAGGCTTGGTCCGTTTGATTTCAAGGGGAAAGCTGCCATCATCAGCCATTTGGGAGGGCAACAGGATGGTTTTAAAACGATTGATGCATAAATTTTTAACTTCGACATTTTCCGCCACCACTGCCATAGAGGCGGCGGTCGCAACCCAGCAGGTGCCATGGTTGTTTTTGGCGTTCATCTCGTCGATCCCATATTGGTGGGTCGTCATCCATGTCAAAAAACTACTGAACCACTGTTTGATCTTCGATGATTCTTCTTTGGAGATCAACTTATTATCAATCAATAATTTAGCCGATTGTGCCACTTCGACCAAATGGTAGGCATCGATCAAGCCAATGCCACGACCAGTGAACTTGCCCCAGATTGCCTGGGCGTAAAGCATGTTGGGGTTCATTTTGGTTGAAGGATCGACAAACCAGGCGTTCATGTGCTCGATTGCCTTGTCCGCATATTTCCGATTGCCGGTAAGCAGCCATGCCGAAGTTAAAGTAGAAGTCATGTCACTGAATCGGATCATGGCATAACGGTGGTCAGAGAAATTTTCAGGGTTGGTCTGACCATCTTTCTGAATGTAAGGCCCGTCAGGTTTGGCCGGATCTGGCCACCAATAATCGCCTTCCGAATAAAAATCGTTTTTGCCTCCCGAACTCCGTTTACAGGATGACGCAGTGACCGTGACCGGATTTTCCGACATCATTTTCCCTGCTTGTTCAATTGTCCCTTTTTGGACATTTCTGATCACCAATTGTTTAAGATCACCATTCCCAGGAACATGCTTTGATTTGACGCTGTCCAAATAAAACTCATAGGGCAAAACAAATTCGCACCCTTCAGAAATCAGGAAATCAATGATTTGCCTGAACTGGTCAAGTTTCTCAGGAGTCCATCCATTGGGATGTCCCTGCAAAACCATATAGTCGGTGTATCGATCTTTGTTCTTTTGGTAGTCGGATTTAAAGAATTCAAATTCGGGCTTACCTGTGCCATTTTCCATATTGACCCGATGGTCCATATAAAATATACCGCCATCGACTTTAGGAACTATACTACTGTACAGAAACACCTTATAGTTAGGGTCTTCTGAAACTACCTGATTTGTAATGGAATCGCTTGCATTGTAAGGTGTACCAAAAGTATGCATCTGGATATCCAGGTATTTTTTTACCAGTTTGTCGGCTTGTTCAAAATGGACTTTCTGGTATTGATAGGTTGAATCTTTGAACTCGGTTTTCGCGTGATTTAAACCATGATGCCAGATTTCGAAAAGATTTTCACCTTTAGTATTTGTGGCATTCAGATAGGGTCGAAGGACACTTAGGGCAGTACTGTCGAACTTGTTGGCAACAGCTCCAAATCCTGCTTTTATTTGCCTTTCCATCAGGAAATTCAATGTTGGAATGCAAGGACAGCTATCCTTTTTTGCCTGAAAATCGTCCAGTTTTAGGATGATTTTTGGGCCGACTTTCGATAAGCACGGACCAAAAACTCCCATGCAAATAATTAAAATTGAAATAGTTCTCATTCTTTTTGCTTTTTCTTCTTCCCAACTTTGCCGGCAGCTTTGTTCGCTGGTTTGTTTCCAGCCTTTGCTGCTTTATTTGCGGCTTTGTTGGCATGACGGCCTGTTCCATCTCCCTTGTCGAAATATCCTCCTTTGGGATTTAGCCGGTCGAGCTCAGCCTGAAGACTTTTCCTGGCAGCAATTGCCTCTGGATTTTGTGTATCGGCAGCAACTGCAATTTCCTCAAAAGGAGCTTTGCTCATGTCAAATAATTCGCCGGACTGATTGATCTTCCAACCTTCATTGCGAACCCAGTAATTGTTGGCCAACTGGACATACAGGGATGTCCGTGGATTTCCTTTTTCGCCATGTATTTGGGAATTAAAGCTCTGACCATCAAGAATTACATCGTTTGGAAGTGTAGCTCCGGTTATTTCGGCAAAAGTCGGAATAAAATCAGTTGAACTGATCAAATCGTTGCAAACCTTTCCTTTGGGTGTTACACCCGGCCAATAAACAATCAACGGTTCCAAACTTCCGCCTTCCTGCATCGTTCCTTTTTGCCCACTCAATCTCCGGCCTCCAATTGTAGCGGCATCGGCATGTCCGGCAGCCGTTCCATTATCGCTGAAAAAGATCAGGATGGTATTTTCGCTTAATTTGAGCCGGTCGAGTTCAGTCCTTAACTTACCGACCAACTTGTCCATGTAGGCGATATTATCGTCATAATAATCCGTAGTTGTTGGTTTGCTGTCGGGAGTTCTTTTAATTTCACCATGAACATGCGACATAGAATAATAGGCAAAGAAGGGGGTATTTTTGTTCTTTGTCAAAAATTCAACCATTTTCTTGTGCATCAGGTCTGGCATGTATTCCTTCTCCTTCAATACCAAATCCGTACCGTTAACCCTGTAATTTTCCTTTTTCCCAGGCGCAGTCCAATACACCCCACTCCCAAAGAACCGAAGGTATTCATCAAAACTAAAATCGGAAGGATCGTCAGGAAGTTGACCCCATTTCCCGATGCAGGTAGAGACATATCCGGCTGGTTTTAAATAATAGGGGATGGCCTTTTCCGCTTTTGTAAAGACCTGTGAACAAGCATCCTGATTGGTGGCTCCTGTGCGAAAGGCATAACGCCCGGTAAGGAGGGTCGCACGCGACGGACCGCAAAGAGGTGTAGCATAACCATGTGTGAAACGCAACCCCTGACTTGCCAGCTTGTCGATATTGGGTGTTTTGTAACGATCTGACCCGTAGCAACCGATCTCGGCAAACCCCAGATCATCGGCAAGGATAAAGATGATATTGGGTTTTTTGGCGTCCGCATTACCTGGCTGATTGTCATTGGCCAACAACTGACCTGTTCCAGCAAAGACTCCAAACGCTGCAATTCCGGCTGTTTTAAAACTGTTTAAATTCTTCATATAAATCTTTGTGTAACTTAGTGTCTTTGAGACTTTGTGGCATTACTTTATCACTTTTGGACTTTGATTTAAAATTTCTTTTGTAATGGCAGCTACCTCTTTTAATAAAAGGGGAAATGCAGGTTCCGCCATTCCACCATGGTCAAAGCCCTGCAATTCATAAAGGGTTGTCCGGCTATGGCCGTTCAGTTTCATCATCCGGCACAGGTAAGCATTTTCTTCATATCGGCCCAACAGTTCTTTTTCACGGTCGCCGGTGATCAGCAACATGGGTGGTGCATCTGCACGGACAAAGAACAGTGGTGCATATTGATCTATAGTTGGTTGCGTGTTTCGGATCCCTTCTTCCTTACGGATGGTATAGTGGGTAATTGCCTGGCCACTGAACGGGATAAGGCCAGCAATTTTGTTTGCATCTATGCTGTATTTGCCCAAATACGCTTTGTTCAATGCGATCATCATCCCAAGGTAACCACCGGCTGAATGACCCGAAACAAAGATCAGTTTGGTGCTGCCCCCATATTTTTCAATATTGTTAAATACCCAGGCAACTGCAGAAGCAGCGTCCTCGATGTAAGCCGGTGCTTTTGCCTTTGGCGACAAACGGTATCCAACACCTACAACAGCATAACCTTTTTCCATCAAGGCTTTTGGAATTTCTTTATTCCCACCGGTAAGCCCCCCACCATGAAACCAGACAATGGTTGAATAGTTTTTCACATTCTGGGGATAATACAAATCGAGGGTACATATTTCTGACAAATAACTGTCTTTGGCATTGACTGAATCGGAATAATATTTGATATTGGTTTGGGTAATGTATTGCTGCTGAGCATAGATATTAATGGAAATAAATAGAAATAAAATTGAAATATGGCTTTTAGCTGATTTTCCAAATGACCAGCAGAATTGAATCGTTTCTCGTTTCATTTATCTGATTTTAAAATTTTTAATTCCTTAATTCCTTCATTCTTAATTTCTTAATTTCTTAATTCTTTCATTCCTTCATTCTTAATTCTGCAATCCCGATCCCCAACTCCCCTGCAACTGAATAAAGCAGGTAGGTTTTGCCATCTTCTTCAAAGATTGCAGGGTCCCTAAGTTCGTGAACAGGTGTTTTGGATGCCCCTGAGACCGATTTTTTGATTGGATAAGCGACACCTTCGTAATCTTTCTGTGATTCTAATAGTGATGTTGGCGCAGTAGCCACCCAACTTTTCCAGTCGCCAGTAAGCAACATCTTCGAATATTGAATATGCTCTGGGGCATCCCCAATTCTGGAATAGAAAATATACATCAGGTTCCCTTTTTGAAGCAAGGCCAGATGTCGCAAATGTATATCATCCTTCTTCTCATTGATTTTCACAAAGGTATCAGGTTCTTTCTCAAAGTTTGCAATTCCATCTTCAGACCTGTAAAGACCAGCCTTTGCCATCGCAAAAAACTGATTCTCCCATTTAAAAACCCTGAAATAAGATTCCCCCAATATTTCGGATGCCGGTTGAAAGTCGATCCCATTTTTGGAGGTTGCCCGTAAGGTCACCTGCGGAGTTCCTTTCCCGGCAGGGGTTTTTCCTGCAGAGATATGGAAATACATCACCAACTCTTTTTTAACCGGGTCAATCAATACATCGGGCGAGGCAATATGATTGACTTTGAGTTTGTTGATTCCATCATCATAAATACAATCCTCCCGTTTTAAGGTGCCCTTTTCATAAATTTGCCACGGTCCTTCCAACTTGTCGGCATAAGCCAAACGGATGTATCGTCCCTGGTGGTGGGCAAAATAGAGGTAATATTTACCCAACGGGGATTTGATCCAATCGGGGACTTTGATCAACGAAGGACCATTGATATTTTCACCATCCCCGTTTTTGAACATCTCAGGTCTGATAATCGGATTTTGGGCAAATCGGTTGGCTGTAATTTCCTGTGCATGACTCTGTTGTTGAAAGACAACCAGAAACCCAAACACCAATAAAATAGATTTTAGTTCAATTGAAACTATTTTCATTTATATATCTGTATAACAATTACTTATAAATACTATTATTTTGTGTAAATCCAAATTAGGGGGTTTTTCAGCATCATTGACAAACGGTTCTGATCGTTGCCCTTCTTTTCATCCAACGATTTCCATAACTCAAACCAGGTTGGATTGTTACTGGCAAGGGCCGCCAGAAGCATAAACAAGCGGGGCTCGGGTTGTTGTTCCCAATGGTCAACATCTTTGGCAACTTCCCATTTTGATTTGTCTTTTAGATAAGGAAGCATAAAATCCAATCCTTTCGATAATCCTCGCCCATCTGAGAGGGTATAATTCCATGCATCAAATGAATTGTCAGATAGGATCCAAAGCAGGGCGGCAGTGGCATCGAGGTTGAAAAGCGAATAGGAATAAGGTTTGGTCCTTGCCAACTCCTCCGGGTAACTTCCGTTGGAAGCCATTTGGTTAGGAAGCAAAGTATTTTTGTAATGATCCATGCACATTTGAAGGACTTTTTGATCGCCAACCAATCGGGCATATGCTGCAACCTGTGCATGCCACCACGAACCATGGTTGTTTTTGGCGTTCATCTCGTCAATCCCATAAGGGTGCGTTGTCAACCAGGAAATGAATTTGGTGAACCATTCTTTAATCTGTTGGATATCCTTCACTGAAACAAAGGGCGATTTCTCAAGCAGATAAACCGATTGGGCAACGTCCATCAACTGACCCGCATCTATGATCCCTACACCCCGCCCAGTATTCACGCCACGAATGGCTTGGGCATAAAGCATATTGGGGTTCATCATGGTTGTCGTATCGATAAACCAGGCTGTCAGATGCACCATAGCTGCCTTGACATACTTTTCCTCCCCGGTCAAAATCCAGGCCGATGTTTGTGTCCCAACAATCCAGGAGAAGTTCCGGAGGTCTTTGTCGTGATCCTCGAACCGGCCTGGAAACCTCAACCCATCGTGCCGGATAAACGGGCCGTCAGGATTGGCCGGATCGGGCCACCAATAAGGCCCTTCGGAATAAAAATCGTGCTTCCCACCCATACTTCGAGGCGCGAAGCTGGCTGTCACTGTTCGGGGGGCTTCATTCAATAAATGATCCGCCCTTTTTATAATCCTATCCCGATCAATTCTAATAACCTCATTTACAATAGAATCAGAAACTCCTTGCTTATTAGAAACAATTTCCCCTTTTTCGATTGCAAAGGATATGCTGGAAGAAATGACCAGTATTAAAAGTAATAATTCTTTTAATCTATTGAGTTTTGTCATTGCCATTTGATTCTTCATAAAGGTGAATAGTACCAATTCATTGTTTTAATTATTTGCTAAACAAGGGTAAAAAACCTGAAAAATTCATATTCCATGAAATCAATGCAGGCATTTGGAACAAAACAATTAACGAACTTTATTTTCTTTAACCTGACTGGACAAAAAATGCAACATTTTGTCGTTCATATCTTTAGTGATTGATGCATAGGTTTTTTCATCAACAACGTTAACAGTTTCGTTGGGATCTTTTTCATAGTCGTACAGTTCAGTAGCCACCACCAAATCCTTTTTGTATGGCTTATAACTGCGGAAAGTGTCCTTCAACCAGATTGTGTAACGGTATTTTTGTGTCCTGATCGAATAGCCCATAAACTCGCCGTCCGACCATCCGAGCCTGGCATTCTCGATCTTATTTGCCGGTCTCGGGTATTGACTGACAGAAAATTCCTTGACAGAAACCTTCGGATCCTTCATGATCGGAACCAGGCTTTTCCCATCCAGATGATCAGGAATTTTTACGCCTGTCAAATCGCACAGTGTTGGAAAAATATCAATAAACTCGGATGGCGATTTTGTTTTTGATGGTTGAATTCCGGGAGCAGAAATCAACAACGGGGCATGGGTGGCTTGCTCGAAATTGGTATGCTTGCACCAAAGGTTATGGTCGCCAAGATGCCAGCCATGATCGCCCCAAAGGACAATGATCGTATTTTTTGCTAATCCCAGTGAATCGAGGGCATCCAATACGATCCCAACCTGTGCGTCCATATAGGAGGTTGCCGCATAATAGCCATGGATCAGCTCTTTCTGTTTATCCACCGGCAAATCCATACCAACTTTCTGGTCCGAAAAAGAAGCAATTGGTGGAATATCTGAATAAGCAAGCAGCTCCGCTGCAGTATGATAACCAATCTCAGGTCCATTTTTGGCTTTTTGTTGGAACGGAGCCAAAGGCATCTGGTCACGTTTGTAGAGGTCCCAGTATTTTTTAGGCGCCACAAATGGCAAATGGGGCTTACTGAAACCCACAGCAAAGAAAAAAGGCTTCCCCTCTTTGGACAGTCTGGCCAGGATATCTTTGGCATACAGCGCATTGGATCCGTCATTGTAAGCATTGTCGGGGACATCTGCACATTCGACCGATGGTTTGATGAGATTTCCAACATAATCGGTCAGCTCTTTTCCTTTTAAACCTTTGGCCTCACCCTCCTTGGTGTATTTGACAAATAGTGCTTTTGTTGCCGGCAATTGATATTGCCCCTCGGGCTTACCTGTACTTTTTGAGATGTACTGATCAGATCTTTTATAATAGGGTACGCTCCATGAAGGTTTGTCCAACGCATCATCCACACATCGTGGGTCATAGATTTTCCCGATGCCCTGGGTCGAATAACCCAAGGAAATAAAATATTGTGGCAAACTGAGAATTTTCGGGTTTACATCACGCATTTTCGTTTTGAGGTCCCAAATTTTCGTGTAATCGGGGCGCATCCCTGTCATCAGACTGGCGCGTGTTGGACCGCTAACCGCTTGCTGACAATAGTTTTGCATAAAGATAGTCCCCCGCTTGGCAAGCTTATCGATGTTTGGGGTTTTGACCAGTTGATCGCCATAACAACCCAGGATCGGTTTGAGGTCATCGACTGCGATAAACAAAATGTTTGGCTTGTTTTGGGCAAATGTCCCCTGGCCTCCCAATAAGGGCAAAGCCAGACTTAACAGAACTCTTCCATTCATCATTGGGTTCATTTTATCCTTAATTGGTAATTAGTTTGCGCTTGTAAAACTATGAAAAACCTGATGATTACTCCTCTGCTTTCACTTTTGTTTTTTTACCTTTTTTAGCATCGGATCCAACAACGATGGGTGCTTTAAAATCGGCAAGTTTTGAATAGGTTATGCAACTGTTGTATTCGCGCTGCATACTTTCCATGAAAAGTTTTTCCATATTCTTTTGATCCTGTTGATATTCAGGCTTATCTATGATGCTAACTTTTTCCAATGGATCTTTCTCATAATCATACATTTCGCGTGCCAAAAAATACTTTTTATCATAAGGCACATTGGTCCTGTAACCGCCCTTCATCCACTCGGTATAACGGAACCTGGCGGTACGGATGGTATATCCCATCACCTTTGCCCCTTCGCGGGGATATTGGCTGAACGCATATTCGCGCAATTTGGCCCCCGGATTGGTGATTGCGGGAACAAGGCTAATTCCGTCGAGATACTTTGGTGTAGGGATATTGATCAGTTCGCACAAGGTAGGATATACATCGGTGAATTCGCACAAAGTAACAGGCCTGATTCCGGGTTTTGTTCCAGGAACGCTCATCATCAGCAAGGTATGGGTCGCATTTTCAAAATCGGTGTGCTTGTTCCACAAACCATGGTCGCCCAAATGCCAGCCATGATCGCCCCAAAGAACGATAATTGTGTTTTTGCGGATCCCCAATTTGTCGAGTTCGTTAAGCAACTGCATGATCTGGGCATCAGTATATGACATCGCCGCATAGTAACCATGGATCAGTTCCTTTTGTTTATCTGGCGACAAATGATCCAGCTCTTTATCCTGGTAGCTGTCAAATTGAGGTATATCGGTATAGCTTTTCAACTCGCCTGAAACATGATAAGCAATATCGGGGCTGTTGGCTGCCTTTTTCTGAAATGGGGCGATTTCAAATTTGTTCCGGTCGTACAGGTCCCAATATTTCTTGGGCGAGACAAAAGGAAGGTGGGGCTTGTGAAAACCTACGGCAAGGAAAAACGGTTTATCCCCTTTGCTTAACTTTTCAAGGGATTTGATTGCCATTTTTGTCAATGCCCCATCAGCATATGTTTCGTCGGGCACATCGGCACACTCGGTAGCTTTGCCTTTCCCCCTTTCGTTGACGCTATTGGGCAATACATAAGTAGGACATTTGGCATCTTCGTATGGAATACTCCAGGATGGTGCATCATGTCCGGGACCTGCACTGCTCATATGGTAAATCTTACCCATTGCCGCAGTTTCGTAACCCATTGATTTGAAATACTGTGGCATGGAAATAGCATTTGGATTGACCTGTCTGAAGTCGGTCACCAAGTCCCAGACCCTTGTTTTGTCGGGGCGCATCCCTAACATGATGCTCGCCCTGGTTGCCCCACAGATCGCCTGCTGACAATAGCTGCTCGTGAAGGTAATCCCTTCCTTTGCCAGCCTGTCCATACCAGGTGTCTTGGCTAAGCGGTCGCCATAAGCCCCAACGTTGGGTTTCAGGTCGTCAACTGCAATAAACAGGATGTTGGGTTTCCCCGTTTTTTCAGTTTTTGCATACAGTGGTAATGTGGCCAATCCAATCAGGGCAAGTCCAAGCCCTTTCTTTGGTAAACGAATATTTGCAGACATGTTAATTAGTTTGTTATGAATTTATAATATATTCAATGTAAATCAATTACAAAGTTACAACCTTTTGTAATGTTGTGCAGTTTAATGAAAAAAAATTGCGAAACTCTTCAGTTCCGCAATTTTTATAGTTGCATTTAAGAAATACAAAATACCTTGACGAGTAATTTAATACTTTTCTATTTTCGCATTTATTCAGGCCGCTTTCTCACCTTGCAATTATTCCACTATTTACCAATGTTTTCTTTAGCTCTGTAACATTAACCTCTACAACTACACCTATTTTATACTGCTTCCCAATCTTTATAATGTCTTCAGCGGCAATAGTACCATCACCGGACTCAGTAACATATTTTTGGAAATCGCCTCCATCAGAAAAAAACTTATCAAAGAAATCACTTTTTTGGTCTTCAATTGCCGGGGTTGCGAATGCATTTTGAGCAGGAACACCTTGTTTCCCGGGAATCCCCTTAAAAATTACGCCATGAACAGCATTCTTTTTTGCCTGAGAAATCGGAAGTTTTGCTTGTTTGAAATACGACCACACTTTAATTAAATATGTTCCCTGTGGTTTAAAACCCATCGCTTCGATTTCATATTCAAAAACTACCTTATCTCCTGATGCTTTTTTCTTTGCTTGCGCGTAAACGCCAATTGACATGGCTAAAGTCAATACTAAAAGAAGGCTACAAAATTTGACTGTTTTTTTCATTTTGATTAAAAAAATTGTGAATACTATTATTTGATACAATTAACTCAGTTTTCATAATTTTTCAAAATTAAAATATTTTTCGATATCCTATTGAATATTTTATAAATGCAGTTTTGCAACACACTATGAGCAGCACAAAATCTTCTCCATCTTCCTGGCTTTCACCAAATCATCCTCTATTCTATCTAAGGCATAGGTCCTTTTAAATTTGTAAGATTTTCTGGGCAATTTCTTCCGGTGAAAGGATATAATCCACATATCCACTTTCTATTGCGCTCTCAGGCATATCAGGCTGTTTGGCCGTCTCGGGCTTCTGGGCGATAGTGATACCACCTGCTTTTTTTATTTCGCACAATGCTTCAGCTCCATCACCATCATATCCAGAGACAATCACTGCGATCACTTTTCCCTTCCAATGCCTGGCAATAGACCGCAAAAATACAGTAATCACGTCGGGCCAACCTCTGGGCTTTGAAATTGGTTTTAAACGGAATTCATCATCAAGAACGTGCAAGTCCCGGTTTTCTGGAATAATATACACATGATCAGGCTGAATGTCAAGCCTTTCCGTAATAAGCAGAACAGGCATTTTTGTATAATTTGGAAGAATCTCATGGAGCATTGTAGCTACCGTTCTTAAATGATTAACAATGACGATTGCAACGCCCATATTGGCTGGCAAATTTTGCAGCAATCGGATGTATGCATCCAGACCACCTGCTGAGCCACCAACACAAACAACCGGAAAGTCGTTTGCATTTTTTTTATAATTGTTTCTTTTCATCTTTTATTGGAAGTTTGTTTTGTCACCTGTTGCATAAGTTGACTGGGTAGTGAAATCAATATTTTGAATTCGCTTTATGCGGAGGATTCCTCATGATCTCATAACACAATTGAGGACTCGTATTTTCAATCCCTGTAAAGAGAAAAATAACTTTACCAGCATCAGAGGCATCAATGGCATAATAATTTTCAACTCCTGATACTGGTTTAATACTCATACAGAGCCTGTTGAATAACCATGTCCAACTGCCCTTTCTGTAGTAACCATTTTTACGCTCAGGGCTTGTCATTAACCATTCATATTCTTTCCAGTTTCTCATTAAGCAAGGATTTTGATTTTGAATAGAGATAACCTTAAGGCCACCACCTTCCGGACTTGAAAAATGCTGTTTTATTTCTGTCATTGTCCACCCTGAATGATTCTCCCATGGATATGGATGATCCGCATGATCATCATTCCAACAATTTATGGTTGAGATTACCGTGACATATTTTCTTTTGTCTCTTTCTGCCCTGGATATCGACTCTCCTATTACCTGAACAGGGCCAGCGACAATGATGAAAAGTGGATTTTCTGAATCAGATTGATCAATTTGCTGTTTCAATGTCATATACGCAATTTCAGGGTTATCCACCGCACATATAAACCTGGTTTGTTTAAACCGAAACATTTTACCTCCCTTAAGTGCGCTTACTTTCATTTGGTCATAAGGTTTAACACCATTCACCCCCGGATGCTCATAATTACTACTCCAGATATGATCGGAATAAATATAGACAGCAAGCTTATTCTGCAAGCCCTTGGCTGCGATAATCGCCAATGACAAAGGTGTGGCTGCCCAATCGTCATGGTCATGTTCATTTCCATCAGAACTTATGACTATCCGCCCCTTGCCTTGCCATAGCGGTGATTGTGAAAATGAATAAGATATCTGGCAAAATACAAGTGTACACAGGAGGACGGACTGCTTAAAGGAGACACTAATCATTGTATTATTCATTGAAATTATTACGACTTATGTTACTATTTATCAATTAATTCCTGAATTTCATTTAAATGCAAATCGATATGCCACAGATAGCCTTCAATCATTTGATGTAAAGTCACTTTTGTTCCTTCAAAGTCGTGCCAGTAATGATCCAGTTTAGAAGGATCAACCGACTTGATCACCTGAATCATATGAAGGTTAAAATACTTCCAGAGCTGAACCATGTCAATCCAATTTTCGTTCTGAAAATCCTGAATAGCGATCCACAAGTCGTTGTCCTGCCGGTAATCGGGAAAAGTTAAATCGGAATTGTACTGCAACCTGATCAACCGTTGGTGATTGTTTGAGACTGAATCAATCAGATGACCAAGTATCTCCTTTATTGTTCGGTTTTGTTTGTTTCTTTTTTGCGTGATTGTTTCATTTGGCAAACTGTTCAATATCGGCTCCCAAGTTTCAATCACTTTATTGATTCCGTTTGTGATGTTTGAAAAATCCATATGAATATAATCTAATGGTTCATTTTGTTGTCTTACTGCCAAGTTGTTTACCCAACTTTTCATATTTTTTAGGGACTTTGCATTTGAAGAAAATACCACCAATGCCCGTTACTTTTTTCATATTAGGCTGGTTATCAGATTGTCTTGTGATGATGGTCTTAAATCCAAAACCAAAACCGAATGAAGCAGCAAGAGCCAATATTATAAATGTCGTCCTTTTCATTTTAGATAATTATCATGTACTTGTATCATAGCATGTTACATATATTGCTAACAATTGGAAGGTTTGAGATGGGATAGTTTTCAATACTAAAGTTTCACAACAACCTACTAGTCGCGCAAAATCTTTTCCATCTTTTTGCCTTTCGCCAATTCATCAACCAATTTATCCAAATACCTAACCTTCTGTGTCAATGGATCTTTGATTTCCTCCACTTGATACCCACAGATTACTCCGGTAATTAGGTACACATTAGGGTTTAGTTTTGCCTGTTGGAAAAATATCTCAAAGGTTACATATTCTTTAATCAGTTCCTGCAATTTCTTGCTATCGTAACCTGTTAACCACTCGATCACCTGATGCAATTCGTCTTTTGTCCTTCCTTTCTTCTCTACTTTTGCAAGATAAAGTGGATAGACCGAGACGAAGGTCATCTTTGCGATACGCTGATCCTGTGTGTTGGAATTGTTCATAATTTGTATTTTAGTGTCAATCTTTGAAGTCTTTGGCGTTCTATCGCGTATGCCAGAATTTCTTAATCACAATTTATTGAACGTTTTACGAACCTATTATTTGACAGTGCTGAAAAAACCAAGGCCAATCTTTTACTCTTCAATAACATTCTCATCTCGGAAGAATTGGCTGTGGGACTTCTATATTGTATTTATTTGGCTCACAATGACATGAAATACGGCTCAATATTCAATTAAAATGAGCTTTATTTTTTCACATTGAGCCACAAAATGCCAAAATTTTAGTGAACGTTTCGTAAAAAGTAGATTGAATATGCAGTAAATAAGGCGTTTAAATAATCCGATAAATCTCCATTATCTTTTGCAGTATCTTGTCAAAGTCTATTTTTAAATCAATCAATTGACCTGTCTGGATATCGAAAACCCAACCATTGACGGTCAGTGTTCTTTCTTTATAGGCCTTCTGGACATCTGCAGTTTTTAGCACGTTGATACATTGCTCCTGAACATTGAGTTCCACCAAGCGTTTGTACCTCAGCTCCTCATCGACAATGGTATCGAGTTCGTTGTGGTGGATGCGATAGACATCCCGGATATTTCGTAGCCATGGGTTTAAGATTCCCATATCTTGAGATTGCATGGCTGCTTTTACACCATTGCAATAATAGTGGCCACAAACTACTACATGCTTGACTTTTAGATACGATACGGCATAGTTGATCACCGACATGACACTCAAATCGGTATTCGGGACCATGTTGGCAATGTTACGGTGGACGAACACCTCGCCGGGTTTGGCACCCATCAGTTCCTCAGCAGAGACGCGGCTATCGGAACACCCAATATACAATATTTCAGGACTTTGCCTCAACGATAGGTTGTTGAAGTATTCAGGATCCACTTTTAGCTTTTCGGCAATCCACACTTTGTTATTGGCAAATATTTGGTCGATGTTCATCTTAAATTTTTAATCTTCGTTTCAGAAATAAGTCTTTACAGCAAATTCAAATTGGTCAATAAAAATCTCTTTAAATCGTGATATGTTGTTTTGTTCGTAGAAAAGCAACATGGCTTTCTTGTAATATACAGAGTCAACTGTCCTGAAAGAAATCGGACAATGTTTATAATTCATTAAAATTGAATTACATACAATTCTGGTTGTCCTTTTATTTCCATCCATAAATGGTTGAATGTATGAAATCAACAATAAGATCAACAGTGCTTTCTCAAAGGCATTTTCTTTTTTGTTCACCAATTCACAAGCTGCTTTAAGTGCTTCACGTATTTGAAATTCATTGTCCAAAGGACGGTAATTTGTTCCGGAGATACCAACTCTTCGTCGTCTCAGATTTTTATCAACGGCCAACTCTTTTGTCAACAAACTGTGAATGTCCTCGATTTTGGCAATTGTCAACGGGATTAAATAATCTGGGTTTTCCACAATGAAATCAATGGCATCCTTGTGATTCAGCAACATAATAGCCTCCTCCTTTGTCCTTCCTGCTGCTGTTTCCCTTTCTTTGAGCAATCTTTCCGTCTCAAGTAACGAATAGGTATTACCCTCGATCTGTGACGATTTCCAACTTAAATCAATAGCAAGACGCTCCAATTCTTTTTTGTATTCGGAATCGGACAGTTGGGAAGTGTTCACCTTGTGTTTTTGTTGTAAATCAGCAAGTTCTGTAAGTTCCTTTTCAGTCAGAATTTCACTTTTGTCCAACAATTCAAAAACACTTAAATTGAAACCATCTATAATTGTCCTGTCGTCAATTTCCTTTTGATAGTAACGATCTATATCAATGGGATATAACAATTTGTAGGACGACGAAACCAAATATCGTGTCCCTTTCCCCTTGCCGACTGCAAGTATAAATTTCTCTTTTAGTAGTTGAGATAAAATTCGTTTAACAGTAGCGTAACTGATCGAACCCGCAAATTCTTTATGAATTTCGCCGGAAGAGCAGTTTGAATGGGCTTGAATAAAATCTAAAATATCTGTTTGTCGTGTTTCTGACATAGCGAAAATTATTTGGCTCACAATGATATGAAATACGGCTCAATATTCAATTAAAATGAGCTTTATATTTTTGACAATGAGCCATAACGTACAATAACCTTTAAATTTCGAATACACTTCGAAAAAAAATAAAAATATCTTTCAAGTCTGAAACAGCTTGATCTGTCCATACTATTTTGAATATTTCTCAATTTCTTTATCAAGTTCCTCATTATAAATTACTGATTACAAAACGCTTAGATTGCCAAAACGCTTTATTATTCTCAACCACATTATTTTTGTACAATTCTTTGGCATTGTCAGTTAAAAACGATTTGTCAATCATGGCGAATACCGCACCTTCTTTTTTAGCAAATAAGTCAATAATTCTCGTAATATTTGTTGCTTTAATCTTCAAACGATTTCCAAATTCAATAAAGTCCTCCTTCGTATAACGATATTTTTCTCCCAATGGCAAATTCGTTTGTTCAAATTCTTTAAATAGATTCAATGCCAATGAATTATCAGAAAGATGAATCTTGGTATTCATTAAATCATACGAGGGCGATAGCATCATATCTCCATCCGCAGTTTCCAAAAGCGAAATGTTTTTCAAATGGACATCGCCATTACCTGTAAGGAAATTGAATATCAGAATCCGAAGAAAATCAACCCTGTTTAATGGGCTAAGCCATTCCCCAACATCCTGATAGGTTTTTGACGCGTATTTATTACCTGCTTTAAGAACGGACACGAAATCTTCCTGATTTAATTTTCCGCCATTCACATCATAATCAAATCGTTTAGTGAGATATGCCGGAGTTCCATTGGCAAAATTCATAAATGCACATTCGGCTATTCTGATATTGAACAGTTGTTTGGCCATTTGCATAGTTACATGCTCATTTGCAGGTGATTGGTCCGGCGAATTTAACCTGGACAACATTGGTTTGATGATATACTGGGATTTTTCATTTAGATCCATTTTGGCAACTAACTCTTTTCCCCTTGGTTTCCCAATAAATCCTTTTCGTTGAACTCCTGAGATACTGAACCCCATCGGTTGACCATCAATTTTTTTTGAAATATCTTCCCAATTGAATTTGAGTTGAGGAGTGACCTTCGAGCGGTCAAATAAAATTGCCTCACACGATGAACAAAATCCTTTTGTATTATCCTTCAGACATCCGTTACACTGTGCCATTTTCGATGCTTTTTACTGTTATCGCCCCGATTGTATCATATTGACAGGTTAATGCCAATAAGCTCCAATCATCACTAGGGTCAATACCTAATGCTTTACATATTTGTTCCCGATTCTCTCCCTCGCTAAGAATGGATTTGAAATAGTGAAATAATACATTGGAATGGTAAGTCTTTTGGGCCTTGGACATATTAACCGAAATTGGTCGCGTGGTAACATCTTCAATAAAGGCATCATCATACTCAAAATGATAACCATTTTCATCAACCCAGAGTTCGCCTGCCTTGATGTTTCCTTTATAGATGACTTCCAATTTATTACCTAAACTCATATGATATTAATTGTGCTTTTTGACTTCCACCTTTATTTCCAAATTCAGATATTCAAAAATATTTTGCAATACCTCAAATGTCGGATTTCCAAAACCTCTTTCAATTTGGGAAATGGTAGTTTTGGACATGCCAGTAAGGTCGGCTAAGTCCATAATGGTTAGACCCAATACCATCCTTCTCTGTTTTATTAGATTTCCTAATTCGTCTATTTTCATCATTTTGTATCATTCTATTGGTAATAATTCATCAAAGATACTCAATTTATTCAATTTGTCAAATATGTATCAGAATAATGATAAATTTTCAACATTAAGATTGATAATTTGTGTAATTGATGGAAATATACCAATATATTAGTAATCAAGTCATGAACTATTGAAAAGAATGACACAATTGCGAACAATCTCACCCGATAGGAAAGCATAGTTAAGGATATTCGATGATGGATTTTTGGGACCAATCATCCACAGCGAGAATTCCTAACCAAATACTAACTGGTGAGGTGGCTATTACTCTACGATAAATTTCTCTTAAAATCCGCTAGAAAGCAAAAACATTTGATAACTGAAAAGTATTATTCAAGCTGATAAGTTCTCGAAAAATTGGAAAGACCGTTCAACATGGGTATGGAAAGAGCGGGATTTGGTCTTTCAGACCATATGAATTCCCATTTGTTAACAGGTTTTAATTATTTCTATTTATCAAATTTACAATTACTTTCGTCATTGTGTCTTTTTCTTCTGGTTTGCTAACTGCAATCATTAAAGTCAAAGCTACCAAAGTATTGTCCGCAATTCGCTTATTCCCATTTTCATCAAATAATATTCTGTTACACTCTAAGAAATACAAAAACAAGAATGCTGCAATACGTTTGTTCCCATCTGAAAATGAATGGTTTTTGGTAATGAAATACAACAAATTAGCAGCTTTTTCCTCAATACTTGGATATAAGTCAATCCCATCAAATGTTTGATAAATAGTTGAAATAGAACTTTTAAACGAATCATCTTTTTCATTCCCAAACAAATCGCTATTCCCAAAAGACTTTTTTACCAACTTTATTTGAGACATTGCCTCTTCATATGTCAATTGGTAAATCTCCTTACCAGAAGTATTTTTTATCTCAAGACTTTGATAATCATATTGGTCTAAAACATCTAAAGCATATGCATATTGTGTAATTATTTTTAGTAGGCCAATACTTTCGTCGTCTGTCAACGTTTTATACTTCAAAGAATCCCCAAGTATTTTTACAGAAATTTGAAGCTCTTTTAATTGCTGATTATGCTGTATTAATCGTTTGTTATCAATGACGAACCCTCTTAATAAATATTCCTTAATAATTTGACTTGCCCAGATCCGGAATTGTATGCCTCGTTTTGAATTTACGCGATATCCAACTGAAATTATTGCATCAAGATTGTACAACTTCATTTTTCGATGTACATGCCTTTTACCCTCTTGTTGAACTACCGAGGATTCCTCGGTAGTTTCAAATTCCTCTAATTCACCAGATTGATATATGTTTTTGAGGTGAAGCCCTATTGTGTCTGAATCCTTATCAAACAACTGAGCCATCTGTTTTTGAGTCAACCAAACCGTTTCATTATCAAACTTTACATCAATCTTTGTTTGGCCATCATCTGTTTGGTATATTTTTATGTCTGATTCTGCCATTATAATATGTTTAAATAATTCACAATAATCTCAAATATTGTGTTAATTATCAAGTTGTTGCTACATTCCTAATGACCGATAAATTATAGCGATTCATATAACGATTCCCAAAAAGTAGGTTTAATGAAGATGAAGAGCAACCGCATGCAATCCAATTTATTATAGATCGTTGTATAGTTCTGTCTATCATTGTTTAGTTTGAAACTAAAAACAATTTTGTCATCTGGGAAGAGTCTGGATTGTTTAGGTGAAAATCTCCGGGTTCTGTGAAATGATTAAAAAAGCGGTAATAAAGCTCTAAAAACAATATTGGTATCTACAACTACCCTCATTTAATCAATAATGCTTTTCGTCTATCCCAACGTCCTTTTTTTATCTGGCAAACTAGTGCATCAACATCAGCCTGCTTTGCTTTCGAATTTCGTGTAATCTCCTTATATTGAAACCAATCAGTCATATCTTGAAGCTCATCAATATTGATGTCTCCAGGCAGCCTAATAATAATCTCACTCTCAGTTCTCTCTATAATCATTACTGTAGTTTTTACAAATATCCGGAAAATTTAAATCGTGCGCTCTCAACTTACGACTAATCTAATCACTAGAGGGAATTTCACCCGCATGTACTCACAGAATACGTGGAATCATTAGTTGCGAACAACTAAATACTACCAGATCATACTGCTTTTACCAACCTATAATCCTTCTCTTTAAATTTGCTAAAAATCAAAAACCTTCGATAAATGCAAAGTGCGATAACAGCCTGGATGTAAAGGAAAACGTGATAGACTGTTCTAGAGGGATCCCGCACGCGTGGATAGCGTCTTGTAGTCCACAAGAAGTCCATTTTATTGGCAGAAAATTTTCTCATTTGTCCAATTTCGCTATTAATGTATTTGGGAACTTTTTGGTCAACTCGCTAATATATTTTTTGGCTTTTTTAAGTCTTTCCTTGTCAACACTGTTGAGATATGAAAGCCAACCAGTAACATGATAAAGCAACTTTTCATTTGTCTGTTCTTCTGGCAAAGTCAAATGATGAATCTTTGCTCTTAAATTTTTATATTTTTGTTTGCCAATTCCAACACTTTCTTCATTAACAACAAGTCCAGTTACAATTTTAGCTCTTGCTGAACTTGCAATTCTCGTTTTCTTATGATTAACAATAAAGTTTTCATCATCAATTATTGTCTGAATCATTGGAATAATTTTTACAACTTTAGCTGGATTTAAACCTGAAAAAGATAAATCGTCTGCGTAACGAGTATAACTAATTCCACGCTTTCCTACATAACCCTGTATTCGTAAATCTAAAGTCCATGTTGTCAAATTTGCAAGCATTGGTGAACAGGGGCTTCCTTGTGGAAGCCTTTCTTCATACGTGCAAATATTTGTAAATGCTGTAGCTATTAATTGATTATAGCCGATTGTTTTAAAAACATTATAAATTTGCTTTGCTGATATTGTTGGGAAAAAGTCCTTAAGGTCAAGATTCAAAATAGAGTTTGCTCCAATATGAGGTAAAGCATTATCAAGTGTTGAACTGCCTTTTCTAAATCCTTTACACGAGGGTGATACTTGTATTTTGTTTAAAATATTCACAAGTATCCACGATTGAAGTCCTTTTAGATTCTTACTTGGTTGACAAATTGTTCTCTTACCACCTGATTTTTTAGGTATTTCATATGTTTTATAGTATTTGTCAGAGTGATGAGATAATTGATATATTGTATATTTCGAAATATGTGAAATAATAGAGAAATCATCTATGCTTTGGAGTACAGGTAATCCAAGCATATTAAGTTTTATAATTTCTGTTTTTGCCATTGTATAATTTTATGAAGGAGGTCGGGCAGTTCCTTTTACTTCACAATTTTTGAGTGAAGTTAAAGGATAAAACCTACCGGATTTTATCCTTTAAATTTGCGATAATAAAGTTCAGTTTTAAACTCGGATGCCGAAACAACAACCACTCGCTAATACATTGCTGGAATATACTTCGCGTCTAAAAAGAACTTACCCTAAACCTTCAATTTCTTTTTCCTATTTTTCAAATTTAATATTTCAAGTCTTATGTTATCAATTTCAATTTTTTCGTCTTGTCGTTTAATTCTTGTTTGTGTTTTTTGAAATGCAAAAAAGTTTTCAAGGCCTAATATTGTCAGCGTATAGCCTTCTGTTGTCAACTGAATTTGCTTTTTCTTTAATAAAATCGTTAATGCTGTCGTTGTCATCTGAAAGGAATTCAATTCATCTTCTGTTGCCGAAGCAACTAGGTTTACTAAAGTGCTTTTAGAAACAGGTTCCAATAAGTAAATTGAAGGAAGTAAAAAATTCTCTAATTGAAGTAATGATATTTTATCTCCCCTTTTAGTACTAAATTTTTTCATTTTACTTAGTGAAGAAATCAACTTCGCTGCTCCGGCTGAAACATCGTTCGGATCAATAAATATAAGACCGAACGGATTTGCCTTCTTTACCAATTTTAAAGGTCCTTGATTTATAAAACTTTTGTCCTTTTTGTATTTCTCATCAACAACACATATGAGTTTTTTTCTGAGCTTTTCGACATTTGCGAATGCACCTAGTTCGGTAAAAGAACCAGGACTTTCAGGTATAATAACTAAAGCATCAACACTTTCTGCAAGTAGTCCTTCGAGAGAAAGAAGGTCTTTTGTCTTTGAACTGTAAAGCAATTCATCAAAAATAGCTTCTGGATATATTATATCATACCAAAACGCCCATTTCAGTGCTTCTGCTATTTTATACCTAATTTTGTCTTTTTGATTTATGTCCGCACCACACAAAAACACAGTTGTCTTAAATGTATAGGCAGGTTTGTAAATATCGTCTCTAATTTTATTAGAGATATGAATACAGTCTGATTTCGATATGTCCTGATAACTGTTTGTCAATGTCTTTATTGTTTTTCAAAATTGCAGCCAACGTTTGTATAACCACCGTTATAGTGGTTATATCTCGTTTGGAATTATCCGAAAAATTTTGTCAATAAATTCTGAACCCCTGTCGAACCAATTTGATAATTACTACATTTTTGCAACCTGCTTCTATTTTCAGAATTTATCATCAATATTGAAATATGACTGTAAAAGTAAACTATTTTTCAAAACTCCAAATTATCCAGCGAACTTTTTATTTGATAGAAACCTTTTATCGTAATTTGGGTTTGAACTTTGTGATATCTTCCAATCGTTTAAATGTCATTTCTTACGCTAATCCTGTTTTATAGGTTCGCGCTTTTTTCAGCGAAAAATTCTGAGATAGACAGCAATTTTGTGCAACCTATTTTCTTGAGAACCAAAAGATCATTATCACCTGTTACAAGTAGTTTGCTTTCCCATCATTTGCCAAAGACAAAAGAAAATTGTCTTTAGTATCGCGGGAAAGATCTATGAATGTGGTTACTACGACAAATTCTGCCTTTATCCGTATTTGCAGCAATAAATCCTGTAGGTCTAAAATCGAAAAATACTTTTTAAACTTTGGCCGTCTCGCGACTTCAAGAAATTCATCCAGCAATTCCTGACTGAAAAGCAATACAATTGAATCGTCGGAGAAGATTTTGTCAAGCTTTGCAACATCTTTAGTCAACAGAAAGCTGATCCAAAGATTTGTATCGATAATTACCCTATCCTTTCTTATTGGCATACCTCTTAGCTCTGACTAATTCGACCTCTTTTGTGATTTCATCGAAAGATGGCGGATTGATTGAAGCCTTTTTACGAAGCCTGTTAACGACTTTCAAAAAATCGTCCTCAGAATTTTGAGTAATAGAAATCAAATCTAAATCAGCAAGATCCTGAAGAAGCTTAATCGCCTTTGGATTTAATACATCAACCTGGTAAGTCATAATGATTCAATTATAATATCCCTATTTCACAAAAATAATGCTTTTGCCTTTAATTTCATCAAAATTTAAAAATGAAGGGTTATTCATTTCAAGATAGTCTTTGTAATGCCCTTATGCTAAGCACCTTCCACAGCTTCGCCCCTTCAGTCACACACTCAAAATCACTTTATGTACCCAATTTAAATCTAACCCTTCTGTCCATCCAAAGCAACAAATGCCAATCTTAATTCCATTTAAGTCCCAATATACCGGAATGTTCCATTTATTCAGCCATCATAGACCAGCCTACTATCATTTTCAGGTTTTAAAAGTAATCAATATTATTATTGTTCAAATTGGGCATGAAAAAAATTGGAAAAGTGAGGATGATGATTTTTACGTTCAAAAGGATTGCTTTCCTACCACAATATCAGGAAAAATTGAATAATATTGCACCCAATCAGCAACCCAAATTATTACTCAAATGAGACTCAAAAAATTTTCAGCGACCGGATTTGTGATCCTGTTGCTGTGCGGTGTCCTGTTCGGCCAGAACAAACCCACTCTTCCTTATCAGAATACACAATTATCAGTAGATGAAAGGGTTATAGACCTTGTTTCCAGAATGACCCTGAGAGAAAAGGTCACCCAGCTCTTCAATTCTGCCGAACCCATTGAAAGACTGGGTGTTCCCGCTTACAACTGGTGGAACGAATGTTTGCATGGCGTGGCAAGGGCCGGAAAAGCAACTGTTTTTCCACAGGCCATCGGACTTTCGGCCACTTTCGACCAGGACCTGATGTTCCGTGTGGGCGATGTGATCAGTGACGAAGCCCGCGCCAAGCACAATTATTTTCTATCCAACAATATCCACAGCATATACACAGGATTGACCTTCTGGACCCCTAACATCAATATTTTCAGGGACCCGCGTTGGGGCCGTGGCCAGGAAACCTACGGTGAAGACCCCTACCTGACAGGCCGTATGGCTGTCAATTTTATCAAGGGACTTCAGGGCAACGACCCCAAATACCTCAAAACTGTGGCGACCGCCAAACATTATGCGGTACACAGTGGCCCCGAATTTACAAGGCATGTTGATAATATCTTTGTTGACGACTACGATCTGTTCGATACCTATCTTCCAGCATTTAAAGCGGTTATTCAGGAAGCCAATGTCCAGTCGGTGATGTGCGCCTATAACCGGTTCCGCGATAAACCATGCTGCGGGAACGACATTTTGCTGAGCACCATTTTGCGCGAACGTTTCGGGTTCAACGGCTATGTCGTATCCGACTGTGGGGCGATCTCCGATTTCTACACAAAAAATGCACACCATGTCGTCCCAACGTCAACCCAGGCATGGGGATGGTCGTTGTCAACCGGAACAGACCTTAACTGCGAAGGTTCGAGGGCGTTCTTGACCAGCAATCTCGATTCGGCCATCAAAGTTGGGATGATCAATGAAAGTGATATCAACACCTCTGTCAAACGGTTGTTCCGCGCCAGATTTATGCTCGGCATGTTCGATCCTGACGATCAGGTGGCCTTTACAAAAATCCCATTTTCAGTAGTCGGTTCCGAAAAACACCTCCAACTCTCGCTCGAAGCGGCCCAAAAATCATTGGTGCTGCTCAAAAACAACGGGATACTTCCACTCAAAAATGTGAAGAAAGTCGCCTTGATCGGTCCGAATGCCAACAATTTCGCCATCTTGATTGGAAATTACAGTGGCAACCCCATCCATCCGGTTACCCCTTTGACTGCTTTGCGCGAAAAGCTTGGTGTCCAGAACGTTTTCTATACACCAGGTTGCCCGATCGTACCCGGTGTATTTACAGATCCTGAAATCGTTAATGAGAATTGTTTGTTCCATCTGGAAAACAAAAAACTTGTGAAGGGTCTCAAAGCTGAATATTTCAATAACCCAAGATTTGAAGGGGCGCCCAA
The DNA here is from genome assembly GCA_903927965.1 of uncultured Bacteroidia bacterium. Lineage (GTDB taxonomy): Bacteria > Bacteroidota > Bacteroidia > Bacteroidales > Prolixibacteraceae > JAAFHB01. Next base: position 1,569 of record CAIYPA010000530.1, on the reverse strand, counting down.
ACTGGTGAGGATCGATCCCAAGATTGATTTTTACTGGATGAATTCGCCCATCAGCAATCTTGTTGAAGATCAATTCTCCGTGCGTTGGACCGGCACGCTGGTTCCCCAGAAAACTGCTACCTATCAGTTTGGTGGAAATGCAAGGTTGAAAATCAATGATGTGTCCGTTGCAAAGAAAGGGATCGAACTTGAGAAAGGGAGTGAATACCAGATCGTTGCCGAATTTAAGGTAACCAGTTCACCCTATACAAACAGCATTGAACCATCTGCGAAATTGTCATGGTCTGAAATGTCGCGCGACTACCGGCAGGAAGCACTTGACGCGGCTGCAAAGGGTGATGTTGTGATCTTTTGCGGTGGCATTTCAGCCGAGCTTGAAGGGGAAGAGATGCCTTTGGTCATTGATGGTTTCTCACATGGCGACCGTACATCGCTTGACCTTCCCAAAGTTCAGGAAGATTTGCTGATGGAACTCCAAAAAACAGGAAAACCAGTTGTATATGTCAATTTCAGTGGGAGTGCAGTAGCCATGAACTGGGAAGAGCAGAACCTTCCGGCTATCGTTCAGGCATTTTATCCTGGCGAAACCACTGGAACTGCACTTACAAAATTGTTGTTTGGTGAGATGAATCCATCCGGAAGGTTGCCGGTCACTTTCTACAAATCGGTGAACGACCTTCCTGCTTTCTCCAACTACGATATGAAAGGGCGTACTTACCGCTATTTCAATGGGGAAGCCCTTTATCCTTTTGGATATGGCCTGAGTTATACCACTTTTGCTTATAACAACATCGCCTGTTCCGGCACTTTTGACACAAAATCCCCGGTAACGGTTACGGTCGATGTAAAGAACACAGGCAAAATGGATGGCGAAGAGGTTGTGCAATTGTATGTTTCGGACAAAACAGCCTCGACACATGTTCCGATGAAGGCTTTGAAAGGGTTTAAAAGGGTCATGCTCAAAAAAGACGAGCAAAAAACGGTCACCTTCACCTTGACTCCTGCCGATTTTGCCATCACCAATATCGACAAACAACAAATGTTTGAAGCAGGTACATACGAAATAAAGGTTGGTGCCGCATCTTCCAGCAATAATTCTGTTTCCAAAACCATCAAGTTAACGGGAGATACCATTGAAGTAAAGTAATGTTTTACAAAAATGACTTCATTGTTTAATATTCACCAATGGTACCAATGCCACTAAGACGCTAAGGCACAAAGAGTCACAAAGATTTGAATTTCATCATTTTAACCTTTGTGCAACTTTGAGTCTTTGTGACTTTGTGGCAAAATACTTTTTTCTAGCTAAGCAGAATCATCATATTAAGATAAAAAAATGAACCTTAAATATTCCCTTGTTCTTATCATCTTAACGGTTTCCACCGCTTCCCTTTCATTTGGAATTACAAAAGAAAATTCCAATCAAAACAATTTTAATGAACTGATTGTCAGGGGTGGATTGCCCAATTTCTTTTCAAAAGCCCTGCATGGCGATTCAATCAAGGTGGCTTATCTTGGAGGGAGCATCACCGCCCAAAATGGGTGGCGGGTTTTGTCGTTGGACTGGTT
>CAIYPA010000529.1 GCA_903927965.1 uncultured Bacteroidia bacterium | reverse complement strand
TTTATGATGGTTTTAATGATCTCTGTTGCAGCAGTGGCGCAGCCAGGATTCAATGGACTTGATGTGAACATGGGGAACCTTTATCGCTTGTCGAATGCCAAAACCCGCTCCATCAGTCCGGAAAATTTCACGGGTGAAAAAGGGAAAGCCGGGATGGCCCTACCCAGCGACAAAGCTGCCCCGAATACAGCGAATGCATCAAATGCCGCCCGCGACCTGGGTCAAGGTTGGAAAATAAATCCTTTTATCCGGATTAAATCGGGTGAAAACATAACCATTGCCGAAATTGAAGGTCCAGGATCCATTCAGCACATCTGGATGACTCCTACAGGCAACTGGCGCTATACAATTATGCGCATCTATTGGGATGACGAGTCGGAACCCTCCGTCGAATGTCCTGTGGGTGATTTCTTTGGAATGGGTTGGGGCGAATACGCACCCTTAAATTCTTTGCCCATTTGCGTCAATCCGGGGAGTGCTTTTAACAGCTACTGGCAAATGCCTTTCCGCAAAAAATGCAAGATTACGATGGAAAACATCAACGACAAGGATGCCATGACCCTCTATTATCAGGTGGACTATACTTTAACCGATGTCCCTGCTGATGCCGGTTATTTCCATGCCCAATACAGAAGGTCAAACCCAAATTCGACTTCCGATTACACGATTATCGACAATGTGAAGGGAAAAGGCCAGTATGTTGGCGTTTACCTTGCATGGGGCGTCCGTAACAATGGCTGGTGGGGTGAAGGTGAAATCAAGTTCTTTATGGATGGCGACACCAAATTCCCAACAATCTGTGGTACAGGTACTGAAGATTATTTCTGCGGTTCTTATGACTTCGAACGAGAGGGTAAATACAAGGAATTTTGCACTCCGTATTCCGGACTTGTTCAGGTAATAAAGGGAGATGGTCTCTACAAAACGCAACAAAGGTTTGGGTTGTATAGATGGCACATTGTTGATCCCATCCGTTTTGACAAAGACCTCAAAGTTACCATTCAGGATTTGGGATGGCACAAGGATGGAAGGTATCTTGCCCAGCAATCTGATATTGCGTCTGTTTGCTATTGGTACCAGGCCGACCCACACAATAAATTCCCAAAATTTCCAACCTGGCAGCAACTGGAAAATAATTAACATCAGATGATATGAAAAATGTTTTTCCTGATAGAATTAACTATTTGATATACTTATTATTAGCAAATGGCTTTTTTGCATGTAACCAACCTGTCAGGCAAAAAGCCAATGTTGTTCAAAAGGCGGCTACAGTTGCTGAAAAAGGAACCTATGGCTATGATGTGTCTTTTCTTACAGCCCATAAGATTGAAAGCCTCGAACTGAAAGATTCCCTTACTAAAGCATCATTGCTTGTTATTCCCGACTGGCAGGGACGTGTCATGACAAGTTCAGCCAATGGGTTGGAAGGGAAAAGCTTCGGTTGGATCAATTACAAACTGATCGAATCTGGTAAAGTAAGTCCGCAGTTCAATGCCTACGGAGGAGAGGAACGTTTCTGGTTAGGTCCCGAAGGTGGACCATTCTCCATCTATTTTCCGAAAGGAAAGGAACAGGTTTTTGCAAATTGGATCGTTCCGAAAGAACTCGATTCAACACCATTTAAATTGATCTCAAAAAGTTCGGGAAGAGCAACATTCAAAAACGATTTTACACTTGCCAACGCCTCAGGCACAAACCTTGTGATTGGGATCGAAAGGTCAATTAAGTTGCTGTCGAAAAGCGATGTAGAACAATCGTTAAAGCTGACAATTGGCGATTCGTTGAATTTTGTCGCTTACGAAACGGAGAATACCCTTACAAACAAGGGTCAATCAGCCTGGACTCAAAAAACAGGATTCTTGTCGATCTGGTTGCTTTCCATGTTCAATCCATCCGAACAAGGGGTCGTCTTTATCCCTTTCAGATCGGGAAAAGAATCTGATTTGGGAAAAATCGTGACCGATGATTATTTTGGGAAAGTCCCTTCCGACAGGCTAAAAATTGGCGAAGGGATGCTGTTCTTTAAAACCGATGGGAAACACCGCAGCAAAATCGGCCTCTCCCCTGACAGGGCTTTATCTTTTTGTGGAAGCTATGACCCTATCAATAAGGTGTTAACGTTGCTCACCTATTCAAAACCTGAAGGAAAGCACAAATACGTCAATTCAAAATGGGGAGAGCAGAAAGATCCATTGAGTGGCGATGCGGTCAATTCATACAATGACGGTCCGGTTGCAGATGGTTCGATAATGGGGCCGTTTTATGAAATTGAAAGTTCTTCCCCTGCAGCTTTGCTCGCACCAGGTGGTAAAATTACACACAAACAGCAGATCTACCACATTTCGGGCAACGAAAGCAAGTTGAGTGAAATAACCCAGAAACTATTTGGTACACCCATATCGGCAATTTGTGAGGCTTTTAAATGATAAAACAATGAAAAGCAAATTACTGCTTCTGCCAATATTTCTTTATTTCTATTTTATTTCCTGTGTCAATCAAGGTTCTAAAGATCAGGTTAACAGACCAAGCCCAAAAAGAGAATTTAATGCAGTGTACAACGGTTCAAACCTTGACCATATTGCTTTCCCAATCGGTGGGATTGGGGCGGGGATGGTCTGTCTCGAAGGGACCGGTGCAATCTCACATGTTTCGGTACGCAACTCGCCTGATGTTTACAATGAGCCATTGATGTTCGCGGCTATCTCTGTGAAAGGTCTGGAACATGGGGCGAAAGTTCTTGAAGGGCCTATCCCGACATGGAAATACTTTGAACGGCCCAATACTGCAAGGGGTGGGGAAAGGACTTCCTATGGTCTGCCCCGTTTTCAAAATGTCAATTTTACAGCCCGGTTCCCGTTTGCATCCATTCAATTGAGTGATAATGACCTGCCACTTTCGGTTAAAATTTCTGGATGGAGCCCATTTATTCCGGGCGATGCCGATAACTCCAGCCTTCCGGTGGGTTCATTTGAATATACTTTCAAAAATACTGGCTCTTCAAAAATTGAGGCAGTCTTCTCTTTCAACTCTGTAAATTTTATGCGGAAAGGGAGTGGAATCAATTCGATTGAACCGCTAACAAATGGATTTGTGCTTAAACAGAAAGGGACAGAAAAAGAACCATTTTATCAGGGCGATTTTGCGATATTTACAGACCAGGTTTCAACTGTAATCGATCATTGCTGGTTCCGTGGAGGATGGTGGGATCCGTTGACAATGACATGGGGAAATATTGAGCAAGGGAACCTTCAGGCTGTTTCACCGGTTGAAAAAGATTCACCTGGAGCTTCCTTGTTTGTACCTGTAATTCTTGCCCCAAACGAAGAAAAAACGATCCGGTTAATGGTTTCGTGGTATGTACCTGATTCAAATCTAAGAGTGGGTGAAGATCCGAAAGGGGCACCAAAATGCGACCCAAACTCAGGTTGTTGCAGTTCGCCCTTTTATCAACCCTGGTATTCAGGGAAGTTCAAGAATATCAACGAGGTCGCCAATTACTGGCTGATGAACTACAATGACCTGAAAACCAAATCGCAACTTTTCACAGACGCGTTTTATGGCAGCACATTGCCTTCGGAGGTTTTGGAGGCAGTTGCGGCCAATCTTACGATCTTAAAATCGCCAACCGTTTTACGTCAGCGCGATGGAAAATTGTGGGCTTGGGAAGGTTGCAACGACAATTCAGGGTGTTGCGAAGGTTCATGCACCCATGTCTGGAATTATGCGCAGGCAATTCCGCACCTTTTCCCATCTTTGGAAAGGTCGTTGCGCAACACCGAATTCAATGTGAGCCAGAATGAAGCTGGCCATCAGGCTTTCAGGTCAGCCTTACCAATCAGGCCAAAAATTCACGATTTTCATGCTGCTGCCGATGGACAATTGGGCGGGATGATGAAAGTTTACCGCGACTGGCGGATCAGTGGCGACAACCAATGGATGAAAGACCTCTTCCCAAAAGTGAAGGAGAGCATGGATTATTGCATCTCGACCTGGGACCCTCGAAATGTTGGTGTTGTGGAAGAACCACATCACAACACTTACGACATTGAATTCTGGGGACCGGATGGGATGTGCAACAGTTTTTACCTTGGAGCACTCTTGTCCATCACGCAGATGGGTGAATACCTTGGCGAGGATGTGACGAAGTACAGGAAGTTGATGGAGTCGGGCAAAAAGTTCATGGTTGACTCTTTGTATGACGGGGAATATTTTATCCAGAAAATCAAGTGGAAAGGGCTAAAAGCCCCGAATCCGATTGAGCTTTCAAAGAATATGTGGAACTCAAACTACTCAGAAGAAGCCCAGAAGTTGCTTCAACAGGAAGGCCCTAAATATCAGTATGGTAAAGGTTGCCTTTCCGATGGTGTCTTAGGCTTCTGGCTGGCCAGGATGAGCGGCTTGGACAATCCGATCGATGCAGCCCCGATTAAAAGCCACCTTGATGCAGTTTACAAATACAACCTTAAACATGACCTTTCGGACCATGTCAATCCCCAACGGCCAACTTATGCAATCGGCAAGGATGGTGGCTTGCTCATTTGCAGTTGGCCAAAAGGAGGTAAATTGTCGTTGCCCTTTGTTTACAGCAATGAGGTTTGGACAGGTATCGAATATCAGGTGGCCTCACACCTGATGTTGATGGGTGAGGTTGAAAAGGGATTAGATATCGTCAGGACCTGCCGTACCCGGTATGATGGAAAAACCCGCAACCCTTTCGATGAATACGAATGTGGCCACTGGTATGCACGTGCCATGTCGAGCTATGGATTGTTGCAGGGTCTGACCGGAGTCCGTTACGATGCTGTTGAAGGTATTTTGTACATTGATTCCAAAGTCGGGGATTTCAAAAGCTTCCTCTCCACAGAAACAGGTTTTGGGAATGTCGGTTTGAAAGATGGGAAACCATTCTTAAAAATGATGGTCGGAAACCTCAATGTAAAAAAGGTGATGGTTTCGGGAGTGGAAGGAAAGTTATAAAAAAGAACATTGGGCAGATTTTTATATTTGCCCAATGTTCCTTTTTTTTGAAATCCTGTAAACAATCATCAGGCTGGGGAAATCCATATTCAATCGAATTCAACTCATCCATTACAAGTTGTATCCCTGAAAAAGTATCAAGATAAGAAACAGGTTTTTCGCCCCCCATTGCCAGGTTTTCCATATTTAGCCAATTGTGGAATTTATTCCTATTGCCGAACAGGTCATTCCCTGATTTGAAAAGTCTGGCAATATATAAAGCGCGTTCTGATGGTTCCGGAGGAATGAATTGGGATGCTTCTTTAACCTGAATAGAACGGGTTGATATCCTTAAGTAGGAACTAAGTTCCTTCAAGGTCAAACCAGTTTCATGGGCTATCGACAATAATTTTGATTTTGGGATTCCTATTCTTGCTCCCGTTAAGAGTTCATTATCAGAAATATCAAGTGTTTCCATGATAAAGAGAATTTATTCGTTCAAATGTAGTTCTTTCTGCGTCAATCTGCGGGATCTGCGGGAAAACTCTTTTTTCTCCCGCAGATCTCGCTGAATTTCGCAGATGGTAATTTTTCCTTTTATAATCCGTTAACTTTTCGAAAAATTGACTTGTCAATTTCAACACAATTAAAATTGACAAGCAATCCGAGCTTTAATTTTGATAACCGGAGATAGGTTAATACTTGCTTATGGTGAACCTCGGTTAAGGTTTCTACAGATTTAACTTCGATAATTACTTTATTGTTAACCATAATATCGATCCGATATCCCACATCCAATTTTATATCTTCATAGATCAATGGCAAAGCAATTTGGGTTTTTACTTCCAATCCAGCTTTTTGTAATTCATAGGCCAATACTGCTTCATAAGCTGATTCGAGTAAACCCGGGCCAAGGGCACTAATTACTTTGAAGATTGCGCCCCGAATTTTGTAGGAAATGTCATTTTCATTCATGATGTTTACTTTTTAAATGTTTGAATTGAAACTGGAAATTATCTTCTTTGGATCTGTAGGATTTTATCGAGTTTTAAGGAATATGACATATGTAATTTACTACAAATAATCGGAATTATAGGTTGAAAAGGTAAGATTTCCAGATATTTATTGATCTGCGTCAATCTGCGGGATCTGCGGGAAAACTCTTTTTTCTCCCGGTAGAGTAGAGCGGGAAGGATAAAGACACCTTCCCTACCCCCTCGTCAAACCGTACGTGCGGTTTTCCCGCATACGGCTTTCCTGCAAACTTCTTCATCAGCATTCACAAGTGAGCTGGCCGGAAAGCATATTTTGAAGGGTCTATCAATCCAAATTTGGTTGTCAGAACCTCAAAAGCATCATGTCCATAAAGCCTGCATTTCCGTTGGCTCTTTCGCGCATAGTACCGGTTAAGGCTGTTGTACAAGTAATACCGTAACCGGCGTTTACTCATCGCTGGATAACTAACTCCTTTAATATCAAAATAATTGAGCCATCCCCGCAATATAGGGTTCAACCCTAAAACAACATCTTTTGCTTTGTAGTGACCGTGTGTCTTTAGGTAGTCCTTCACCTTATCCCGGATTTTTTGCTCCGACTTTATACTCGGCATGATGTTCCAATATTTGGTTTTCCTGCCTTTAATATCATCATCGTAGCGCATTGTAAACCCAAGAAAATTAAAGCCTTCCTCTCTTGCATCAATCAAACGGGTCTTTGATTCATTCACCGTTAGTTCCATTCGTTGAAGCAAGCGTTTTAGCTTTTCTATTACTTCGGCTCGTAAAGTCTTTCCCATCAGCACAAAGTCATCTGCATACCTGACTATCTTTACACCCAACCTCCCAAACAAACTTTGCTCATTGTTTACAATCCTGTCTATCAGGTGGAAGTAAACATTGGCAAGCAATGGCGATATTACGCCCCCTTACGGTGTCCCTGTACGGTTCCCTTTTCCACTTTTGTATTGGCCATCCTCATAAACAGGTACTTTAAGCCATTTGTTGATCAGCTTCAGTATCCTCGGATCTGTTATACGTTCCTTCAATGTTATTTGAAGCTTATCATGGGGGATCGTATCAAAATACTTGCTCAGGTCGGCATCATAAACCTCCGTATTGCCTTCTTTCAAGTTCTCCTTTATCGCCGTTATCGCGTCTTTTGAACTGCGACTGGGACGGAAACCGTAAGAACTGTCCTCAAAGTCTGCCTCGAATATCGGTTCAAGTATCATCTTACATACTGTCTGTGCGATCCTGTCCCTTACCGTGGGAATCCCCAACGGGCGTTCACCTCCATTGGCCTTGGGTATCATCACGCGCTTGACCGCCAGTGGCTCATAAAGCTGCTTCCTCAAATCTTCCCCAAGTTCTTTAAGATAGGTGTCAACCCCATACGATTCTACGTCCGTTATGGTCGTCTTGTCAACTCCAGGGGCTCCCCCATTTGACCTGACCGATTTCCACGCCTCGCGCAACATATAGGGAACGAACATCTTGTCATACAGTACATAAAACTTGTACCCCCGCTCTTGCTTGGCTTTCTGATATAGTTTCTCTTGCAACATTAGTACTCTCTCTGCATCAGGTATTTCGTTGCGCCGTCTCTTGAACAGCTCACCTTGTACTTCCGCTTCATCTCTCTCCTGATCCATCACAACCAATTCTGATTAACCAACATTCTTTAAAACTTTATTTACAGTAGAGTCCCTTCGCTACTTCCGCTTTTACCTTTTCGGACATCAAACACTACTACGAACTCCTCCGACACCCTCGGCAACAGTTGGACCAGAACTGTCCCGTTAGGGCCTCCCACGTTCATGTGCTACCTTCGCACTGCACGCAACACCATACTACTCCGGGTATCTGCTGACTTACAAAGAACCGTTTAATCAGTCAACATAGCAGGTTTCACCATATCTGGGAGGCTGACCGATACCAATTGCGTAACGAAGCCTAAATGGTGCAGCTTACAGCACAGTCCTGCCCGAGCTTCGCAAAACTCGTTTCCTAACAGTGCGTCAGGCGGACTTCAACCTGAACGGCTAATTGGGTTGTAAGGCTCTTTCATCCTTAAAGGTATTTTATTAATTTTACACACGCCTCGTGGCGCACCAGATCTCGCGGAATTTCGCAGATATTCAGGGCTCTTCATTTTCCACCTAAATTGCTGTGAATTGAATTATATCCAAAGGGACAATCATTCAACTTTTCGATTCTAATACTTACCTTTATCGCATTAATCGGAATACAGATGAAGAACAATTTTTTGAAGGGCATTTTTATTGGTACAGCAGTATCCTGTTCAATTACAAGCTCTGTCACTGCAGGAAATCTTCCACAATGTCCCAATGTTTTGTTAATTCTGGCAGACGACCTGGGTTATGGCGACCTTTCCATTCAGGGAGCAACAGACCTAAAAACACCCAATATCGACCGGATTTTTAAGGAAGGAGTCAGATTTACCAATTCTTATGCAAACAGTACGGTCTCCTCTCCAAGCCGTGCGGCACTTATGACAGGTTGTTATCCCGATCTTGTTGGAGTACCGGGCGTTATCCGGACAAAAGAAAACGATTCATGGGGATATCTTTCGCCCAATGCGACCTTACTTCCAAACGAATTAAAAAAAGCCCGCTATAACACTGCCCTGATAGGGAAATGGCACCTTGGACTGGAAGCCCCTAACCTGCCCAATCAAAGGGGTTTTGATGAGTTTTACGGATTTCTGGGCGATATGATGGAGGATTACTACAGCCACATCCGCGAAAAAAACAATTACATGCGGATCAACAACCGCGTTGTTACACCAAATGGCCATGCAACCGAAATCTTTACCAATTGGGCCTTGGAATATTTGCAACGGCAGGAAAAAGAGAAAAATCCGTTTTTCCTGTATCTTGCATACAATGCGCCCCACGATCCCATTCAACCACCCAAAGAATGGCTCGCAAAGGTGAAAGAAAGGGAAGCTGGCATAACCGATAAACGTGCAGGTTTGGTCGCATTGATCGAACATCTTGACGATCAGGTCGGAAGGGTACTTAACCAGCTTGAAAAGTCGGGTCAGATCAACAATACGCTGATTATCTTCGTTTCGGACAATGGCGGGAACTTGAACTTTGCAGCCAACAACGGCCCTTACCGTGGAGGAAAAGGTGATTTGTACGATGGAGGTATAAGGATTCCTGCCGGGATGATGTGGAAAAATGTGATCAAACCAGGACAAATCTCCGACAATTTGTTGTTGTTGATGGATTTGTACCCGACAATCTGTGAAGTGGCCGGATGCAAAACCGACCATCCAATTGACGGGATCAGTCTTCTTCCAACCTTGCAAGGGAAACCTCAGGTAACAAATAACCGCACAGTCTGCTTTATGCGCCGCGAAGGGGGGATGAATTATGGGGGGTCTATTTATTATTCAGCACGTTATCAAAACTACAAGATTCTTCAGAATACGCCATGGGAGGAGATGCAATTCTTTAACCTTGAGGCAGATCCATATGAAAAGAGTCCATTGCCGAAAAACGGTGTCCCCGAATACCAGAAGCTTTTCAGGCAACTCACCGAGCACATCAGCTCTTCGGGTGCGGTACCCTGGAAAAGTCAGGCTCAGGTAAAAAATCTCACCATCACATCAAACCAAAAATGAAAATTGAAAATTCCCATCTCCAAGATGATAAATTATCAAGCAAAGATGATCTTGCTAATTGGCAAAAGCTGATTATAGATGAACGACTTTTGGATTATTACAATAATCCTGAATGTGTAGAAGATTTTGATCGAACGCTTGACGAGATTGAAAGAACAATATAAAATGAACTAATGAACAATATAGTTTTTGAGAAAGACTTTGCACTCTGCCAAAAAATTGAGGATATACTTTGGTTCGATTGAGATCCACTTGGTATCAATGACATTGCTGAAAAATACTCAAAGTAGAATAAAAGAACAAAATACAGTAAAAATCACCCGGGTGGAGACGTTACTTAAGTATAACAAGATAAACTACTTTTTAAAGCCATTTCAATTTATTTCAACTATTTCTATTATTTCCAATTATTTCAAAATATATCAATTTTTTCGTTATGAACCAGTTTATCAAATTAATAGCATTATTCCTACTTATTTCCATTCAAGTTTACTCCCAGGAATCGATCTACAAGACCGGATGGATCGATTTTAACAAGAACGGGAAACAAGATTTGTACGAAAATCAGAAACTACCTATCATACAAAGGGTTAATGATTTAGTATCGAAGATGACCATCGAGGAAAAGGTTGGCCAGCTCTTGATTCCTCTGGGTTGGCCAATGTACGAGCGAAAAGGAAATGAAGTTATAATAACCGACTTGCTGAAAAAGGAGGTCAACGACCGCCATATCGGTTCGTTGTGGGGGTTTATGCGTGCCGATCCATGGACTCAGCGGACACTCGAAACCGGATTAAACCCGGATTTGGCTGCAAAAGCAACCAATCAGATGCAACGATATGTGATTGAAAATAGCCGTCTGGGTATCCCGATGTTTCTGGCAGAAGAAGCCCCTCATGGTCATATGGCCATTGGAGCGACTGTATTTCCAACATCTGTAGGACTCTCCTCCACCTGGGACCCGCTGTTGATCGGACAAATGGCACAAGCTGTAGCACAGGAGGTTAGAAGGCAAGGTGGACATATTGCTTATGGTCCTATTCTCGATTTGTTACGGGACCCCCGATGGTCACGGACGGAAGAGACATTTGGCGAAGACCCCTATCTGACCTCCAAATTTGGGATTGCCTATGTAAAAGGATTACAAGGGGAACATTTGAACAGTGGTGAAAATGTGATTTCAACGTTGAAGCATTTT
>CAIYPA010000528.1 GCA_903927965.1 uncultured Bacteroidia bacterium | reverse complement strand
GGTGAACTCAGGCTTTCACATGTTGGCCAACAACCTGTTTTGGCTGGATGGGTCCAGACAGTGCGCAACCTGGGTGCAATGACTTTTGTCGATATTCGTGACCGTTATGGCATTACCCAATTGGTTGTGGATGAAAATACCCCTGCTGAATTAAAGGAACAGGTTGATAAGTTGGGACGTGAGTTCGTGATCCAGGTGAAAGGAATTGTTAAGGAACGCTCAAGTAAAAATTTAAAAATAGTCACAGGTGAAATTGAAGTTGACATACAGGAACTTACAATTCTCAATAAAGCCGCGGTTCCACCATTTACTATCCAGGACGAATCGGATGGTGGGGACGAATTGCGCATGAAGTTCCGGTACCTCGACCTTAGGCGTGAGATGGTCCGTAAAAACCTGGAATTGAGGGCACGTATGGCACATGTTGTCCGGAATTATCTGGATGACCTTCAGTTTATCGAAACCGAAACACCGGTTTTGATCAAATCGACTCCCGAAGGCGCCCGTGACTTTGTTGTTCCATCACGTATGAACCCCAACCAGTTTTACGCTTTGCCGCAGTCGCCTCAGATTTTCAAGCAACTTTTAATGGTGGCCGGGTTTGACCGTTATTATCAGATTGTGAAATGCTTCCGCGATGAAGACCTTCGTGCCGACCGTCAACCTGAGTTTACACAGATCGACTGTGAAATGTCGTTTGTTCGACAGGAAGACATTCTCAATACATTTGAAGGGTTAACGCGACATTTGTTCAAAGAGGTTAAGGGAATTGAAATTAATGACTTTCCCAGGATGACCTACGCAGATGCCATGGAAAATTATGGTTGTGACAAACCGGATCTCCGTTTTGGAATGAAATTCAAAAATATTACACAACTTGTTAAAGATAAAGGTTTTAAAGTATTTGACGATGCTGAGTGCATTGTCGGGATTTGTGTTCCCGGATGTGGAGAATATACCCGGAAGCAATTGGATGCCCTCACCGAATTGGTGAAAAGGCCACAGGTTGGTGCAAAAGGTCTTGTTTATGCGAAGGTAAATGAAGATGGTATTGTAAAATCTTCTGTAGATAAGTTTTACAGTCAGGAAGATCTTGCGAAATGGGGTTCCATTTTTGAAGCCAAACCGGGTGACCTGATCCTTATCCTTTCAGGCGAGAAAGAGCGAACATTGCCAGCGTTATCGGTACTGCGCCTTGAAATGGGCCGTCAATGCGGATTTATGGACAAGAATGTTTTCAAACCGCTTTGGGTTATCGATTTTCCATTACTCGAATGGAATGAAGAGGCTCAACGTTTTCATGCAATGCACCACCCTTTTACCTCCCCAAAACCGGAGGATATCGAATTGCTCAACACCGATCCAGGAAAAGTCAGGGCGAATGCTTATGACCTTGTAATCAATGGAGTAGAGATAGGTGGTGGTTCGGTAAGAATTTTTGACAGTGAACTTCAGGCCAAGATGTTCAAAACACTTGGGTTTACCAAACAGGAAGCTGAAAATCAGTT
>CAIYPA010000527.1 GCA_903927965.1 uncultured Bacteroidia bacterium | reverse complement strand
TAAGCAGCATTACGAAATGCTATAATTGCATTAGATGTCAAATGGTTAACATCAACATGAATGCCGTTTATCAAATTTACATCAATGCAATCACCATCATAATGCGCGGAACCTTTTGAATGGCTGCCGCCAACAATCTCAGAGATGGATATCCGGTAGTTTTTTGCAAGATCAAGAATTCCTTTCATTAAGTCAGTGCTTAGTGTCGTCTCTGCACAAGGAGCCTTATCATAGCAACTAGTGTGGGCCAAAAGACCATTCGCTTCATCAGTCATGTTCATTGATGCATATGCGGCATCAACAACTTTACTAACATGACCACTAGCCAATTGAATATTTGGATTGACCAATATACATTCAGCCAATTGCATTGGAGAAAGAGCCTTACATTCACTCCCGGAACTTAAACCTCCAGGTCCATTCCGATATGTAGAACCTCCTAAACTTCTCATGAAATTCCAAATTTGTTCATCATCTGTGTTTGTTCCACCAAGCATCCCATAGCTTCCTGCGGTGCCAAACCCATATTGTCCATAATAATTTGATGTCGTAACATGCCAATTGTACAATTTAGATAAATCCTTGGCAACTACTTCAACTTCACCAATCATCCCTCCATCGACAATATCCTTATTGCCACCCCTTAATGCCATTTGTTCTGCCACACCTATTTCTCCCAAATTGTGAAGCTTTAATTTCGCTAATGTTTTCATAATCAAAAATTAAACGTTAATAATTAAACTGTTTTTTTACTGGCGATATATTTAAGGTTATCGAACAGCCGGTACAATAATTTTCGTTTTTTCGTCAGAATATCTGCAACTCCCTTGATCTCATATTTGAAACCAAGGGTCGTGCCATAGTTGGTGGTCAGTTTATCAGGAAGTTCAACAGTAATCAGGTAGGTATTCAGGTCGTTTTTCTTTGCAAATGCCTCTGTCTGGTTCGCCAAACCTGAGATCATCTTTACCTTCCCGTTGATCGACCCATATTCGATGTAGGGATAGTTGTCGAGCCGGATAATAACATCCTGTCCAACAGACACTTTTCCTACACCCTGTGATGGAAGGTACATTTGTCCAAATAAGGGATTATCCGAAGGGATCACAGAAAGTAGTGGCGTACCTTCGGCAATAAAATCGTTTTCGTGCCAGAAGTTCAGGTATTCAAGTTTTCCTGCAAAAGGGGATTGGAAAACATAGGTGATCTTCCACTTTAGTATGTTATTGGACAGTTCATTGTAACTTGAATAGAGGTCCATCCGGAGTTTTTGTTCTGTCTCCTGTTGTTCCAGTTCTATCAACTTCAGCTTGCTTTTGGTATCGTCGATCTGTAACTGATTATTCGTAATCTCCTTCTCGATTTGCTGATTGCTCTCCACCTTCCCCAAGTAACTTACTGCCGAACGTTCCAAATCGGCTTCTGCTATTGTGGCCGACCTGAACAACAAACTATCGCGGTGAACATTCTTGCCAATAATATTCAATGACGCGATATCCGTATTTCTTTGGTCAAGGTTAACTATTAATAAACGAAGCTGCGATGCCAGTAACTTTCGAGTACTTTCCAACCGTTTTTCGTAGGGTTTCCCACTTTTGTATTGTTCCATCTTCTGTAACGAATTTAAAAACGTATAATACGCAATGCTTAGTTCTCCCAATATCAAGTCATTGGCTAAATTACTATTTTCTGGCCAGTCAATGATGGAATCAGCCCTGTTTTCAAGAAGGAATTTCTCAATTTTCATTACATCTCTCAATTTTGCCGGATTGTCGAGATATCCCATCGTTTCATTATCCCTGAGCAGTTCGCCGTCCATTTTTAAAAGATGAAGTCTTCCGGAGGTATTAGCCACTAACCTTACCGGTGCCTGCCGCGCAGTGATCGAGATCGTCCCAGTCACTTTTTCGGGATAGTCGATGATCAACCCAAACAACAAAAGAAAAGCGGCAAGGGATGCCACGATTACAGAAACGATGCTCCCCGTCCGGTGCGGCATCCTGTCGATGATGTCGCGCACTTCCTCGGTACGCTGGGCAATGCTATTTTGGTCCTCCTCTTCCATTGTTTACGATTCAATTTCGGTGAGCACTTCCTGTTTCTTTGTGGATTGCGCCATGGTCCAGACCCCCATCTGCTTGTTGACCAGGTCGCAATAATGCCCCTCCTTCTCCATCAGCTTCTGGTGGTTCCCGATCTCGATAATCATCCCATCCTTCAATACAACGATCTGGTCGGCATTCATAATGGTGCTTAAACGATGGGCAACCACAACTACGGTCCGTTTTACGAAGGCATGGTTCAAGGCCATCACGATCTTGTGCTCGTTGATCGCATCGAGTGCATTTGTAGCTTCGTCGAGGAACAAATAATCGGGGGCTTTGTACAACGCCCTTGCAATCAACAACCGTTGTTTCTGTCCCCCGCTTAAACCGCGCCCCACCTCCCCAATCTTGGTCTGGTACCCTTGAGGCATCTGTTCGATCTCGGCTGCAATATGGGCAATCCTTACCGCCTCCTTTAACCGGTCGTAATCGATCGCCTCGTCGTCGAGGACTATGTTGTTGAGGATTGTATCGTTGAAGATCTTCCCGTCCTGCATCACCACCCCGCAATGGTCGCGCCAATCGCGGAGCCCAATATTGGCGATGTTCATGCTCCCGATCATGATGTCGCCATACGAAGGTTGGTAAAGCCGGAGCAGCAACTTCAACAACGTTGACTTGCCGCTCCCGCTGCCCCCCACAATGGCGGTGATCTTTCCTTCGGGGATCACAAGGTAAACCTGTTTCAGCACGAAAGGGGTATTGGGCGAATATTGGAAAGAGAGGTTGCGCAGGGTGAGGCTTTTGCTCTCGGGGATGGTCATTGCATTGCTTGTGGCGGTGTCCTCCTCGTCCTTCAACTGGTGGATCTCGTTGATGCGCAGGAAACTGATCTTTGCATATTGTGCCGCGATGATAAACCCGATCAACTGTACCAAAGGGGCGTTCAACATCCCGATGATAAACTGTACCGAGATCATCACCCCAAACGTGATTTCGCCACCGATCACTGCCTTTGCACAATAAAAGGTGATCAACAGGTTGCTGATGCTCTGGATAAACTGTGCCCCGAGGTTTTGGGCGTTCGTGATGTTCAACACTTTCAGGTTCACCCGGTAAAGCTTCGCCTGGATGTTCTCCCATTTCCACCGTTTCTGCTTCTCGTAGTTGTTGATCTTGATGTCGTGGATGGCGCCCACCGTTTCGACCCAATAACTCTGGTTCTGCGAGATCAGGCCAAAGTATTCCCAGTCGAGCTTCCGGCGGATGTTCAGGAAAGCCAATACCCAACACACATAGAGGAGGCTCCCCAAAATAAAAATGGCAAAGATTGTGGCGTGATAGACGAGCAGGATGATCGCGAAGGCAAAGAAGGTGAGCGACGAGAAGATCAGGTTCAGCGAGTTGTTCATGATAAAACTCCTGATCCGCTCATGGTCCTGGGCGCGTTGCAGGATGTCGCCGATCAGCTTGTTTTCGAAGAACGTAACGGGCAACTGCATCAGCTTGATCAGGTAATCGGAGATCAGCGCGATGTTGACCCTTGCGGTGATGTGGAGCAGCAGCCAATCGCGCACTGCATTCGAAACGGTAATGCTGACAATGATCACGACATTGGCGACCAGCACGATGTTGATAAAGCCGATGTCGCGGGTCTGGATCCCCACATCGATGACCGCTTTCGAGATAAAAGGGAGGAGACCCTGAAGGGCGGTGGCGATGACCATCACGGCAAAGATGGTGGTGAAGTTCTTCCTGAAAGGTGCGAAATAGCCGATCACGTTTTCGAAGGTCTTCCCGCGTTCGTTGCGCTCTTCGCAGCCGCGTTGCATAAAGTCGGCCATGGCTTCGATGGCAAGGAGCGCACCGGTATCTTCGCCCGGTTTGTACCATCCTTGCCTGAACTCGTCTGGCGTATAGGCGGTCAATCCTTTGGCGGGATCGGAGACATGGATTTTGTATCTGGCAGTCTTGTACACCACGACAAAATGGGACTCCTTCCAATGTACGATGCAGGGCAAAGGGACTTTTGTGTGGAGGTTTTGGAGGTCGGTCCTGAGGGCGAGGGTGTGGAGGCCGATCTTTTCAGCGCCATAGCTGAGGTCGAGAAAGGAGACCCCTTCGCGTGTGATGCCGCACAAATCGCGCAGGTGCTGAAGGGAGTAGTATTTGCCAAAGTGTTTGGCAATCACCTTCAGGCAGGCGGGACCGCAGTCCATGGCATCCAACTGGTACTCGAATGGAAAGCTGTTGTTCAACATTGTGTTACAGATTACAACCTTCAACTCACGGTTACAAACTCACGAAACTTTGCACGGGCGGTAATAGCCCAGGAATGATGTACCATTCAAATAAGGTGCGCAGTTGTTTAAGGGGTTTTAAAGGTGGTGATCCTGATGTGGCTTTTCGTTTGCTTCCATCAATCTCCCACGCGTATTGTTTTCTTTGGCCGATCTCCGGTTACCGAAACTATATTTCATGTTTGCCGGACATCATTGCGCCATTTTTTGCCTTGTACAGAACTTACCGTCTAAGGCAGAACTTTCGGAGCCTTTCCCCTGACCTGGAATTGAACAATGTCAATTGAAACGGATTCAGGTAAATTTACGAATGATTTTTCAAAAAAAGAAGGGGGAAGGGGGAAATATTTTATTTGGTAAGGGGAAAAGGGATAATAGGAGTTTTGTTACGCGGAGGGGCGTATTAAAATAAATTAAAATAATTTCTTATCTGCTTTATTAACTTAAATAGTTGTAGTATCATAAAAAAAATGAAGAATCACATAATTCTATTTGATTAAAATACAAAATACTACAAGAATTGTACATGAACAAAGCAGATAAGAACTTAAAAAAATTGATATTACTTATAATTGAGATCTATCCCAAGTTTTATTTGATGAAGATTCTGGCCTTGGTTTATATAGAAAATTATTATTATCATCAGAAAATGGTTTAAAGTTCATTTTCGGTAGCGGATTAGTGAATTTGTAGGTCGTTTCACTTACACACTCAGTAATCATTTTAATAATCTCGCTATCATTTGAATTTTTAGTCGAATATTTTT
Source organism: uncultured Bacteroidia bacterium (assembly GCA_903927965.1). GTDB lineage: Bacteria > Bacteroidota > Bacteroidia > Bacteroidales > Prolixibacteraceae > JAAFHB01. The sequence goes on along the minus strand of CAIYPA010000527.1, from coordinate 167 downwards.
TAAGGAAAGAAAGCGATTCTTTGTATAATTTTTGCTCATAATAACAAACACCAATTTTACGAATGGTTGACATATCTTCTTTAAATTCATAAGCCTTTAATAGGTACTTTAATGCTTGAAGATTTCTTTTTTTAGAAATATTATAACCTGCTATTCTACGATATAAC
>CAIYPA010000526.1 GCA_903927965.1 uncultured Bacteroidia bacterium | reverse complement strand
TTGATTGTAAGGGTTGCTGGCTATTCTGCATTTTTTGTTACCTTGTCGCCCGATACACAGGATGATATCATTGCGAGAACTGAACATTCATTAAACTTTTAGGCAAATGGACAAAATACTTTGCGGAGTCGATATTGGTGGCACAAAATGCTCCGTAGCACTGGTTGATACCACCGGGAAAATCATTGACAAAATTTTCACCTGCGCACATGCAGATGCGACCGAGGAAGGGCTGGTAAATCTTGTGACCGGGCATATCAAAGAGATCTGTCAAAGGAACGATCTACAGGAGTCTGATTTGCAGGGAATTGGAATAGGTTGTGCCGGTCACATCCGTTTTCGCGATGGGGTGATCATCACCACTTCGAATCTGAAAGGGTTTAAAAATTACCCGTTGCGCGACGCTGTCCAATCCTCGTTTAATATCCCGGTGATTTTGGACAATGATGCCAACGCCCAGGCTTTCGGAGAATTTAAATTTGGTGCCGGAAAGGGTTTTAACGATATGGTCTTTTTGACGATCAGTACTGGTATTGGTGCCGGAATCATCATCAACAACAAACTTTACAGAGGTGCGACAGGGACTGCGGGAGAATTTGGCCACACCATAGTCGATCCAAACAGCGAGTTGACCTGCACCTGCGGAAACAAAGGGTGTCTGATGGCATGTGCCTGCGGAATGGCTTTACCCTATCTTTTTAAACAAAAGATCAGGATGGGGAAAAAAAGCAAACTCGATCTTCCGCACAATTTTAACATGGCGAAAATGAGCGGGCAACTTCTGAAAAAGGGGCTTGATATGGACGATCCGGTTTCGAAGGAAATCATCCTCGACAGCGGGTATTATGTGGGACTGGGAATCTACAATATCTTCCAGGCATTAAATCCACCCCTGATTGTTTTGGGAGGGGGGCTGACCAACTGGGGCGATTTTTACTTAAATAAAATCAAATCAACTTTTTACGGATTCGCTAGGGATATGATTTTTGATCCCATCGAGATTGTTATTTCAGATATTGGGGATGATGCCGGTGTTATCGGTGCCGCAGCTTTAACTTTGGATTAGGATGCTCAACGACAGGCAAAATAATATCCTGAAAATCCTCGGGAAGAACGACCAGGCCACTGTGAACGATCTTTCAGAAGAACTCAAGGTATCCTCAGTTACCATCAGGCAGGACCTGAATTTTCTGGAAGCCGAAGGTTTGTTGAAACGTGTCCATGGTGGGGCAGTATTAAAGGATGCAGATGACCTGGAAAACAGGTTGGTCGTGAACTACGAAAAGAAACTCAGGATTGCCAGAAAATTGGCCTCCTTTGTCAACGAAGGTGAGACCATCCTGATTGAATCGGGTTCTGTAAACGCACTCCTTGCCCGCGAACTATTAAAGATAAAGAAAGTAACCATCATTACGACAAATGTTTACATTGCCCGCCAGTTCAGAAAAAGCAAACAGGCCAACATCATCATCCTGGGCGGGATTTACCAGCACGACAGCGAAACGCTTGTAGGGAAAATTACCAAAATCTGCATTGACCAGATCAACATCGACAAGGCTTTTATCGGAATCGACGGTTACACGGCCACCAGTGGATTTACTTTGCGCGACCTCTTCAGGGCAGAAATCTCAAGCTATATTATTCAAAAAGCCAAGGATGTTTATGTCGTTTCCGATTCAAGCAAATTTGGAAAAACCGAATTGACCAATATTTGCTATATATCAGACATACAACATATTGCTACAAACGAGGATTTAAGCCTCCAATTTCAGGATGAATTTACAAAAGCTGGGGTTGATTTGATTCTGGCGTAAAAACCCTTATCCTATTTTCGAATT
>CAIYPA010000525.1 GCA_903927965.1 uncultured Bacteroidia bacterium | reverse complement strand
TCATCAGGTAGTGATCCAATTGTCTGGTCAATCTTCAATCGCAGTTCTTCAAATTCCATATAGCTTCCCATCTTTTCCAAAGCCTCATAATTGAACTGCATCTCAAGGTATTTGAGGTTCTCCTGGTGCTTCAAAGCTGTTTTCTGGTTGCGCAGGTAATTCAGGCAATTGTTTTTTGTGATAGTATAGAGGAAGTTACGGATATTGAACCGATCGTTTAGGGTTTCCCTGATCTCCCAAATTTTAATAAACGAATCCTGGACAATTTCATCGGCAATTTTCTCATCGTGAAGGTATTGCAGCGACAAATGGTAGATCACACCGAAAAAATCGGTGTAAACTGCCTCAAAAGCAAATTTCTCGCCTTTCTGAAGGGATTTTATCAATTGGTGTAGTTTGTCCGGATCCATATCAGAACAAAAATAAGAAAACCTGAATTTCTTTTACCTAAAGGTAAAAGAAAATGCAAATACACGATTCTTTTTCTTGTGAGTAAAACTTAATTGAAAATCCTAAGGCTGCGATTGGAAATCGCAGGACCCATTCGCTGCAATCAGCAAGCGTTTTGCTTAAATGAAATTGGTAGGAGATTTTGGTTAATAAAAAATAAAAATAGTGATAATTCATAATTAATCAATGAATTACCACTATTTCAAATTATCGTGGAATAATTCCTAATCTAATGTTTTTGCAACTTCTACCTGTTCGAATGCTTCGATAAAGTCGCCCTCCATCAGGTCGTTGTAACCTCGGATGTTCAAACCACATTCGTAGCCTTTGGCAACATCTTTCACATCGTCCTTGAAACGTTTTAAAGATTCAAGGTCTCCTGTAAAGACGACGATACCATCACGGATCAGGCGGACTTTTGATCTCCGTTCAATCTTACCATCCCTGACGATACATCCTGCAATGGTTCCCACTTTGGTAATTTTGAATACGGTAAGAATTTCAGCAGTACCTTTGATCTCCTCTTTGATTTCGGGAGCCAACATCCCTTCCATAGCCGATTTGACCTCATTGATCGCATCGTAAATAATGGAGTACAATCTGATATCAATTCCTTCTTTTTCAGCCAATTTCCTTGCACCCATGGATGGACGTACCTGGAAGCCAACAATAATCGCATTGGAAGCCGATGCCAGCATAACATCTGACTCGGTAATCTGCCCGACTGCTTTATGGATCACATTGACCTGGATTTCACCGACCGAAAGTTTGATCAACGAATCGGACAATGCTTCGATAGACCCGTCAACGTCACCTTTCACAATGATATTGAGTTCCTGGAAGTTGCCAATGGCGATTCGACGCCCAATTTCATCAAGTGTAATGTGCTTCTGGGTGCGTAGACCCTGTTCGCGCTGAAGCTGTTCACGTTTATTTGCAATGGTACGCCCTTCACGCTCGCTCTCCATTACATTGAACTTGTCGCCGGCTTGTGGTGCACCGTTCAATCCAAGAATTAAAACGGGTTCAGCAGGGCCAACCTTCTCCACACGTTGGTTACGTTCGTTGAACATTGCCTTGATGTGCCCAAAATGGGGGCCTGCCAGAATTACGTCACCGACACGCAATGTACCGCTTTGTACGAGTACAGTTGCGACATAGCCTCGACCCTTGTCGAGGGTCGATTCGATGACAGAACCAACAGCACGCTTGTTCGGGTTGGCTTTCAATTCGAGCATATCTGCTTCAAGCAATACTTTTTCAAGCAGTTCGGCAACACCCTGTCCACTTTTTGCAGAGAGGTCCTGCGACTGATATTTGCCTCCCCAGTCTTCGACAAGGAAGTTCATGTTTGCCAATTGTTCTTTTATCTTTTCAGGATTGGCCGAAGGTTTGTCAACTTTGTTGATTGCAAACACGATCGGAACCCCGGCTGCGGTTGCATGGTTGATCGCCTCAATGGTTTGGGGCATCACGTCATCATCAGCTGCCACTATAATAATGGCAATATCGGTAACCTGTGCACCACGGGCACGCATGGCAGTAAACGCCTCATGGCCTGGTGTATCAAGGAAAGTGATATGGCGGCCATCTTCGAGCGTAACATTGTATGCACCAATGTGCTGTGTGATCCCTCCTGCTTCTCCGGCAATTACGTTGGCTTTACGGATGTAGTCGAGCAAGGATGTTTTTCCATGGTCAACGTGTCCCATGACCGTAACAATCGGTGGGCGTGGAATAAGATCCGATGCCTTATCTTCCTCTTCAACGATGGCTTCCTGTACTTCGACAGAGATAAATTCAACTTTGAACCCGAATTCATCCGCAACGACAGCCATTGTTTCGGCATCGAGCCGCTGGTTGATCGATACAAATAGTCCGAGCGACATACAGGTCGCAATAACTTTTGTCGGGGGGACATCCATCATCGAAGCCAACTCGTTGACCGACACGAATTCGGTCACTTTGATAATACTCTTGTCGATTTCGTCACGGGCACTTTGTTCGGCAAGTTTTTCGCTGAATGCCAAACGTTTATCGCGACGATATTTTGAACCTCTGGTTTTCTGGCCTTTGGTGGTCAGTCGAGCCAAAGTTTCCTTGATCTGTTTCTGAACATCCTCTTCCTTAACTTCAAGTTTTACGGGTGCCTTCTTTTTGACAACCAGTGCAACCTTTTTCTTGAGCTTGTCCGATTTCTCCAGTTTATCTTTCGATTTCTCCAGTTTCTTTTCCGGCAACTCTACTCGCTCCTTGCCCTCTTTTGCGACACGTTTCCGTTTCTTTTTATTACGCGATTGATGTTCTTCAAGACGGGTCGGCTTCTTTTTCTCCTCCATTGGAAGATCGATTTTGCCAATAACTGTTGGGCCCGAAAGTTTTTTGCGTTCAAGTTTGAAGATCTCTTCCGATCCATCAGTTAGATCCGAATAATCTGTAAGGTCGGCAACAATATCTTTTTGCTTAATAATTTCGATCCTTGCAGGCCTTGCCTTCTCAGGTTGAACCCGTTTGACCTCCTCAGTTGCTTTACGGGTAAGGATTTTTTTCTTGATAATCTCCTTTTTCGGCTTTTCCTCTGTTTTTGTAGGATTCAGGTTGATTTTCCCGATGACCTTGATATTGTTTTCAATCTGTGTCAGGTTGCTAACCATTTCAGGTTTGGACTCTACCTTTGGAGTTTCAGTAACGATCTGAATTTTTGGAGGTTCCGAAGCTACTTTTGGCTTAACTTCCACCAATGGGACTTCTGCAACATGTTGCAGTTTAATAACAGGCTGCTTTTCAGGAATTTTTTCAGTTTCTTTTATTTCAGAGATCGGTTGTGCCTCAACCTTGGCTTTTTCAGCTACTGGTTTTTCACTGACCGGAACTTTAACGTCCAATTTCTCACTGACGATCTGTTTTTCAACAGGTTTCTCTACTTTAGGAACAGATTCCATTTTTTCGGCAGCGACAGGAACCTCTGTTTTTTCTTCCGTTGGTTTTGGTCTCTTGGAGAGGTTATTCAGGTCCACCTGGCCTATAATTGTAACCTGAGGTTTTTCAATTTCGGTTACCGGGGCAGGCTCAGGCTTTGGTGCCTCCACAACCACTTCTTTTTTGGGGGCGATAACTACAGGTTCGCTTTTTCTGGCTGCAATAATTTGTTCTGTCCTTTTCTCTTCCTTGTAATGATGGAGGCTATGGTCTTTTACCATGATGGAATCATCATCGGCATCAACATCCTCAACCACTTTTTTTGCTGATTGTATATCATCGATGGATACCGCTTCATTTTTCACACGGTGATGGCGAAGATTGACTTTATCCGCTTCGATCCGGGCTTCATGGTCTTTCCGAAATTGCTTCTCAAGAAGCTCATGCATGTCGGACTCAATTTTTGTGTTTGGATCAGTCGAGATTTTAAAACCCTGCTTATGAAGGTATTCTACCAATGTAGTAATACCCACATTCAGTTCACGAGCTATTTTACTTAATCTTGATCCTTTTTCCCCTGTAATCATATCTTCCCAAACAGTTAATTTTGCTATTGTGCCTACCGAGTTTACATCATTTTTTCACAAAAATAATTACTCAAACTCAGCTTTAAATATACGCAGCACTTCGTCGATCGTTTCTTCTTCGAGGTCGGTGCGTTTGATAAGGTCTTCGCGCGACAGGCTTAATACGTTTTTCGCAGTATCACAACCAATTGCTTTCAGTTCATCGATGATCCAACCTTCAATTTCGTCCGAAAATTCATCGAGGTTGACATCTTCTTCGTCAATAGCTTCACGATCGCGATAGACATCAATATCGTAACCGGTAAGTTGGCTTGCCAGTTTAATATTCAGGCCACCCTTTCCAATAGCCAACGAAACTTCTTCAGGTTTTAGAAAAACTTCGGCCCGATTTTCGTTGGAATACAGTCTGATAGAAGATATTTTGGCTGGATTTAAAGCCCGCTGAATATAAAGTTGCAGATTATTCGTGAAATTGATGATGTCGATATTTTCGTTACGGAGTTCCCGAACAATCCCGTGAATACGCGATCCTTTCATACCAACGCAAGCACCCACCGGGTCAACACGTTCATCATACGATTCAACTGCAACTTTTGCCCTTTCTCCCGGAATGCGGACAATTTTCTTGATCGTAATCAATCCATCAAAAATCTCGGGTACTTCAAGTTCAAACAAACGCTCAAGGAAAACATTGGATGTACGTGAAAGTATTATGTAGGGACTGTTGTTTTTCATCTCTACCCTTATAATCACTGCACGTACGCTATCGCCCTTGCGGAAAAAATCGGTTGGGATCTGCTCAGCTTTTGGAAGCAGCATTTCATTCCCCTCGTCATCGAGAAGGAGCAATTCGCGTTTCCATATCTGATAAACTTCACCGGTAACGATTTCACCGATTTTATTTTTGTATTTCGTATAAACATTGTCTTTTTCAAGCTCAAGGATCCTTGTCGCCAGGTTTTGGCGAAGGTTAAGGATTGCCCTCCTGCCAAAATCGGTAAACTTCACCTCGTCGGTTACTTCTTCACCAATATCATAGTCAGCATCAATCTTTTTGGCTTGTGAAAGCGCAATTTGAAGGTTGGGATCGGAAAACTCACTGTCTTCTACGACAGTCCGATTGCGCCAGATTTCAAAGTCACCTTTATCAGGGTTAATGATCACATCGAAATTCTCGTCGGTACCAAATTGTTTTTGAAGCACACTCCGGAAAGAATCTTCAAGAACACTCATCATGGTGGCACGATCGATGCTCTTCAGGTCTTTAAATTCCGAAAACGTGTCAATCAAATTCAGGTTGTCCATATCTTCAGGATTTTATTTAAAAGAAATTATTATTTTAACTGTCTTAATTTGATCATAACTGTAACCCTGTAACCTCGGGATTTCAACTTTGGCCCCATCAACCTTCTCCTTTACAATAACCTCTATTTCGAAGCCTTCCGAATTAGCTGATTTTAAAGTTCCTTTATGTTTTTCACCACCGGTTGTAACAACCTCGACTTCACGTCCGATATTTTTGAGGTATTGGCGCAAAACCTTAAAAGGGGATGATAGTCCTGGCGAAGAGACTTCAAGCGAAAAATCTTCAGTTTCCCTGTCAAGGCTATGCTCAATGTGCCGACTGATGTCAACACACTTTCCGATGCTTATCCCTGTATCACTATCGACAAGGACAGAAATGGAATTCCCGACCCCGACAGTAATATCAACGATAAACAGCTCTTCCGAAAGCACTTCTTCGACCAGATACTGTATCTTTTCCTTTGTTATCATTTTTAATATCAATAAAATAGGGGACTTTGTGTCCCCTAATCCTTCGATTATTCTCCGATGCAAAAGTATATCTTTTGTGTTAAAAAACCAAATAAAATTCACATGTAATTGTAATATGATTTATTAAATGAGGAAGTTGTGAAAATGAGGTTTTTTAAAACAGAACATTTCTTAGATTTGACCTTGTTTTTAATACAACCTGAAATTGAAAAGTTCAAAAAATAAGATCGTAAATGATCCGGTTTGGGGGTTTATAGACTTAGATTCCGATCTTCACCTTGAAATCATTGAACATCCCTATTTTCAACGCCTGAGGCGGATAAAGCAATTGGGGCTTTCCTCAATGGTGTATCCGGGGGCAAACCATACACGGTTTGAACATGCCATCGGAACCATGCACCTGGTAGGAATGGCGGTCGATGTGTTACGAAAAAAAGGAAACAAAATTACCGATGAGGAAGAGGAAGGTGTCATTGCTGCCCTTTTATTGCATGATATCGGACATGGCCCTTTTTCACATGCATTGGAACAAAGCATCGTCCAGGGAGTTTCGCACGAAGAATTGTCACGCATTTATATGAATGCATTAAATTTTCGTATGGATGGTCGGCTCAGCCTCGCAATTGACATTTTCTTGGATAATTATCCAAAACGCTTCCTGCATCAATTGGTTAGCAGTCAGCTAGATATGGATCGGCTAGATTTTCTGAGAAGGGACAGTTTTTTTTCAGGTGTCTCGGAAGGTGTAGTTTCTTCCGAACGAATTATTAAAATGCTCGATATCAGGCACGATCAGCTTGTTGTGGAGGCTAAGGGGATCTACTCGGTCGAAAAATTCCTGATTGCACGCAGATTGATGTACTGGCAGGTGTACCTCCATAAAACTGTCCTCTCTGCCGAGCACATGATGATCAATTTATTGAAACGTGCATCCTACCTGTCGGGAATTGGAATTCCAGTACCTGCGACAAATCCACTTGAGTTATTTCTTAGGAAAGAGATCAAATCCGAAGATTTCTTTTCTCCGGATGCTGTGATAAGGGAAAAAGCCCTTGACCATTTTGCGAACCTGGATGATTCCGATGTACTGTGTGCCATTAAAAGTTGGATGTCCCATTCAGATCCGGTCCTGGCGAATTTATCCAACGATCTGATCAACAGAAAATTGTTTAAAATTAAGCTATCTCAGACACCCTATTCAGAAGCAAAACTCAATGTTCTTAAGGAACAATTATTCAACAAGATGGGTATCAAAATAGACGATGCCGATTTTATGGTCATTCATGGGGAAATTACCAACAATGCTTATGACGCAGAAGCCGAAAGTATAAATATCCTGTATAAAAATGGAAAATTAAAAGATATAAAAGAGGCATCCGATATCAATCTGGAGGGGTTGACCAAGACCGTGCGCAAACATTTTGTGTGTTATCCAAGAGAAATCATTACAAGGTAATCATTATTAATTATTTTTGCAGCGTAAAATATTAAAGACGAACGAATGGAGTTTTCGGCAAACGATATTGCAGCTTTACTGAATGGTGAAGTTGAAGGTGATGGCAATATTAAAGTAAGCAGCATTTCAAAAATTGACCAGAGTGTACCAGGCACGCTTACTTTTCTTTCTAATCCAGCCTATACAAAGTTTATTTATACGACTACTGCCTCTTTGGTGATTGTCAACAAGGATTTTAAACCGGACAATAGCCTGTCTTGTACTTTAATCCGTGTTGAAGATGCTTATGCTGCCCTCGCGAAGCTTCTTGATTTTTACACAAAAACAAAACCGTCGAAAGTTGGGATTGAGCAACCCTCATTTGTCAGCAGTTCTGCCATCTTAGGCGATCAGATCTATATTGGGGCATTCGCTTATATTGGCGAAAAAGCGGTGATCGGCAACAATGTGAAAATATACCCACATGTTTATATCGGGGACAATGTAAAAGTCGGGGACAATACTGTCCTGTATTCTGGTGTTAAAATCTATGCTGATTGTTTGGTAGGCACTTCATGTATTTTTCATGCAGGTTCTGTAGTCGGATCAGATGGGTTCGGTTTTGCACCAAATCCGGATGGGACTTATTCAAAAATTGAGCAGATAGGCAATGTTACAGTTGGCAACAATGTTGAGATCGGGGCAAATACAACTATTGACCGTGCCACAATGGGTTCAACGATACTTGCAAATGGGGTCAAACTCGACAATCTGGTCCATATCGCACACAATGACGAAATTGGGGAAAACACGGTAATGGCCGCACAGTCTGGTTTGGCAGGTTCCACAATAGTTGGGAAAAATTGTATGTTTGGAGGTCATGTTGCAATAACAGGTCATATTACGATTGGGGATAATTCCAAAATCGGGCCAAAATCAGGTGTAATGTCATCGGTGAAACCAAATTCAGTATTGTTAGGGGCGCCGGCTGCCAATTTTAAGGACACCATGAGACAGTATTCGATCATCCGTAATTTGCCCAAAATGCGGGAAGAATTGATCGACCTTCAAAAACGGGTCAAAACGATCGAATCAAACGAACAACAACCTTAAAAATATTTACTTTTTTATTCGAAATACAGATCAATTAGCTAAGGACATTAAAAGACGAAAAAAAATTGGGGAATGATGAATGTAAAACAGAATACGATTGAAAAAGAAGTCACTATTTCGGGCAAAGGCCTGCACACCGGTGTTGAAGTCACGCTAACTTTTAAACCAGCTCCTGAAAATTTTGGGTTTAAGTTTAAACGTGTTGACCTTCCCAGCCAACCGATGATCGAAGCCAACGTTTCAAAAGTTAGGGGAACTTCTCGTGGTACAGTCCTCAAGGATGGTGAAGTGACCATCAGCACGATTGAACATGTAATGGCTGCACTTGTGGGTTCCGAAATAGACAATGTCCTTATAGAACTCAACGGATCTGAGGCTCCCATCCTTGATGGAAGTGCTTCCCATTACGTGAAAATGCTCAAAGAGGCCGGACTTGTTGTACAAACAGCCGACCGTGAATATTTTGAAATTAAAAGAAAGATCGTTTACAGGAATGCCGAAACCGGTGCCGAATTAATTGCCTATCCCGATGATGATTTCAGCATTGATGTAATGATTTCGTACAATTCGGTTGTCCTTGGAAACCAATACGCAAGTTACAACAGGCACACAAAATTTTCAGAAGAAATTGCCCCATGCCGTACCTTTGTTTTTGTACGTGAACTGGAAGCGCTGTTGAAAAATAATCTGGTCAAAGGTGGCGATGTTGACAATGCCATTGTGATCATGGACCAGCCACTACCTCTTGAAGAACTGAACAGGATTGCGGACCTGTTTAACCAGGAACACCTTCATGTCAATAAAATAGGCATCTTAAACAACCTTACGCTCCATTTCGACAACGAATGTGCCCGCCATAAACTTCTGGATGTAATTGGTGACCTGGCATTGATCGGGAAAAGGATCAAAGGACGCATTGTCGCCAAAAGGCCTGGTCATGGCCCAAATACTGAATTCTCAAAGTTGCTTCAGAAAGAATATCTGAAGGGGATTTCTGAAAACACTGCCCCTGAATACGATCCAAATAAACCGGCCATTTACGATATAAATCAGATCAAAAAATTCCTGCCACATCGTTATCCATTTCTTTTGGTTGATAAAATCATCGAAAAAGGATCGGATTACATCATTGGTGTGAAGAACGTTTCTTCGAACGAACCCTTCTTTGTCGGACATTTCCCTCAAGAGCCGGTTATGCCTGGAGTACTGATCATCGAAGCGATGGCCCAATGTGGAGGAGTATTTGTCATCAGCTCCCAGCCTGCAAATGAGGATTATTCAACTTACTTTTTGACGATGGACAGTATCAAGTTCAGGAAAAAAGTCACACCTGGCGATACCCTTGTTTTCAGGTTAAAATTGCTCGGCCCTATCCGCCGTGGCATTGCAAATATGAGGGCTATCGCATTTGTTGGCGATACCGTGGTCTGTGAAGGTGAGTTTATGGCACAGATCGTTAAAAATAAATAAGTTGCTGATAATCTATGAGTATAGGTTTTTAAATAAACAACAATGAATCAACCATTAGCAAATATTCATCCAAGTGCAGTTATTGGCACAGGTGTTATCATTGAACCGTTTGCCACTGTTTCGAGCGACGTGGTTATAGGTGACGGATCATATATCGGGCCAACGGCAACAATTCTTCCGGGTAGCCGTATTGGGAAAAACTGCAAAATTTCGGCCGGGGCTGTAATTGGTGGCGAACCGCAGGACCTCAAGTTCAAAGGCGAATATTCGACAGTCGAAATTGGCGACAATACCACAATCAGGGAGTGTGTCACCGTAAACAGGGGCACCTCGGCAAAAGGCAAGACAACGATTGGCAACAATTGTTTGATAATGGCTTATGTGCATGTCGCTCATGATTGTGTTGTTGGTGACAATGTTATTCTTGTCAATTCGGTTGCCTTGGCAGGTGAGGTGGTTGTTGATGATTTTGCCATCATTGGTGGCCATTCGGGAATCCATCAGTTCTGCCATATTGGTAAACATGTAATGCTCTCTGGCGGCTCATTGGTTCGCAAAGATGTCCCACCCTATATCAAGGCAGGCCGTGAACCTTTATCTTTTGCAGGTGTGAATTCGATAGGCCTGCGGCGCCGAGGGTTCAGCAATGACGTGATTTGTCAGATCCAGGATATTTACAGGATTATCTATCAGAAAGGATACAACAACAGTCAGGCACTTGAAGTGATCGAAGCCGAAATGCAGGCCTCCCGTGAGCGCGATGAAATCCTGCTTTTCCTTAAAGATTCAAAACGGGGGATCATTAAAGGGTATTTCCCTGATTGACAATTACTTGTAAAAATACAATGAAAACACCATGGTTGCGAGGTAAACCCACGTAATTGCCTCCTTCCAGATTGATTTCTGTCCCATGACCAGAAATTGGGTGATAAAATAGGCAACAGGAATGGTTGACAAGGCCACAATTTCAATACCGATTGTAATCAGTCCTAAACCTGATGCAAGAAGAATACCCAGCATCCAGTAGAAAATAACAAAATATTTTCTTGAACTGACCTTAATCCTGTGATATACACTAATTACGGATAAACTGCCGAGGATTGTAACAATCGAAACTACTGAAGAGAGTAACCAAAAGTAAGGTTCAAAAAGATAGGAATTGTGATAATCCCAGAGCATTTTCATTAATTCTTTCCATAGTGCCGTGTCCGAGTCTGTCAGAAAGGAATAAGTCCATAGAAAAATCCAGGGCGTACTGAATCCAAGGATAGGGATGACCAACAACCTCCAGTTATCGCTTTTTTGTAGCACAAAAATGGCAATCCAAACCAATGGGAACAATGTGACAACCGGGAAATAAAACAGGGACCCAATCGATAAAAAGAAGGACGCATTAAATGTAAAGGTAATCTCGTTTGGTTTATGGTAGGTGTCAATGATAAAATAGGTTGATATCAAAACAAATAAGGCAGCAAAATGAACCGGTAAAAGTAATTGTAACCTTGTAATCGATGATACTGTAATTAAATAAATGATTCCGGGAAGGTATGACCGGTTTCTCTGGAACAGGAAGCTGGATCCCAATTGGGATATAAAAAAAGAGTTCACCAACACAAGTATAAAAGCGAAAAAAACCTGCCAGAAACCTTGCTCTTTGAATAATTTATAAAACAAGTTGTATAATGGCATTGCCCCATTCGCCAGATTAATGTCAATTAAACCAGGCGACTGAAAACTATGCATCCAGAAAAGAACACCAATTACAGGTATCAGCAATGAACTGAAAATTGTATTACTTTTTAAAATGCGCAATAACATAAAGAATGAAAATTAAAGATCAAAACCAATGTCTTTCCGAAAATAAACATTTTCAAATTGAATCTTTGATGCATTGTAGTAGGATTGTTTGAGCGCCTCTTTTAAATTCCTGGCTTTGGAGCTGACGGCAATTACCCTTCCCCCATTGGTAATAATGCCGCTACCAGAAATTTTCGTTCCCGAATGGAACAAGATACTTCCTTCCACCTTGTCAAAATTGGAAATTATATCCCCTTTTTTGTAATCGCCTGGATAACCACCAGCAACCAACATCACGGTTACAGCAAATTCCGGATCAATTACCAGTTCGCGTTCAGATAAATCCCCATTGGCCACTCCCTCGAACAGATCAACAAGATCTGATTTAATTCGAAGTATAACAGCCTCTGTTTCAGGGTCTCCCATTCTAACATTGTATTCGATCACAAACGGATCTGAATTAACGCTGATCAAACCGAAAAAAATAAAACCTTTGTAATCGATCCCTTCGTGTTGTAACCCTTTAACTGTCGGTACAATTATCCGTTCTTCCACCTTTTTCATAAAAAGCTCATCGGCAAACGAAACCGGGGAGACAGCACCCATCCCTCCCGTATTTAGTCCTGTGTCGCCTTCCCCGATCCTTTTGTAGTCTTTAGCCACGGGCAATATTTTGTAATTTTTCCCATCGGTCAGCGCGAAAACTGAACACTCAATACCGGACAGGAATTCTTCAATAACCACAGTCTCGCTTGACTTGCCAAACATCCCACCCAGCATTTCGCGCAAAGCCTGCTCAGTTTCACTCAGATCCTCAACAATCAGAACACCCTTACCAGCAGCGAGTCCATCGGCTTTAAGAACGTATGGCGCATTTAAACCCTTAAGAAAATCAAGGCCTTGTTCTAGGTTATTACTGGTAACTGAAAAATAGGAGGCGGTCGGAATATGATGTCGAAACATAAATTCCTTTGCAAAATCCTTGCTCCCTTCAAGCCGTGCACCACTGCTAACAGGACCTATTACAGGTATACCCTTGAGCAATTCATCTGCAAGGAAAAAATCGTGAATACCTTCTACAAGTGGTACTTCAGGGCCTACAACGACCATCCCTATCTGATTGTCCAATACGGCTTTGCGGATCGCCTGAAAATCGGATATGTTAATTTCGAGGTTCGTGCCAAATTCAGAAGTGCCTGCATTGCCTGGTGCAATAAAGAGTTTCTCTGTTTTTGGACTTTGACTGATCTTCCATGCAAAAGCATGTTCCCTTCCTCCCGAACCTATAATAAGAATGTTCATGTTTTTTGATCTGTAATTCAAATTGCAAAATAAACAAAGTTTCAGGCCAAATTGCAGACAAAAATATTAAATTAAGGTATCTTTTCAATTAACTTGCAAATCAACAGCATAATATATGGACTTTATTTTTTTGCCCAGATAACTTCCTATTGTATTCTTTAATACCTATCTTCACCCCTTCAAACTAATTGAATTAAAAATCAAATCATGGAGAACAATTTATCACGACGTCATTTTATTCAGAAAAGTTTAGTTGCAGGTATTGGTCTTGCAACGATTGATCCTTACTCTGCCTGGGCGAAATCGCCAAAAGCAGAAATGAAGCTAGGACTGGTGACCTATCAATGGGCAAAAGATTGGGATTTACCTACCATTATTGCAAATTGTGAGAAAACAGGATTACTTGGGGTCGAACTGCGGGTGGATCATGCACATGGGGTTGAGACCAAATTAAATCCGGCCCAACGTGCCGAAGTAAAAAAGAGGTTTGCCGATAGTCCGGTAACCTGTATTGGCTATGGTGCTAATTTTGAATACCATAGTCCCGATGCAGCTAAACTTCGATTGAATATTGACCAGACGAAGGAGTACATTAAATTGTGCAAGGATATCGGAGCCACCGGGATTAAAGTAAAACCAAACGATTTACCAGCAAGTGTTCCTGTTGAGAAAACGATAGCCCAGATTGCCACTTCCTTAAACGAAGTTGGAAAATTTGCCAATGACCTTGGACAATTGGTCAGGGTCGAGTGTCATGGGAACAAAACGCAGGAACTGCCCAACATGAAGGCGATTTTCGAGCAGGTCACTGAGAAAAATGTGAAAATGTGCTGGAATTGCAACGATCAGGATCTTCTCCCTCCCGGAATCGAAGGAAATTTCAACAGTGTTAAAAAATGGTTTGGCGACACCGTACATATCCGTGAGTTGAATGTTGGCGAATATCCTTACCAGCAAATGTTCAACCTTTTCACAGGAATTAAATACAATGGCTGGATACTCCTTGAGGCAAGGACCGAACCTGCTGATAAATTAGCGGCTATGAAAGAACAGTTGTCCATATTTAATCAGATGATTGCCAATTCAAAAAAAGGTTAATCCACAATACAGTGCGTAGAGACGGACGGCCGTCCGTCTCTACATTATATCCATCCATTTCTGCATATTTCCCTTCATTTCCACCCTATTTCTATTAATTTCAACTTATTTCTATTTCTTTATTTTCGTCAAATAAAGTTCCCGAAGTGCAGTCAAATATTCCAACGAAACATTCTTTGAATAAATCCTTACCATCTCCTTTAATTTCCCATGAATAAAGAAACAGCCGATAGCCGCATCAAAATCAGTCAATTCCCAGTTGTACTTAACCTTTAAGGTTGTTTCAACAAATTCATCCCATGAAAGCTGCCGTGGCAAGACAAGATACGAATGGAATTCTTCCGATGTATCGATAAAGATCCCTTTACCCAGCTTGTGGATATGGAAAAGTTTCAGCAATTGAATAAATCCATTTTGATCCTTTCCTTTTCTGGAGGATGACATTTTCAATTTCAAACCAGCTTTGATAAATTCATTCTGGATCGGAGCAAGCTGGTCAAAACTATCGAGATGCCGCAATCGGACCACATCATAATGTTTGCCAAAAAGATCGATCTTCCCTTTTGCTGCTTCAAAATGCCAGTCGTATGTTTTTTTAACCGCCAGTTTTGCCCGTTCAATATCAAAGACACTGTATTCGTGATCGAGTGCAATATACAGATAAACTGGTTTAATGTCGTTTTCCTGATGATCGTAGTAACCTGGAAATGGATTCAACGACTCGAAAACCAGAGAACCGGGCAACGACTTCCCCGATACAACAAACAACGATTCATTCTTTCCCAACATCCCATAAACATCATCATTCCTGTTTTTTCCCATGGCAGCAATTTTTTTAAAAGAACCAAACTGGCAAATCAAAATAGCGGGTTAAAGTATCATTTTTTGGGTCAAAAATCAAGAAGGGAATAAAAATTTGATTTGCTTATTACTGATTTACTCCAATCCTATGTGGATTATGCATTGGTTAGGGTATTTTTGCAGGATAAATAGGGGATGAAAAATCAGAATGAATAAAAAGCAACTTACCGTTGAGAATATTGGGACCATAACGATAACAAAAAACCGTCAGGCAACGAGGTTTATACTATCGGTTCAACCCAACGGCACAACAAGGGTGACAATTCCATGGTTGGCTTCATTTAACAATGGTGAAAAATTCCTTAGTGAACATCTTGGGTGGATCTTACAGGCGAAAGAAAAGATGGCCGGAAGGCTAAAACCACCCCGTTTAATCCAGCCAGGGCATCTGTTTTCCACACGGAATTATCATTATGAAATAAGTCTTGGTGAAGGTCCAAAGTTGAAAATCCGCTATGCCGAAAAGGAGAAAAAAATATTCTTTGAAATTCCTGGGAGTAAAAATCTTGGTAATGAGGATCTTCAATCCCAACTTAAACGAGCTGTTGAAAATGTCCTGAGATTTGATGCAAAACAATATCTTCCTGTCCGAATTGCTGAATTGGCACTGAAGCACGGCTTAGCATATAAGAATGTGACCATAAAAAATAACAAAACCAACTGGGGGAGTTGTTCGAATCGGAAAAACATCAACCTGAACCTTCACCTTATGAGGCTGGACGACAAACTAATAGACTATGTAATTGTGCATGAGCTTGTCCACACGCTAATCCCCAATCATGGTTCAAACTTCAAGGCAATGATGCTCAAGTACTTTCCAGATACCAACGAACTGGAGAAAATGCTTAAAAAAATTAAAACAGACCTTATTTAAATATGAAGCAACCCTGCTTTATCGGCCATCATTGTCAATACTAGGGACAGGAAATAGGCAAAAAATGGTGCAATAAACCAGATGATCCACTGCCTTTTCACAACCTTATTTGAAAATGTCTCCTTCCATCCCTTTTTTGAGACGCTCAGTGCGAGTATGGCAAAAATATTCAGTTGAACCAATGATGTTGGTATTCCTCTTGTAATAGACGCAGTTAGCAGTAAGGTTGCTGTAATAATGGAGATAATGGAAGCTTCAACCTTCCCGATGTCTACAATTTCGGTACCAGTTTTAACAATTAATTTCCGTCCAAATATTGAGCTTCCGATTCCAAAAGAAGGTGCAATGATCAGGGTCGAAAGAATCATAATCAATGTAAAATTTCCTCCTGTGGGATTAATATTCAATTCATTGGTGATCATAGAGGCGATTGGACCTGAAGCGTTTGCCACATTATTCGATCCGATCGACAGGGCAACATAACAACTTGTAATAATTACGATCCATCGAAATAGTGACTGTCGTTTTAAGGTCTGAAAATAGTTAGGATGCTTGAGATCAAACCGTTTGATAAAAACATTGGCAATCAGGTACATCAATCCAAATGAAATGATTGGCATCACAATCCAGGTAGGAATGATCTCCAAAAAAACCTTTTTTGAATTTAGTTGTCCCATATAATGGGCAGGTGCAACAAGGGCCAAAACAGTCGATTGTGAAGTTGACTGTGGGACGCCAAGTAAATTTGCAAAAAGAAGGCTCATCGAAACAGAGAAAAGGATAATGGTTGTCAGTGCGTAGTTCATATTTTCACCAGGCAGAATGTCTTTGCCAATGGTGATGGCCGTATTCTTACCCACAAGCAACGCACCCAGCAGAACACATAACCCAAAAAGCCCGGGAATGATGTCTTTACGTAAAATTCCTGAACCATAGGCAGTTGCAAATGAAGGAGAAGTACCGCTGCCACCCATATTGATTGCCAGGAACATGGCAACTAATAATGGTAACAACAAACCGTTAAACATGGGTGACAACATAAAGCGAAAATTTAAATGCGAAAATATTCAGTTAAGAGGGTAAAGATCAAATAAATTTTGGAATCCCCAAAAAAACGGAGAACTTTGGCGTGTAAAATAATCTTCCCTTGGCGGAAATGCGGGGAATTCGTGCGATTCTAGCTTTCAAATGCGGCTGGCAACTGGCGACTGGCTGGTATCGTGAGGTAATGAAAACCGCTTTTTACACTTGATTTTTTGTGGCTGGTTTTAGCTTAAGTCTTTTATTCGCTGATCTCCCATTGCCAGTGGCCAGTCGCCAATAGCCAGCAGCCCTTCTTTTAAATCATTTATAATTTAATCATCCATAGTATGTTAGATTGGGACAAATTGATAACAGATTGCAGATTAGGATTGGAAGACCGGTATTTTCAGAATAATGAGGATATCCGTTCCTCCTTTCAGCGTGATTACGACCGGATCATTTTTTCGTCCCCGTTCCGGCGGCTTCAGGACAAGACGCAAGTATTTCCATTGCCTGGCAGCATATTCGTCCACAACCGATTGACCCACTCCCTTGAAGTAGCAAGTGTGGGACGTTCTTTGGGAAACCTGGTTTCTGTTCATGCCGGCAACCAAACTTTGGATTTAAGCCTTCAAAAGAAAATCGGGGAGATAGGATCAATTGTCTCTGCGGCTTGTCTTGCACACGATTTGGGAAATCCTCCCTTTGGTCATGCCGGTGAGAGTGCGATTGCAGATTTCTTCAAAAGGGGAAATGGAAAGAAATACAAGGAAAACCTTACCGAAGCCCAATGGTGCGATTTTACCTGTTTTGAGGGTAATGCCAATGCCTTCAGGGTACTCAGCCATCAGTTCTCAGGGAAAAGAGATGGAGGATTCGCATTGATTTACAGCACATTGGCCAGTATAGTCAAATACCCCTTTGAATCTTTACTTTCGGGAGGCAAACCCAAATTCGGATTCTTTCAAAGCGAAAAAGAGCTATTTCAGAAAATTGCCACACGGCTAGGAATGGAACAGGTATCAGACAACCCATTGCAGTTCAAGCGATTTCCATTGGTCTATCTTGTTGAGGCAGCTGATGACATCTGCTATCAGATTATGGATGTAGAAGATGCGCATAAACTAAAGATACTTACCTATTCCGAAACTGAAGAGTTGTTCAAGGCATTTTTTCATCCAGAAACCGATGCCAGGACGCTTAAATCTATAGATGATAATTTTGGAAAGGTAAGCGACCATAACGAAAGAATTGCATATCTGCGCGCATTGGTGATCGGTAAACTTACAAGGGAATGTGCCGACATCTTTAATTCAACGATTGATGAAGTCAATTGTTCAAACACTGTTAAGCCGCTATTTTCCTCCTTGCCTGAACCCTCAAGGAGTGCGATGGCTAAAATAAAAACGGTTTCAATCGGGAAGATTTACAGTGACCGGGCTGTAATCGAGATCGAAATAGCAGGTTACAAGATCCTTGGGACGCTTCTCGATGCATTTATCACGGCAGTGATCGAGCCAGAAGAATTTTTATCTAAAAAACTTTTGGCCCTTATACCACAACAATACTTATGCCTCGATGATTCATATTATACTAAAATACAGTCAGTTGTTGATTTTGTTTCAGGAATGACCGATCTTTTTGCACTCGAATTGTACCGAAAAATTACAGGAATGGAATTGCCGGGAATTGGGTGAAATGGGAGAAGGGGTGAGGGAGAGAGATGATGAATGAATGTAACAATGAAGGAATTAAGGAATGAAAGAATGAAGGAACGACTGTAAAGGTCGAAAAATGTCTTGTCCGTATATCTTATTATTTGGAAAATATAAGTTCGAGGATGACGTATAATACAATTACTCCGATTGAAGACCATTTAAAAATTTGCTTCGCGATCTGCCAGTTTTTTTTATCGGTTTCGTCTTCCGGTAAGGTCCCCGGAGTGATCGCATTGACAATTCCCGGAAAAATCTTTTCCAGGATCTGCGGACCTGAATCGTTCATACTAAGGGACTCGCTATCCTTTATTTGCTGTTGCCGAACCGCATCTTTTTCCAATATATTGATCTGTTTTGCCGAAAAATTTCTTTTCGTAAATTCTTCATTGGCAGCTGCGAGGGCTGACGGTTGATAATCATCCGCCGATCCGGTCACTATTCCATATAATTCAACGTCTGTTTTTGCCGACATAACATCTTTAAAACTGTAAGTCATTGTTAATCTTTATAGTAAATTTATTGAACCACAAATCATTATCCGCACTTCTAAATTTCAGGGCCACATCCTTATATAAATAAATGATCAACCAATCGGTCGTTTCAGAAATTAAATATAAAGGTAAAAATAATGTACAACAATTCGGATTATCGCTAATTTTAACCACTTTTTAAACCCGCTAAAACGGAATTAAATTAAAAATATGCAGAAGTTATTGATTTGTTTCATGTTGCTGATCAGCGTCGGCAGGATTTCGGCGCAGTCCGGAAAAGATTTGGTATCGCAAAGAAAGCCACTGCAAAAAACCATTCAGGTCGAAGCACAACGAAGGCTCTACAATGGTGGTAACGTGAAGTATACTCCATATGAACCATTTGAAACAAGGACAGTTGCCCTTTTGCCAGGATACAAATCCTCCGAAAACGCACCTGAACTTAGCAGGTATGGTGGGTGGCTTAAAAAACGTGTAAAACAAACAGGATTCTTTTATGTAGCAAAAATTGGGGACCGTTGGTGGGGCATCGATCCTGAAGGCTATTGTTATATCAACGTTGCGCTCAACAGCATCAGCATGGGAAAGTCCGAACGGAATGAAAAAGCTGTCAACAACAAATTTGGTTCTCCAGAAAAATGGATGGACAAAACTCGGGAGATCCTTGAGGGGATTGGTTTTAATTGTGCTGGATCATGGTCTGATTATGAGGCTATTATAAAGTCAAATAAGTATTCTGATCATCCATTGGCTTATACGATCAATTGGAATTTCATGAGCACCTACGGCAAGGAACGTGGCGGGACTTACCAGCAACCCGGCCATACAGGGTATCCGAACGATGCCATTTTTGTGTTCGATCCTGAATTTGAGACCTTCTGTGACCGTCATGCAAAAAAATTGCTGGTAACAAAAGACGATCCCAATCTTTTTGGCCATTTTTCCGACAATGAGATGCCGTTTAAAGTCAGGTCGCTCGATAACTTCCTTGCCCTTCCCGAAAAGGAACCTGGCCATATGGCAGCAGTTCAATATCTTAAAGAAAATAAGATCACCATTGAACAGATCACTGATCAACATCGGGAGGTCTTTATGGCCCTGGTGGGTGAGAAATATTTTTCGGTGGTTTCAAAGGCCATTAAAAAATACGACCCCAATCACATGTTCATTGGGGCCAGGTTTTACAGTGACGAGAAAAACCATGCCGAATTTATGAAGGTAGCGGGGAAATACCTGGACTTGATTTCAAATAATTATTACAATTACTGGACACCCGATTCCACCCAGATGGCAAACTGGGCAGCATGGACAGGCAAACCGTTTATTGTCACCGAATATTATACGAAAGGCGAAGATTCTGGTATGCCAAACCAGAGTGGTGCCGGTTGGATTGTCAAAACGCAACGCGACCGTGGTCTGTTTTACCAGAACTACAACCTGGCCCTGCTCGAATCGAAAAACTGCATCGGCTGGCACTATTTTAAGTACCAGGACAACGACCCAACTGCAAAAGGGGTGGACCCTTCGAACATCGATGCCAACAAAGGGATCGTCAACAACGATTATGAACTTTGGACACCCATGACCGACTTGATGAAAGAGTTGAACAGCCAGGTTTATAGTTTGATACAATATTTTGACGGGAAATAGAAAAAGGAAATAAATGGAAATAAAATAGAAATAGGAAATTTATCGTTTTCAATTTCAATATCAGGAAACAATTCCATGAAAAATGATACATTTCCTTTATAAACAGATATTTACGGTATGGGTATAACACTATGAGGTTATTTATAGCAGGGCTGGCGCAGATCTGAAATTTTACCATATATTAATATGAAAGAAGTGCTGATTGTTTTGGGTTCCCCTAATTCTGCTGAAGGCAAGTTGGGGGATGTAGCGGTGGACAGACTGAACTACTGTTTAAAAATATTTGACCTCCATAAAAACCTTGTCCTTTGTACCGGAGGTTTTGGGGAGCATTTCAACACAGCAGATCAACCTCATGCCCATTATGCCATTGATTATCTGATGAATCGCGGTATAGATAAAGAATATTTCATGGATATCGCTTTATCATCAAATTCGGTAGAGGATGCTGTTAAAGCAAAGCAGGTTTTGTTGAATAGCGACAGCAACTGCCCGGTTAAGGTCATTACGTCTGATTTTCATATTGAAAGGGTTAAATTGATTTTTGACCATATTTTAACCGGGTTTTCAAAAGAATATCTCGGCGTGACCCATCAAATGCCAATTGAAGAAAAACAAAAACGAATTGAACATGAAAAAAAGGCCATAAATGAAATCAGAAAGAATGGGATCTATTTCTAAATGGGTTTGATTGACTGTTGAATTGGATCATAAATTGATTTTCATTGCCTCTGCGACAATCTGCGGGATCTGCGGGAGATTTTTCTATTTATTTCCCGCAGATCACGCTGATTTACGCAGAGGCAAACCAATAAATTTCACAATAAATTAAATAAAAAACTACATTTCGACTGTATTTCTCTATATTTCAATATATTATATTGACTAAATAAATAGTCAATTATTTTAAAAAATACTTGCATGACTATAAATATAGTTGTATGTTTGTGTTGAAGGATTGACATTAAAAACACAGCAAATGCAACTGACAAAAGCAGAAGAACAGGTGATGCAGATTTTGTGGAAAATGGGCGAAGGGTTGGTCAAGGATATCCGCGACCACTTCGATGAACCCAAACCTGCACGAAATACAGTATCGACGGTGATCCGGATTTTAGAGAAGAAAGGGTTCGTTGGTCACAAAGATTATGGGAAGGTATTTGTCTATTATCCGCTCGTGATGAAAAAGGAGTACTCCGGAAAGCAATTGTTTGGTTTGATGAACGACTATTTCAACAATTCGTTCCCTGCCATGGCATCGTTTTTTGCCCGCGAGAAAGACCTTTCGATCAAAGACCTTGAATTGTTGCTCGAAGAGACCAAATTGGAGTTGTCGAAACGCAAAAAAAACGATTAACATGGAAACACTTGGAATGTATCTTTTAAAATCGGCGGTTTGGCTGACCGGTTTCGCTTTGGTTTTTCTGGTCGTTTTGCGCAACGAACAATTTTTCCGGCTTAACCGGATTTACCTCCTTTCGGGAATTATCGCCTCGATCGTTTTTCCGTTTTTTACATGGCGTTATGCCGTATTGTTACCTTCGTTACCTCAGGCTGAAGTTTCGCTTGGCGACCTGACACCGGTTGCGGTTGTGCCTGAAACGTCCGCAATCCCCTTTTACTGGTACTTCTATCTCGCAGGAATTCTCTTCTCTGTTTTTCGGTTGGTCCGGCAAACCTGGATGGTAATTCAAAAACTGAGGAAAGCCGGTTATGTTAAAAATGGCCCTGTAAAATTGGTGCGCACCCACGAATATGCTTCCTCGTTTTCATTTTTCTCCTTTGTCTTTGTCAATCCTTCAACCACTGATGTTGAGATGAAAGAGATCGTGAACCACGAGAGCGGGCATATCCAACAGTGGCACTGGTTCGACCTGCTTCTCGTCGAGTTGTTATGTATGTTGCAATGGTTCAATCCTTTCGTATGGGTTTACTCTCGGTTGGTCAGGCAGAACCACGAATACCTGGCCGATCAGTTGGCTTTGCAGCGTACTTCAGATCCGGCTATTTATCACGCAACATTGCTTAACCAGATGCTCGGGGCGCCGGTGATCAGTCTTGCAAATTCGTTTAGTTATTCACTCAACAAAAAAAGATTTAAAATGATGAAAAAAACAATAGAATCCCCATTCAGGAAACTCAAGGTGCTGCTCGTATTACCGTTGGTTGCCTTTGTTTTCTATGCTTTCGCGAAACCGGAGTATATCACTCCAGTCAATGTTCAGACAAACCATCCTGTTATTCAATCAAATACCGATGGGGAGGTAAAAGGCCAGGTGCTTAGGAAAAGCGATGGCAAACCATTGTCGGGTGCGGCAATTGTTCTTGTTGCCACCACGATTGGAACAATATCGGATGCTGAAGGAAATTTTACCTTAAAAGGCGTCCCCGAAAATGGTGAAATTGTAGTCTCATTTGTGGGTTTGGCATCAGCAAAAGTAAAACCTGTTTTTGGTCAACCAATGGTGATCAACATGGAAGGATCCACAATTGGTTTAGAGCAGATTACAGTAGTTGGTTATGCAGAAAAGAAAAAACCTGAAACATTTACGGATAAATTTGATCCTAAAAACCCACCACTCTGTTTTGTTGATGGTGTATTAACGGAAAAAAGCAAGTTCGACAAAATACTGGCTGAAGGGGTGGAATCGGTCACGATTTGGAAAGGAAAGGAAGCTTTGGCCAAATTTGGGAAAAAGGGAAAAAATGGTGCAATTGAGGTTGTTACGAAGAAGATCACATCAGATTCTGATTCAAAAGCAAAAACAGCACCCACTGTTAGCTTCAACCCTCCTCCTCCACCGCCTCCTCCACCGGCACCAGTAAAAAATGTCGATGAGGTAATAAGTACAAATTCAAAGAATCCTCCATATGTTATCGTGGACGGTGTACCCATTGAATATAGCAAAATGTACCAGGTAAAACCGGAGGATATTGAGTCGATCAGTGTTCTAAAGGATAAGTCGGCCACAGCAATATATGGAGAAAAAGGCAAAAATGGGGTAATCCTGATCACGTCAAAGAAGAAGGGTATCCAGCTCAGAACAGCTGATGGCACCAAAACGGAACCTATCTATCTGGTGGATGGCGTTGAAATAGGCGCTGCCGAAGTAAAAAGTATTGATCCAAACCGCATTGAGTCGATCAATGTTTTAAAAGGGGATAATGCAGTTAAGAATTATGGCGAGAAAGGACGCGACGGAGTTGTGATGATCAATCTAAAGGGTTCCACGAAAGTTGATTCAACTAAATACGTGGTTGGCTTTCCGATCGACCCAAAGATAAAGTTTAAATCAACCAATGGAACAAATCTTGGAGAACCTAAAGACCTTGATGCTTTAAAAGTCATCGGTTATGGCATCCAAAAGCCCCAAGGTGAAAAGGAAGTTTTTGTAGTTGTGGAGGAGATGCCTGAATTTCCGGGTGGGTCGAAAGCTTTACGTAGCTTTCTTGCACAGCATATCATGTATCCCGTTGAAGCCCAGAAGGAAAAAATCCAGGGAAAAGTGTTCGTGAATTTTGTGGTTGGTAGTGATGGAAAAGTTTCGAATGCCAAAATAGCCAGGGGAGTATACTCTTCTCTCGATGCCGAAGCACTAAGGGTCGTTGGCCTTTTACCAGCATGGAAACCCGGCAAACAGCATGGGCAGGCAGTGGATGTGGCATATACGGTTCCGATAGAGTTTGTGCTGCAATAAGGAGCAATTATCAATTAAAATTCAGACTCCTCATATCCCCCTCGTTTGCAACGAGGGGGATTTTGTTTGTCGTTTGTAACGACTTAAAAAGATTAATAAACTTCCAATGTTTTTGAATTAAATATCACCCCCTTAATAAGGCAAACACAACAACTTGTTATTGAGTATCTTAAAACGAAAAGCAATAGAGAAAAGGGGTATTCCACACTTAACCACCCCGGCTTCGCCACCCCTCCAAAGAGGGGAATTTCCAAGCGTGATCCTTTTTTTGAAAATGTTAAGAGTTTAAAAATGATTATTAAATTACGTATAAAATTGTAATACAATTCTTTATAGATTTTTGATCAACTACTCTTCACAAACTATGAACCATTCCCCTCCAAGAGAGATGCCCTTTAGGGCTGGGTGGTTAGGCATAAATATGCCTAACCAGATTTTCATTCTTCTGGTTGTCAGACCTTAAATAAAAATACCCTCTATCGTTTTGATAAAGGGTATTTTTCGTGTAAGAAGTGGCTTTACCAGCTTCCACCTAACTAAACTATTTCAGCAACTCTGCAGGTATCGCCTTAATCGGTTCGATCTCAAGGCTTTTGACATAAAGCTCGCCACCTTCCGACTGGATCTGGATTTTCCCCCCAGTAAGTGGAAGTACCTTTCCATCTTCAATTTTACCTGAATTGTAATTGACCATAGTCACTCCATTATTCACAACATGAACGGAGGTTCGGCCAAAGCAATATAAATCGATCACGTTCCATTCACCCTTTGGATTTTCGAAATCGACAGCTTTGGTCCCATTTGCAGCCGTTTGGCCTTGTCCAAAAGTCGTTTTCTCACCTGTTGGGGAATACGTGTAAGTTTTTCCATCACTGCTCTTTACAACAGGAATTTCGAAGTAGCTTTTGCCCATACAATACGAATCGCCCATTTTTTTCGTACACAATTGGAATTCATGGGAACTCATCCAGACTCCAAGTCCGGCACCAAATTCACCGTAACTATGGTACAACAATCCTGAATTAAATTGTGTCGTCATTTTATCGCCCCATTTAAAAACCATCCGGATATGGTAATTCCTGTATTCCTTTTTTGATGCAATTGAGGCATTGATTTCACCTGAGATGCGCAAAACTTTTGCTCCCTCAAGCTCGGTAACGGTGAAGATTTTCATAGGATCTACATTCAACCCAATCGGAGTCCCCCCTTTTTCCTTAGGTCCAATAAATGTATTCCAACCTTCAAGGTCCTTTCCATTAAAGAGTGGTTTCATTCCCTTTTTAGCAAAACCACCAAAGGCAATCAACAAAACTCCACTAAACAGAATAAGTTTTTTCATAAAATTGTAATTAATTGATTAATAGAATTATATCACCAATACAAATTTCATTACGAATAGCAATTAAATTTCAGATGTAAAGCTATAAAAAAAACTGCCCCAATGTAGGGGCAGTTGAAAAGTTTGTATTTCTGATATGACTATTTACCTGCCAAAATTTCCTGAGCTTTGTCTAAGATGGTTGTGTCGTCGAATAATATGATCCCGCCCTGCGGCCCCTGTTCTATATGCATCCCTACACACGTCCCTTTTTCATAGTGCGTTCCACCAAAATAATTCCTCACGGTTTCAACTTCAATCCCAAGCTCCTGTGCAATCCGTTGCATCGAACCGTGAGGTAAATGATCTTTGATATCCCGCAGCTCATTGAAGGTTATTTTTTTAGTCATGATAAAAAATTTAAAGAGTTAATAATTAATATACAATATTAAAGAAGTCGATCAATTTGGATACGCCGAAAATTAACACTAATTATTCAATGTTGTAACCGAATTTTAACAACTTTTCTTTAAGAGCCCCAAATTTTAGATTTATTAACAATTGAGGAAAACCCTACACATTTCTATTTCAATGTATTTCAATTTATTACGACATTATTTCAATTTTCTTAGATCATTCAAAAAAAAACTGTTATAAAACATATAAGCCAATTAATACCCTAAAGTCCCTTTGTTAACCAATTCATAAGCTTCTTGCTGGATCATTTCACGAAGATTTAACTGGTTGATCAGGTTATTCGTACGCTTGGGATAGATGCGGTTCGAGAAGAAAAGAAACAATATTCCTGTCGTTGGATCCGCCCAGGCAAAAGTACCGGTAAAACCACTGTGCCCAAAGCTCGCATCACTGGCCAATGGTGCAGGATAGGCCTCGCCAACCTTCCTGAGATTGTTTCGGGGATAGGGTTTATCAAAACCATAGCCACGCCGGTTGTCCAATTTCTCAAAGTGCCGCTTTGTCCACTCCTTCATTGTTGCTTCAGACAAATACCTGTCGCCACCGTAATAACCATAGTTAAGGTACATTTGCATCAACTTTGCAGCGTCATTGATTGTACCAAACAAACCGGCATTTCCCGAAATGCCTCCAAGAACCGCTGAACTCTCATCATGGACAAACCCCTGTATCAATGTCTTACGGAATTCCTCGTCATTCTCCTCGGGCATCATCTGGTCGATTGGGTGGTATAAATAGGGACGGTAGGTCAGGGAATATGCACCCAAAGGGTGGTAGAAATTCTCTTTCAGATAAGTTTCAAATTCCTTTTGGGAAAGCAGTTCAATAATCCGTGGAAAGACAATAAAACCCATATCCGAATAAACATAGTGCTTTCGCTTGATCAGGTTCGATTTTGTGATCATTGAATAAACTGTGTCCCGAAAGCTTCCCAGAATAAAAAGGTCCTGACTTATCCTGAAAGGGTATTGTGCCGTTGAATCTTTTGAGAAATAACCTGGTTTAAAATTTCCTTTGGCATCAACGGTTTTCAGCCAGAAAGGGATACCAGGTTTGAGACGTGCCTGATGGGAAAGAACATCGGCGACGATTAACTCCTGCTTATTGCTACCTTTCCAATCGGTCAGGTAATCGCTCATCCGCTTGTTCACAAAAAACTTTTTCTCGTCACTCAACCGCATTAATGCGGGGACAGGAGCAAGGATTTTGGTCAGTGAAGCAAAGTCAAACAGATCATCCTGTGATACAGGACGTTCCCCATCGTACGTATGGTATCCGTAAGATTCCTCAAAAAAAACCTTCCCGTCCTTGGCCAGAAATACCTCACACCCAGGGAAAGCTTTATGTGTAAGTCCTATATTTACAAGTGAGTCAATTTTTTTTTTTAGATAAGTCGAGTCAATACCCAATTCCTCAGGAAGGGTATATTTGAACCGGTCAGCCGTTTTAGTCACTATGCCATCTTTCGAGTGGTAAAGTTCGTTGACAGTAACCGGTAAACACCCTTGTGCCTCGAAAGCGCCAAACAAAAGTTGACCTGCCAGGTCCTGCGTTTCGGAATTTTCTTCATATGCCACAACAAGACATTTGGCCTTATCGACCGATTCAAGGTAATTGAGTACATAGGGATTCCCGAAAAGTACAATCACCGATTTCTCCATATTTGCGACCAACTTGACAACATTCACCTGAGACTTGGTGATGCGGTAGTCGGATGAAATAAAATTGCCAAGATTGTTTAATCCTGCGATAACGAGGTTATACTTTTTCAATTGAGCCATTGTTTTTTTAATGGTCTCATTATCTGCATCTTTAGAGATGGAATAGTGGTCCATCTTTGTATATCGGTCCAAGGAACGTTGAAAACCTGTTGTATTTCCCCTTCCGATACTCAAGGTTGCGATCTTCAATGTATCCAATCGTTTTAGGGGCAAGAGCCGATTTGAATTTTGCAGGATCGTCAATGACTGTTGGGCGACATTTCGCAATGACATCCGGTAAGCGGATTGGTTCAGATCGGTGTATAGGTTTTCAGTTTTTACGGGCAGATATTGATTTAATCCAGCCCATCGCTTGACCATCAAAACTTTTTTACATTTCTGGTTGATCTCCTCCATTGTAATCTGACCATCGGCAATTGCCTTTTTTATAGCTGCAATCGTCTTTGCCGGATTGATTACAAATTCGACGATGTCATTTCCTGCAATAAGTGCCTTGGCACATTTGTCCATAGGATCATCCGGATCGGTAGCACCATCCATGTTCATAGCATCGGTAACAACCAAGCCTTCAAAACCAAACCGCCCAAGCAACAAATCGTGAACGATGGCTTTTGAAACTGAAGCTGCTACACCGCTGCTGTCCAGGGCCGGGACGCTTAAATGCCCGGTCATGATTCCACCAACACCAAAGCCAATCGCCTTATGAAATGGGTATAATTCAAGCGAATCGAGTTGTGAACGGTTGTGTCGAATGACGGGAAGTTCATAATGGGAATCTTTCTGAGTATCCCCATGGCCGGGGAAGTGCTTTAAAGTTGCCAACACCTGTTGTGATTGAAGACCTAATGCATAAAAAACGGACTTTGTGGCAACACGTTCAGGATCATCCCCATACGACCTGAATCCAATTACTGGATTCAAGGGATTGCTGTTCACATCTGCCACTGGTGCAAAATTGATATGGATCCCCAGCCTTTTACATTGCCGCCCCAGATCGGAACCCAGCTGATAAATCAAAGTATCGTTGGGGATGGCACCAAGCATAAATCCATAAGGATATTTAATACAACTGTCAAGACGCATCGACAAACCATATTCGGCATCAATGGCTACAAGAAGAGGGGTTTTTGACGCTTCCTGAAACCGGTTGACCATCCTTGCATGGCGGATTGGACCGCCTTGCATCGCGATGATCCCCCCGATTTTATTCTCCTTTATCAGTTTAAGAACTTGCAGGATATGGCTGTTTCCCTTTGAAGAATACGCCGGAACCATGATCAGTTGCCCGATCTTCTCATCAACAGAAAGGGAATTGAACACTGAATCGACCCATTGGTCCATTTCAAACTGGAGAAACGATGGCCTGACCTTCGGTTGAGCTGATAAAAAGATACTGAAAAATGATAATATGGTGATATATAATAACTTTCGCATAAATAAATGTACAAATCAATTCAATTTGAATTCTCCTGCAAATATAGAAAACCAAACCAAAGAGGAACTCTTTTAATTTTTTTATTAAAAACAACTTTAATAATTCCGATTTTATTAAATACTTTGTGAATCTTTGTACTGAAACTTTAGTATCGGATTATTCCGAAAACCACTTATTACATGAACAATTAGAATTGATGATCATGAGAAAATTATTTTTTTATTGCAAGAACCAAATAACCAATCTAAACCTTTTTAAATATGGGTCATTGTTGATTTTTATTATTGGTATTGCACTGATTGTCAATGCAGAGCCAAAGAAAATCATGACTGGTGCAGAACAACCAAATTTGTACTTTTCAAAAATAAAAGACAAGAATCTCGCAATGGTTGTTAACCAAACTTCCATGATCGGTAACCTTCATTTGGTTGACTTCCTGATCAGCAATAAGATATCAATAAAAAAAATCTTTGCCCCCGAGCATGGATTCCGGGGCGAAGCAGGGGCTGGTGAAAAGGTCGATAACTCAAAAGACGACAAAACCGGTATTCCTATCATCTCCGTTTATGGAAAAAACCGTAAACCATCTGCAGAACAACTTGCTGATGTAGATATTGTTATTTTTGATATCCAGGATGTTGGCTGCCGGTTTTACACTTATATCAGTACATTGCATTACATTATGGAGGCTTGTGCCGAAAACAACAAAACATTGTTGATCCTTGACAGGCCAAACCCAAATGGCGATTACATTGATGGCCCGATTCTTCAACCTGTTTTCAGGTCCTTCGTTGGGATGGATCCGATTCCAGTCGTTCACGGTTGCACAATTGGCGAACTTGCCCGGATGATCAATGGAGAAAAGTGGCTCGCCAACGGTGTCCAGACGAAACTTGAAGTAATAAAAGTGACCAATTATACTCATGATTCAAAATATGACCCTCCAGTAAAGCCTTCGCCTAATCTTCCCAATTATTTATCCATCAGGCTTTATCCGTCGCTTTGCTTTTTTGAGGCAACAAGTGTGAGCGTAGGGCGTGGAACACAATTCCCTTTTCAGGTCTTGGGTTATCCCAATCAGGCATTCGGTAAATTTAGTTTTACGCCACAAAGCCTGAAAGGGATGGAACTCAATCCACTTCAGAAAGACAAGTTGTGTTTTGGAGACGATTTCCGCGAATTAAAAGTGGTTCCCAGGTTCACGTTATCTTATTTTATGGACTGGCTCAAGAAATTCCAGAATAAAGAAGAATTCCTTACCGGAAGCAAATGGTTCAATCAACTCATGGGGAATGACTCAGTATTGAAAATGATACTTGAGGATAAAACAGAAATTGAAATCCGTCAAAGCTGGGCAAAGGAACTCAATGATTATCAACTGATCCGAAAAAAATATTTATTGTACAACGATTTTAATTTGCCGAAATGAGCCCAGTATTAATTGCATCCTTGTTGGGGGGATATTTTCTCCTTTTGATTTTTATAGCCCATCTCACGAGCAAATCGGCAACCACCGATAGTTTCTTCACTGCCAACCGTAAATCACCATGGTTTATTGTTGCTTTCGGAATGATCGGGACAACGATTTCAGGGGTTACCTTTATCTCTGTCCCCGGTGAAGTAGGGAATTCGGCAAGCACATATTTTCAGTTTATTATGGGCAATCTGGTCGGATTCTGGACTGTCGCCCTTGTTTTACTACCAGTTTATTACAAGCTTAACCTGATTTCGATTTACACGTATCTTGAGCAACGGTTTGGTTTCTATACCTATAAATCGGGTTCCTTCTTTTTCCTGTTATCCAGAACCATAGGTGCTGCATTTCGGATGTACCTGGTTGCCGAAGTCCTGCAACTGGCTCTATTCGACAAACTTGGAATCCCCTTTGGTATAACGGTATTGATCAGTATTTTACTCATTTGGGTTTACACTTACCGGGGTGGGGTAAAGACCATCATCTGGACAGATTCCCTTCAAACGATTTTCCTGCTTACAGCCGTGATCCTGACCATTTACTATATCTTTTCAAGTTTTGATTGGTCGGTTCCCGAAACGTTGAAAAAAATAAGTGAGCATCCCTATTCGAGGATTTTTGATTGGGACGTGAAATCAGGGAAATACTTCTTCAAACAGTTTATTGCCGGGATTTTTGTGACGATCGTTATGGTTGGACTTGATCAGGATATGATGCAAAAAAACCTGACCTGCAAGAGTTTAAAAGAAGCCCAAAAAAACATGCTCACTTTCAGTGCAATTTTTGTAGGGGTTGTTGCCCTTTTCCTGATGCTTGGGGTTCTGCTCTATATCTTTGCCGATCTTCATGGGATTCAGGTTCCCGCAAAATCGGATTACCTCTTCCCCCTCCTCGCCCTCAACCACATGAACCTACTGATCGGGATCTTTTTCCTGCTAGGAATTACAGCTGCAAACTATGCAAGTGCAGATTCTGCCCTTACCTCTTTGACCACAGCGTTTTGCGTTGATTTCCTTGATATCAATAACCGGCCGAAAGAAAATCGTTCATCTGTATTACGACGCACACACATCGCATTTTCATTTTTGCTTTTTCTAGTCATCATGATTTTCAGGATCATCAATGATCAAAGTGTTGTAGTAGCAGTTTTCAAGGCAGCCGGATATACCTACGGCCCACTTCTGGGACTTTTTGCCTTCGGGTTTCTTACCAAAAAAAATGTAAAAGACCGTTGGGTGCCACTTGTAACCCTTTGTTCTCCATTTTTAGCATGGGGGACCGAGATTCTTTCCAGAAATTTGTTCAATGGCTATCAAATTGGTTTTGAGTTGATTATAATTAATGGAGCAATTACTTTTATCGGCTTATTGCTAATTCAAAAAAATATAATAAAATAGTTAAAAAACGTTAACTGTATTTGACAAAAGATATTAACTTTGAAATAATATCCTGAGGTATTTGTTTTTTGCAGGTATCTGATATAATCGAATGACAATCAATAATGAACTACCTAATTAAAATATTGGTAATCATAGGGTTGATCTCTCTCTTTTATTCATGTGAAAAAGAGGGGATGAACTCCTCATCTGATGCGGTCCTTCATTTTTCCACAGATACAATAACATTCGACACACTCTTCACCTCCATCGATTCCCCGACCAAAAATCTCAGGGTCATCAATCAGACCAATGAAAATGTAGTGATTTCCTCAGTCAGGCTTGCGGGAGGGAAAGAGAGCGGTTTTCGGATTAATGTAAATGGAGAAGCCGCTAACGAGACTTACAATGTGTCAATTCCTGCAAAAGACAGTATTTTTATTTTTATTGAAGCAACCCTTGCAAAGACTGGAAAAAGCGGTCCATTGATCACTGAAGATTCAATTATTTTCAGGGTAAACAACATTGACCAGAAAGTTCGGTTAATGGCCTGGGGACAGGATTTTGTGCTTGTAAAATCAGATCTGGCAAAATCCGCCATTTGGACCAACGACCGACCCTATCTTGTTTATAATGAAATGTTTGTTGATTCAGGAATGACATTGACAATTGATCCTGGAGCGACCGTCTATTTCCACAAAAATGCCGGGCTGAAAATTAAGGGGACGTTAAAAGTGATGGGAACACTTGAGGAACCGGTAGAATTTAAGGGCGACCGATTGGAACCAGCTTTCAATGATTTGCCGGACCAATGGAACGGGATCATCCTTTATTCAGGCAGCCACAACAACAGGATTAATTACGCTAAAATCAAGAATGCAAATATTGGCCTGCAGGTTGGGACGATCGAGCATGCCGGTTTTGCCTCTCTGGAACTTTCAAATACCCGGATTGAGAACATGAGTTGGTCGGGTATCTGGGCTATGAAATCGAAGATCCTCGCCTACAATTGTATTATTTCAAATGTAAGATACTATAATACAGCACTTTTATTAGGAGGTGACTACCAATTTTACCATACAACTTTTGCCAATTATTACAATAAAATATCCTCCGGATTGCGCACAACCGAGACTCTGGTAGTCTCAAACTATATAATTGATAACCAAAGTGGTACAAGATTGGTTGGCGAAATGAAGGGTGCCACTTTTGGCAATTGTATCATTACAGGAAACAGGACAAACGAACTTCTTGTTTCGATGGATAAACAAGGAGCAGCAAATTATCTTTTTGACAAGTGTTTGATTCAGATCCCGGATACATTCAAACTTGCGGAACCTGCACGCTTTGTTGATATAATAAGGAATGTAGTTCCCAGATTTAAAAATCCATACAAAGGAAATTTCGAACTGGACACCTTGTCTGTCGCAAAGGACTTTGGCAAAATTTTGTATGCCAAACCATATCCTACTGATATAAAACACGATAACCGCCTTGACGATGCGGGCCCCGACCTGGGTGCATTTGAAAGGATTGAGAAGAAAAAATAATTGGAAACCGTTCATTGCAAGATTGCCAATAAGGGCACTACAATGTTCATTTGTAATACAAAACAAGTTCTTCACACATTATTTTTTATCCTATGGCTTACTCAAACAGAAAATGGTTCGCGGGGATAAGATTATCCCTGATATTTTTTTTAATCCTCTTGCGGCCAATTGCGGGCTTTTCACAGGAAGGCCATGTAGTAACATTCAGTCATACAATAAGATGGCTCAACGAATCCAATTTCCCCAATTATTTTCTGATCACTGAAATCAAGGATTCCATCAATGACCTGATCAATAAAAAATTAACACAAAAACTTGGCATTAAGAATGTTACATTTCCAGAAAAAGTCGAGTACAATATCATTACGGGTTTTGGAAAGCAAAAGAAAGTGCCATCAATATCCAACAACCCATCAGGCTATAACATCGACTTGTTTTCCTTCTTAACCAGGGCAACTGCAGGAAACGCCGTATTTTGGTCCTTGAATGTGGTCATCCGGAAAGATGGGGTTATAATCCTTGACAAAGAGGTGAAGCACGAAATCGAAAATGCCAATTCATCAGCTTATATGACCTCCCTGAGATGGTTATCGCCACATGAATTTCAGAAGATATTTTCAGGTTTTATCAATGAAGCATTGGGATTTGCCGGGGAGAATTCAGAAAAAATTGTGGTTGGCAGTATTGAATCAAAAGAGAACGAAATCCACTCATGGTTTCCAAACGCAACAACTTATTTGTTAAAAATGAATGGTTCCTGGTTAAATGCTGGCAATTTTTCGGTACAGTTACAAAAAGGCAATGATACATTGACTCATGGCGTTTATAAAAACATCATGGAAATAAACTTAGGCAAGGTTTCGCTAAAACCAGTTTTGTCAAGGTTCCTGACCGATATTACTGGCATTGGGACTACTTATACAATTACGGAGAAGGAGCGGAAAAAAGGTACTTTGGAATTTTCGAAAGGGGAAAAGCTTACTTTGGAGCTTGAGTGGTTCGAAAACATTACTTTTTCAACCAATTCGGATGAGGTACAAAGGCGGATTACAGTTCCAATGGTTGGACAGATACTCAACGACAATATTTCTGTGGGTGACTTTGTTTATGAAAAGATTACAGAAGTTCTAAAGTCAGGCAAAACCGAGGAAAAGTTTAGCTGGGCATCAGGTTCTTATACAAAAAATTCCTTTGGAACTGCATCCATCCACCAGATCAGGGGAACTTTCCACAACATCCCATTCACTGCTGAATACAACGAATTATTTGGTTTCGTGGAGATTAAATCCAACAACCAGACCCAGGCAGTGATGATTTTTCAAAATTGCAACCCTGATAACCTAAGGTCGTTTAACAAAACAAAAATCTCAAAAAACAAACTGTTCATTTCAGGTAGCAGTTCGAACATTGGAACCCCATCTTTAAGTAATGAATCGAAAGTCGAATGGTATCCGTTCCTGATCAAAGAAAATGTGACCTCAGAAGAGATGGTCTCAGGAATCGAAATATTGGTTTGCCTACTTTTTGGAATCGGTAATATGTAACCCGATGAATAAGATCTTCCTATGTTTGCTATTTTTCTCCCTGGTCGTTTTTAGGACCGATGCGCAGAACAGATACCAAATAATATTCTATAACGTTGAAAATCTTTTTGATACGTGGGATGATCCATTAACTTCAGATGAGGAATTCACCCCAATGGGCGACAGGCATTGGACGAGGAAACGTTTTGAGGATAAGCTCAAAATGGTCTATAAAACGTTGATCACTGCCGGAAATGGTCAATTTCCCGATATTATTGGTCTTGCAGAAGTTGAAAACCTTTGGGTGGTCGAACAATTGATTGCCACTACCCCTTTAAAAAATATCCCTTATGGGATCATCCACAAAGAATCGCCTGACCCCAGGGGGATCGATGTTGCTTTGCTTTATCGCAAGGATAGAATAAAACCGATTGATTACCAATTTATTAAAGTTTTAAGTAGTGGAAAGTACAATCTGACCTCACGCGATATTTTACATTTTACCGCAGAAATTCAAAAAGAGCAGATCCATTTTTTTGTAAACCATTGGCCATCAAGAAGTGGTGGCTATGTAGAAACTGTGGAGAAAAGAAATATTGTTGCCAGGATCCTGAAATCCAACCTTGATTCTTTGTTTGCGAAGGATCAGAAAGTAAATGTTTTATTGATGGGCGATTTCAATGCGACGCCAAATGAGAAGTGTTTTACTACAATTTTAAAAGCATTGCCCTATCCCGGAAACAACGACGCATCCTCCCTAATCAATCTTTCAACTTCCTGGACAAAAAATGCTGAAGGGACTATCAGGAATGGGGGTCAATGGGAAGTTTTCGATCAGATGATCATTTCAAATAACGTACTGAATAGCAACGTGTTAAAAATAATATGGGAACTGAGTGGCATTTGCCGGTTTGGTTTTTTACTGGAACCCGACCCGACTTTTCTCGGAGAAAAACCGTTCAGGACTTACATGGGACCAACCTATCATGGAGGAATCAGCGATCATTTACCCGTAAGACTATGTATATCAGTCAAATAATAGTCACCTTCAAATATAACCATCTTCCTCAGAGGTTCTAAATCAATTAAATTGCCATCTCCAAATTTATATCGTATTAATATTCAACACAATAGAAAATTAAATTTTGAAGGCCAGTAAGGAAATCCAACAATCCCCTTCCCTTTTTCAAAACAATTTACACCAACTATCAAAAAAAATAATACATATACAACTATTTGCATATGTGATAATTAGCCTTAGTTAACATTTATTTAACCTAAGTTAAACTAAACCCTACCTATTGATTACCATCCAAGGGGGGTAATTATTTAAAAAAATCATGAGAAAAAGTTTATTAGCTATATTACTTGTAACAGTCATCGCACTTCAGGTAGGTGCACAAATCCCCTCCCCATTCGTTGGCGGGGCGAAAAGCGGTACTTCCGATGTTGAAGTACCAACACGCAATTTAACGATTAAAGGTTTTGTAATAGAGGCAGATACTCATGCCCCGATGGAATACGCCAATGTAACTGTCTATTCGGCCACCGATAGTACAATTGTAGGTGGAATAATGACCACGGCAAATGGGTCATTCGAAATCAAAAAGCTTTCCCCCGGCACATTTTTCGTTAGGGCAAATTTTATCGGATTTGAAAAGACAACCATTTCAAAAGTTGTATTGCATCCGGAGACACCAGTTGTTGACCTCGGAAAAATCGAATTAAGAGAAGCTACCGAAAAACTTGCAGAAGTTGAGGTCAAAGCCGACAAGGCACGTGTAGAATTTAAAATCGACCGAAGGGTCGTCAATGTAAGCCAGGATATCAATTCAACTGGGGGTTCTGCTGTTGAGATACTTGCCAATACCCCTTCCGTACAAACCGATTTTGAGGGAAATATCACCCTCCGGGGCAGTTCCTCGTTTACTGTTTTGATTGACGGCAAACCTAGTGTTTTAACCGGTAGTGACGCCCTCCGTCAAATCCCCGCAACCAACATTGAAAACATCGAGATTATTACCAATCCCTCGGCCAAATACGATCCGGACGGTGTTTCGGGAATCATCAATGTGGTGATGAAGAAAAACCTCAAGGATTCATTCAGTGGATTGATCAATCTAACCGCTGGGATCAACGACAAATACCGTGGCGACATGAACTTCAATTTTCGCCACAAGAAGTGGAACTTCCTGTTGGGCGCCGATTTTGTAGATATGAACAACAAAGGCAGCAGGGACATGTTTCAGGAACTTTACAAGTCTGATACAATCACCTACAGGAACACCACCGGTGATGGTTCAATGATCAGGAAGGGTAAAAGTGTCAAAGGGGGTTTTGATTATACGATCAGCAAAAACACTTCGATTGGGATGAATGCCACAATCGGCACCAGGTCCTTTGGAAATACAAACATTGGCAACCTTCATCAATATGACAATAAAGGAACAGCCGATGTTTATACATATCAGGACAATAGTTCCACACGCGGTGGCAATTATTGGAGCAGCGACCTGAATTTTATGCAAAAATTCAGCAAAAAAGGCCATGAACTGACTGGATTGTTCTATTATTCAAGCAATAATGGGGATGACAGGGAGTACCAGACCAGGTATCTTACCAATTCAAACTGGCAGACAATCGATCCCAATTATGCAAATAACAGGTCAAGTGAAACTTCAGATGAAAAGGAATTCAGGGCCAAACTTGATTATACATTGCCAATCAACGATAAAGACAAATTTGAAGCTGGTTATCAGACAAGGATCCAAAGCCAAAATGTGCTGTTTACCTTTGAAGAATCGGTCAATAACGGAGCCTGGATCAATAACCCATTGTTCAGCAGCTCATTCGACTACAACAACAACATCCATGCGATGTACACAACTTTCTCCCATGCAGGAAATGGATTCTCCTATCAACTTGGTTTAAGGGGGGAATATACCGACAGAACGATAAAAAGCATTAAATCGGCTGAACCACACAGCTTCAACAGTGTCGATTTCTTTCCTTCATTCCATTTTTCGCAGAAACTGAAAAAGGAATTTGAATTGCAGGCCAGTTACAGCAGACGGTTGAACCGCCCGGAAGGATTTATGCTTGAACCTTTTGCGCAATACATGGACCAATACAACATCCGTATGGGCAATCCCGATCTTAAACCGGAATACACAGGATCATACGATCTTACAATTTTGAAAAGGCTTAAAACCTCATTTATCTCACTTGAAGGTTATTACAGGAATACTCAAGGATTGATGACAAGGGTCCAGACACTTGGCAGCAACAATATTATGGTCAATTCAATGGCCAACCTCAACAATGACTATTCTTTAGGTGGTGAATTGATGGCCAATATTGAAGTGAAACCAGGTTTCAGGATTATCGCGAGTGGCACCCTTTACAATTACTGGCTTAAAGGAGAAATCAATGGTCAAAGTGTTGACAGGAACAGCACCAATTTTGATTCACGGTTGAACTTTGATTTGAAGGTTGCAAAGAATACAAGGCTTCAGCTCATGGGAAATTACCGTGGTGCAAGTGCTTCGGCTCAGGGAACACAAAAACCCATGATGTTTGCCAATGCGGCACTAAAGCAGGATCTTCTGAAAGGCAAACTGACTGCAACTTTACAGGTCCAGGACCTTTTCGGGACAATGAAGTTTGGTGGAACCTCGTATGGTGAAGGATTTAAAACCGATTTTAAATTCAAACGCGAGTCACAGGTGGTACAGTTGACCCTTAGCTATAAGCTCAACAACTTTAAAAACAAACCTTCACGCGATCAGGAACAAGGCCAGGGCAACGAAGGTGGCGGCAATGTTGGGGAGTTTTAATCAACCCCTTTTAATTTTGGCAATCCCTTCCATAAATTCAATATGGGAGGGATTGCTGCTATGCGACTTTTGTTGGAAATAAATTGCTGCTGGCAGTTGGCGGTTGGCAGTTGGATTTACTTCAAAACAGTCATTTTCCTTGACCTGATTCAATTATTTGTTGAACAAAAAGAACTGTCAGACCAGCATTCAGGCTGTTCTGACAGTTCTTTAATAATCAAGGTAGTTCTGTCTTAAAAAATAATTTGATTACCAGTCAGTTGTATAACTATGATTGTAAACCTTGTATGTTTTTACCTCGCCAGTCTGGTTGGATTTGTAATGGATAAAACCTGAAAGGACTGGTAAGGCTTTTCCAATTGAGGAGGTCGCTTCAATCTTTATCGGCTGATTGATCGCAAGCTTTAGATTGTGGTTTCCCTTTCCTGAAAAACCCTGATTGATTCCGTCAATGATTAAAGGTGTCTGTCCTTTAAATTCAATAACAACTTTTTCTATCGTAAATGGCGCATCATATTTTGAAATCACGACCATGTCAAGCTGGGAGGCATCGATCGTACCGGCACCCTTGGTTACTGAGGTAAAATGGAACGCTTCATTGACAAAAATGCTTGCTTTATTCGCGGAAACATCAAAGAAAAACTTTTTGGAAACATCGTTGTTCCCAAACCGGTATTTTACAAAAATATTATTTTCAGGATCTTCATAACAATTGCTGAAATCGTATTTAACAGTACAGTAATCCTGGTTGTTGACTGTTGACAGGATCCTGGCACATTCCGATTTTGTTACCGGTTTTTTGATCGTATTGATTGCTTTAGTTCCTAACCTCAAAGAATATTTCAACTCACCAAGGGTTCCTTGCTGTTCAACAAGCTCAATAGAATTAAGCATTGAGTTACAACGTGTTATTCCCAGACTTGCCTGGTCTTTGCGAGCATCCATAAAATAATCGGCAAGCAACAGGAGTTCACCGATGTTGTTCTCTATTTTTTCAACAGACTCCACCTGATCCAAGTTGGAAAGTAGGTCATTGAGCTGTTTGGTAAGGTCTTCGTCCCTTAATTTAAACTCAAAAACCAATCTCGAAAGTTCGCCATCAGGAAATGGATACTTGATGTAATAGTTGAAATAGATTTTCCGGTCACTTGTTTCGAGCCTTTCCCAATAATATTCTTCAACCTGAGATAAAGAAATACCTTGAAGGAACGGTACTTTGGCAGTTTGAGTAGCAATCTGTGAAGCAAATTTCTCAAGGAAATTAAAAACCTTGTTGTTAAAATTCGTTTCCTCTTTATTTAAAGTGGACGATGATTTTACATTCTCGGCAACAGCAGATACTATGTATTCCTTCACCATTGCAAGTGCCTTCTGTTGAGCCTCCTGGCTTGTAGCACCTTTCCCTGAAGATATAATATAGTCCTTCACAAGACCGTTTACCCATTTAGGTTGTTTTCCGCTGGTTTCCTTTACCTTATCCTGAGCAGACAGGAAAAAACAGTTGAAGAATATCAATAGTGCAACAACTAAATATGTTTTCATAATATAATGTAAATTTGCATGTTAAGAAAACCAATCATTACTTGTACAACCAGTTCCAATCCCATGCAAACTTTGCCTGGGCACTCCAATAATAAGCATTTGCCCAGGCAATTGCAATATCCCTGCTGGCCAAAATGGTCATTTTCTGCAAATCAATTGCATCATCATATCTTTTCATTTTAAACTTCCAGACATTGGCACCATCAGCCAGCATCTTTTGTGTAATCTGGTCAACAAGTTTAGTAGCATCCCCATAACATGACATATCTGGCGTTATATTGGCCAGAAACCCTGCGGCTTTATCGGCATCCATATTGGCCCAGGCTGCCCTTGCCCCCGACATATTCACACTACAGGCATGATTGGCATATTCCTTGTAAACATCGGTCGATAAATCCATGCACTTGTCAAAACATTCGCGGCAAACATCGGGCACAGAAAGTAAAACAAACAATGCTTCTTCATATTTTTTCGATCCTGCCAGAGCCTGGGCACCTTTCAGTATAACATCGCACTGGGAATTATAAAACTCAATAACCTTGTTTTTACCTGTCTCGACAAATCCTTTGAACTGGCCAGCCTTTGCATTTATATTTCGAATCCCTGAGATATACGCTTTATCGTCGGTCTGCCCGACACCTTTGACTGAAATTGCAGTCTGACTAAAAATTGTTTTACTTATTGCATCAACAATGTAAAAGGTAATCTCCAGGTTGACGACCTGCATAGGTGGAGCAGTTGGGGTAACCTCTTTTGACAACACATTGACCATCGGCACAATACAGAACCTTGGGTTAAAACCGGAAGCCCCCAAACCATTTTGGACCGCAATTTGCAACATTTTATTCTGCAACAATTGACGGGTCGAAACCGGAATTCCTTCAGCCTGATCGGGAACAAAGGCGGCTAATGCGACTCTTCCCAAATCATCTGTCTTGCCCAGGCTGTTCTGGGAATTAGAAGACAAGCTAACAAAAAGTAGCAGGAAAATAAAAATTAAGATCTTCTTCATAGCTTCATTTATTTAGTATCGATTGCTATTTCTCGCCAAGAATAAGCCAAGCCTCCCCAAGTCCACGGAGGTAAAGCTTTGATGTGATCTTGAACTTGTCCGTCAGGTTTTTTTTCAGGTCATTGACAAAAGCCCTAGTATCTACAGCCCGTTCACGACCGTTTGCATCTGTTTTCATCACCGGGATCCGGACCTGTTCAAGTTTCATAAAAGTCTCAGTGCCATCAGAAAGGTTGAACCGGCCACTCACTGTATTTTCCGCAAACCAATCCTCAATAATGGTGGTCAGTTCTTTTTGCTCCGCACCGACCGTAAATTCAGTCTCAAGGTTGCTTTCCCAACTACTCCATACTTTGACTTGTATCTTGACCTCACGCCCGTTTTTGAACATGTCTTCAAAATGGCGCATAAGTCCGGCATTAAAGTTATCCATCTGACTGATAACCGCTTCTTCAAGAAGCAATTCGGGTACTGCAGCTGTTGAAGGTTTACCAGCCCCTGCAACTCCCGAAACTTGTTTCGCTGTATAGGCATCAAGCCCTTTAAGGTTAAAAACGATGTAACGCTCAGGACCCTGTCGCTTGATCTCAAAATCGAGATCAAGAATGATATCAGCCTTTGCGGTACGCTTCAGCACGTCTATCGGGGTTTCCGCTAAGGGTGCCGAGGAGCTTGTACTTGTAAGCAATGAACTTTCGGCATTCTCCTGGGAGATATTTTTAAGTTCAGTTTCGAGGTCTTTCAACGGGAAACCCCTGTCAGCCATGATCTGGCCCATTTTGGTGATCACGAGCCTGAGATCAGGGTCGCTTTGCATTGCAACCTTATAATCAGGCAATGTCTGTGATGCCCCCTGATTCTGGAAAGTCAGTTTGTATCCCCTGCTAAGGCAATACTGATCACTGGGTATGACCATGATGGTCGGTTTCTTTGCCTGTCCAAAAAGGACCACAGAGCATGACAGAATTAAGATGGAGAGAATTGTTCTTTTCATTTGAAATAAATTTAATAATTCAAAACTTTCAGAAACCTGAATCCAACCGACGGGCAATGCCATCGGCTTCGAGCTGACGGCGCAAGGCATCGTACATCACTTGCACATAGATGGCCACTTTATACCCTTTCTTGATTTTTATACGATCCGCTCCAGCAGGGTTACCATCGTTTGTAACAGCCACATATTGAAGGTATTTCCCACCCACCTCAAAGAATTTTTCAAAATAATCCGATTTGGTCACTTCGATATTTGCCTCACTGCAGATGGGTGGCGTAGGAGCAGCACCTGCCCCACCTGTGAGGCCCTTAAAAATACAAGCCGCAACTGCATCAGTCTTTGCCGACATTACCGCTTCGCCAACCGTACTTCCATATCCCCATATCTTGAACACCTTGG
Source organism: uncultured Bacteroidia bacterium (assembly GCA_903927965.1). Classification (GTDB taxonomy): domain Bacteria; phylum Bacteroidota; class Bacteroidia; order Bacteroidales; family Prolixibacteraceae; genus JAAFHB01. The sequence continues at coordinate 41,195 of CAIYPA010000525.1, read as the reverse complement.
TTCCATCCTGTCCTACGCCAAGTGCTTCGATCTCATAGTTGTACTTGCTGTTATACAGGATCTTGCGTTCCTTCCGGGTCTGGGCATCTGTTGTTGAAAGAGTAACGAATGACAACAACAAAACGAACAATAACTTAAATTTATTTTTCATCGTAATTTATCTATTGGTTTAATTTACAAGGCTTAACAATTAAAAGCCAAATTTAATTCCCGCAAGGATCGAAGGTCCATTCCTCTTATCAAACAAATTTTCCCATTTGTTGAACGTGGTGGATTCTTTCCCGTTGCCATTCTGAGGCTTTCCCAAAAATAGATAATATCCTATGCCACCAACAAACTGAATATTATGCTGTATATTAATCGAAATGTTTGCACCACCTTTAGCATACAGGGATTTAACTCCTTCCAAAGCATCCGAAGTCCCTATATTTAAGGCTAAAGTTTTGAAATCATTGTGTGAGGCAGTCTCTTGTCCTGCTCCTGCATAAGGACGCAGTTCCACGTTTCGGGTCAGCATAAACCCTTTGGCAATACCCAAACCATAGTGAATGAAAGAGATTCCTTTCCTAGGAACCATATAAATGTTATAATCCTTGCTTTCAGCACCTCCTTCAAGGTAAACAAATAAACCAGGGATTCCCACATACCTGCCAAGACGTATGTCAAACCTGCCATAAACGCCACCTATGTTGCCAACTTCATAACCTAAAATAAGTTCACCACCAATGTCGTTGCGTTGCTGCAATAAATAACCGGTTTCGAGTTGCTGTCCCGCTGTTTGGTAGAATTGGGTCGTACCCGATTTGCCCGTAGCATTCTGACGGTTATCGACGATATTTGAAGATGACCTGATCACACCGCGAAGTTTTTGCGAAGTGGATTTTGTCCTTTCATCATAAACATATTCATAGGCGAAGAACCTAAAATCGGTCTTTATACCCTCCTTTTTACCAATTTTGGCGGTAATCGGATTTGCCTGAACTATGGTGGTTTTAACCCTGAAATCCTCATATTTTCGATCAAGCGAATATAAATTTTCATCATAAGCCTTCTGGACAAGTTGCATCAGCAACTGATCTTCAGACTTATCGGGATCCAAAACTTTTAAGAAATCCGACCTATTGATCAACTGTTGAGCCGAAACAGAAGTTGCAGAAGAAGCAACGAAACTAATTGGGAATTGTATCATTTCAAATTTGCTTTTCTTCTCTGCTTTTACCTGGGGGGTATCGTCATCGTAAATCCAGGCATCGTAAACTTTATTCTGAATATCAGTCGAATAATCGACTTTATATAGATAACTGACAACATTTGATTGCCATCCCCTCGTTCCTGCAATTTTTGCCTCTGCAGCAGTCATCAGGTTTTGAAAATCAAAAACGAGTATGTAGCTTCGATTGATCAACCGGTTGCCATAATCCTCAAGCTCGGCATTGCCCCTTTTGGTCGTTTTTGCCAATAATGAAGCATTGTCGGTGGCATTAAACACACCCCTTTCATGTATTAATTCAAGCGACATCGTTCCATCACTTTTCCGTCCATACCATTTGGAAACGATTTCATTGGCCATTTTCTTATCATCAATTGCTTTTTTTATCAGATCAGCAGCTTTTATGGTCAAATCGAATCGCCCAAAAGGGGCACTTAAAGCAAAGTAACCGATATTGTTGTTGTAGTACTTATCGGCAAAAGCAACATTCGCTATTTTCTCCCTCAGGGCTGCCGAATGGTTCCCATCGGGGAAATCAAGGAGAATAGCGGTGATTGAGCTTCGGTCGTAAGTGGAAGGGACTTTAAATGTTTGCTTAACATTCTGGGAATTCGCACCTACTACAAAAAGAAAGGATAGGAAAAACAGCAATAAATTTTTCATGTGGAATCAAATTTAAAGGTTTAATTGAGAATGGAAAAATACTGACACTAAATTAGTGTATAATAATGATAACTCAAATTTCAATAAGTTCTGCTGCCTTGTTAATATTTGTTAATATTTGTTAATATTGATTTTTGCAACTAATTTATCTTTAATTTTAACACAAATATTCATCAACCTTAAAACTTTTTAATTATGAAACTCGAATTCAAATATTTTTTAGGCATGATTGCGATTGCAGGCACAGCACTTGCCTTAAGTTCATGTGGTTCTTCAAAACCAGTGGCCGCGACTCCAGCTGTTCCCGATGAAGTTAGGGTTGTAATGTATTGCAATGGGCCTGAATATATGAGTGATAAAACCGCACTCAGATTTTCGGCTATTGGGACCAGCATGGACCAGATGACATCCAAGAAAAAAGCACTTAGCGAAGCACGTGCCGGACTTGCGGCACAGATTGAAACCAAGATCAAAAGTGTTATCGACAATTACGTGAAATCGAGCGAACATTCCAACAAGGAAGACCTGAGCAAACGGTATGAAGGACTTTCGAGGGAAGTGGTCAATCAAAATTTGGCAGGCACCCGTACCATTTGTGAGGAAATGACAAAAACAAAAGATGGCAATTTCAAAACATACACTTGTGTTGAACTTGGGGGCCCTGAAATTCTCAGCTCGCTAAACAATAAGCTTTCAAAAGATGAAATGTTGAAAGTTGATTATGACTACGAAAAATTTAAAAAGACCTTCGAGGACGAAATGAGCAAAGCCGGCAATTGATCCTGCCGAGCAATATAAGCCTGCAAATAGCCACATCGCCGTGGGTAGGCGGATGTGGCTATTTATGTTTAATTAAGGTTATTGCTTGTTTCTGATCTTTTCCCAGGTATCTTGAAGCCTGCTTTCCCTCGTTGACTACTCTATTTCAAGACCCTTAAGTCAGAAAAACCGATGAATAGCAAGTTAAAGAATAATCTCTCTAATGTAAGGAAGTCACTCGTTGTTTTGACTTTGTTGGTAATATTCTCATTAAACCTTCACAGCCAACAAGTTAATGTGGATAAATCCTTTTGGGATGTTTTCAATCGCGAAACCGATAATATTAATCCAAAAGACAGTAATTTAAATATTCCGGTTGCTGTTAAGGCAATGCTCCCAGACAAATTTGCCGATTCTTTTTCTGATGGTGTAACTTTCAGTATTGGGATTTCAGATCCAGAAGTAGATCCAGAAATAGGGTTTCGGCAAGCCTATTACAGGGCATTAATGTTGGGAGCACTTCAACAAAAATGCCTTATAAAAATGGTTTCTGAGAATTTTGCCCAACAAAAAGAGAAAGCCAACTCCTCCAAATCAAAATTCGAGGAGATGTATCATATTGAAGCGATGATTTCACTTAATGATTCATTTCCGGTCGTAGATTCTTACCGTCTTCCCAGTCAGGAGACCTTTGTTTTAATCGCATATCCTAAATCGCGGCATCAAACTTTATCTTCCGGTAGGAATAAATTGTTCCGAAACGACAAGCATAATAATATGAAAGTTTCCTGCTCCTTATACCACCTTGAGAATATTGCAAACAGGTCACAGCAAATCTTTCGAACCGATTATGAAACCAGTCGCCTTGATACCAGTACGATATATCCAAAGCATGAAAAGTTTTGTTTTACCTTTGTGAATAGTCGTTGGTGTAAACTGTCCACATCGTTCGATGGTAAAGAAACCGTAAGGCCAAACTACCGATATTATTATTATCTGAAAAATACCAATCAGAAAAATGATTCACTGTTGAATCAATCGGTTGCTGCAACTGCTTCCGAAGGCCTATGGCCTGCACTGATTAACAGCGTCCTGTGGCAGATGTCTGGAAATGCTTCAGGCAATTATATCTCCTTAAAAGAGGTAAGCGACTATTATAATCAAACAGCAATCCATCTCAATAGCACTGTTGAAAACAAAACACTGCGATTCAACATAAAAAGAATGCTATTGGATTCCAACTGTTTGTATTCAATTTTGGACATTGAAAAATTAAATTCCGAAAAGAAATGAAACAATTTTTTAAAAAACTGATCGTTACAGTAACTGTGCTATCCATTTCAGGGTGCTTGTCGCTTTATGCGCAAACCTTTGAAGAGTACCGTAAACAGGAAGCCGAAAATTTTAAAAAATTCAAACAAGAAGAAGAAGCTTACCTGAACAAAATGCGCAAAGAATTTCAGGAATACGTTGACAAGCGGGACAAAGAATTTTCTGATTTTTTAAAGGGTGATTGGAAACCCTATAAAGTGGAAGCACCTGAAAAACAGCCACAAAAACCAAAGCCACAAGTTTTGCCAACCTATGTGCCCCCAGCTGTACCTGTACCTCCACGTGAGGAGTCCAGACCGGTCCCGTTGAAAACCACTGGGCCGATCCTTGTTGCAGCTCCACAACCAAAACCTGTTCCTATTCCTCCTATACGAAAACCTGCCGAACCAGTTGTAAGTGGAGTACCGGCCACATTTAATTTCTATGGGGTACCTGTTTACCTTGACTATGATCAAGCGTTCCAGATCGAAGTTGCAAATCAGACAGATCAGGCCGGAATAGCCCACTACTGGGAAAAAGCCAGTTCGTCCAAATACTCTTCAATTGTAGATCAACTTCTTGCTAAAAAGGAGGATATGAACCTCAACGATTATGCCTATTATCTTCTTGTCAAGAAATTTGCCCAAACGCTCTATCCGGCCAATGAATCAGGCGAAACACTTGCTATCTGGTTTTTGATGTTAAGGTCAGGTTATGGAATGAGGCTCGCTACAGAAGCAAACAAAATCGTTCTTTTGCTTCCTTCGCGAAATACCATTTATGGAGTCAGTTATCTGACCGAAAACGGTGTTTCCTATTATATCATGACCAAAACAGATGGAAATCACCTGAACACCTACGACAAGGATTATGCAGGTGCCAACAGGCCAATTGATTTCAATATCCCTTCCCCAATGAACCTTGGCCGGAAAGTAGCAACAAAAAATCTCAAATTTGATTATCTGGGTACGACCTTTCAAGTAATGGTTACATATGACCAGGGGCTTGTAAATTTGTACAAAGATTATCAGAATGTAGATATGTCGGTTTATTTTAATGCTGCGGTTTCACTTCAGGCAAAAGAATCGGTTGCAGCTTCTTTACAACCCATGCTTTCAGGAATGAAAGAACTTGAAAAAGTAAATTTTCTATTGAGCTTTGTCCAAAAAGCTTTCGCATATAAAACCGACCCTGAGCAGTTTGGTCGTGAGAAATTCTTTTTTGCAGAGGAAGTCTTTTTCTATCCTTTCTGTGATTGCGAAGACAGGTCTGTTTTGTTTTCCTATCTAGTGCGTGAGTTGGTTGGATTAAATGTTGTTGGACTCGAATATCCCGAACACATATCCACTGCGGTCCAATTCACATCTAAGGTTTCCGGTGATTACGTCAACTACGGCCAAAGCCAATATGTTATATCCGACCCAACTTACATCGGGGCTTCTGTAGGTATGGCGATGCCCCAGTTTAAAAGTGTGTCCCCAAGTATCATACCCATGCAAAATACCCGTGGTGAAGATATTACTGAAAAATCGCTTTGGAACCTTGCCCAAAAAGGAGGTTGCTACCCGGCAAGTAATCTGCCAAACATTGTAAAACTATCAGATGGTTCATCCGTCCTCACAGGTTATTATAACGGATCAGCCTCCCTGGCGGGAAAAGCACTGTCAAATTCCAACAATATAAACGCGTGCTTTGTTGGCCGTATGCTGCCAGATGGTAAACCAGGATGGGTACTCTCGATGGCTGCCACAGGAAATACGGTAGGAGTATCAGCAACCGCTGATTCAAAAGGCAATATATTTATTGCAGGGTCGTTTCGTGGGAAATTAACTGCCGGAGGTACAACGTTGAGCACCAAGGGTGATAAACCGGATGCTTTTGTTGCAAGCCTTTCAACAGCAGGAGATGTCAGGTGGATTCGAAAGTTAAACCTTGATAGTATCCCAAGCGATGCACCGGTGGCTTTTTCTGCGACGTTCAACACAGAAGGCAAAAGTCAGGGGGTGATCCGTACAGGAGTTTATGACGATTTTTTGGATTACGGACTGTTTACAAACGGAACTGATAAGCTGGTTTACAATGGAATAGTAAACAGGGTTTTTTCAGCAACACCATCATCGGTTTCTGCAAAATTTGCCAGCGAAGTAATCGCAGCTTCTCCGGAATTACTAAAAAAAGAAGTTGACACACAGCTTCAGAACCAAACTGACAAAGGAGTTGCAGGGTTATTTGCAGCAATTAACCTGGTCAAGAATATGGGTGTAACACTTTCAGGTAGCGATGCCCAAACAGCTTTTGACAAGTACAATCCTGGATTTAAGAAATATTGTCCTAATATTTACAAAAACCTGTCACGGATCAATTTTGTCAAGAATACGGAAGGAATTATCACCATAATGACCGAAAATGGAGATGACATCATGATTGATAAAATCAGAGTTAAAAATAAATCAACACTAAGTATCAGTTCTTTACCATCTGGAGACCTTCAATTCGACATCCTTTCAGGTATAAAGGTTGGAAAGATGGTGGTATGGTTCACACTGAATTCGATCCGTTTGTATCGGTTAAATGGAGATATGCTTTTTGACTACGACAAGGACCATTCACAGCAGACCATGAACATGAGAAAAGACATTTTAAAATAAACCTATGTTGAATAAAAATTTTACAACAGTTTTATGCGGGTTTCTACTTTGTGTCGCAAGTTCAAATCAGGTTATAGCTCAAAAATATGAAGAAATTCAAGCTGACTCCTCCTATATTTGGGGCATAGGTATTGGCACAACACTCAAGGCTGCAGATCAGGCAGCCTTAGCTGACATTATTGGACAGATATCTACACAGGTAGAGAGTAATTTCGAACGAACAGTCACAGAAACAGGTGATAAGTTTAAAGAGACCGTAAACGATGTTGTGAAAACCTATTCAAATGCAACGCTGAACAACACTGGTCGTTTAATTATTGAACCAAACGAACCAAGTATTAAAGTATTTCGGTTTATAAAAAGGGGTGAAATTTCGAAAATATTTGAATTGCGCAAGTTTAAAATTATCGAGTTGGCCCATAATGGAGAATTGGCGCTCAAAAATCTCCAGATTGCAGATGCATTACGATATTTTTATTGGTCACAAACATTGTTAAGAAGTCATCCGGCATCCAGCGGAATAAAAATGAAATGTGAGGCGGGAAGTGAAGAATTATTGATTACCTGGTTACCCTTGCAAATCAACCAGATCTTTATCAATCTTTCCATTAAAATGGATACCGTCGAGAACAAAGAAAACTATTCAAACTATATTTTGGACATCAGGTACAAGAATGAATTGGTCCGCAATTTTGATTACACCTATTGGGGTGGACAGGATTGGTCAAACATCGTCAGTGGTAAAGACGGTATTGGGGTAGTTGAGCTACCAAAATCAGAAACCAATACAGAGATCCGATTGAAGGCCGAATATGCTTTCGAGAACGAAGCCTCAATCGATATGGAACTTAGGGACGTCATCCAAAAACTGCCACAAGTTCCTTATAAAGACAGTTATATAAACGTAAGTAAGGCTTCAAAGTCAAAACCAACCCCAGTTGCTGTAAACGATAAAGGAAAATCTTTAAATTCCACTGGTACAGCTGGCACTGTGCATGCCCTTTCAGATTCGATTGTTGGCCCTGAAATCATGAAAAAAATTGTTTCTGCTATAGAATCAAAAAATTATGCTTCGGTTCAACCCCTGTTTACAGAAGATGGTTATTCGATTTTCCAAAAATTGCTTCAGTACGGTAATGCAAAGATTGTGAAGTCTTTTGACCTGAAATATTACAAATACGGAGAGTATGTGATTTGTCGATCTATACCGATGAGTTTTAGTTTTAAAAGCAATAACCGGATATTTATTGAAGATGTAATTTTTTATTTCGACAAGGATAAAAAAGTATGCAATCTTACTTTTGGTCTTTCAAAAAAAGCAATTGAAGATATTGCCTCGAATGACACCTGGAGCGAAGATAACCGGATATTGCTGATGTGCTTTCTGGAAAATTACAAAACAGCTTTTACCTTAAAACGTTATGATTACATAGATAAGATTTTTTCAGATGACGCGTTAATCATAACCGGTTTGGTAACAAAGGTGAATATCTCCTCGGATTCCCGTTATGCCAACAATACCATCATTAAATACAACCGGCAAACAAAAGATGAATACCTGAAGAAACTGAAATATTCATTTGGAAGTAATGAATTTATCAATATTCGGTTTGCCGACAATACAATCCGACGCTCTGGTAAAGGGAATGATGTTTACGGAATCCAGATTAAACAGGATTATTTTTCTTCGAATTATGGGGATACTGGTTACCTCTTCCTTTTGGTTGACTTGTCGGATACGCTTAAACCCCAGATCCATGTTCGAACATGGCAACCTCAGAAAAATCCCGATGGGAGTATTTATGGTGTAGGCGATTTTTAACACCTCATCTTAGTTGGTATAAAATCATTAATTGAAATCATTAAAACGATAAAACCAATGAAAAAACTAATAACCTTCCTAATGCTTATTGCTATAACAGGTTCATTAGCTGCCAAAATCAGTGTTACATCGTTCCGAAAACTTGAAAATGACGCCGATGCCAGAGTTAAAGTACCATTAAAAGATCCCAATGGAGATGCTTGTGCCATTATAAAAGTCGTAACTTCCCAAACAGGATTTTTATTTGAATGTGACCAGACTGGTATAGTAAAAGTTGTCCAGAAAGAGTCGGAAATATGGGTTTACGTCCCCTCCGGAACAAAACGGATAACCATTGAACATCCCCAACTTGGTGCTTTAAAGGATTACTTATTCCCAATTCCCATTAAAAAAGCGACAGCTTATGAGTTGGTATTAACCACAGGTAAAGTAATAACCACTGTTGTCGAAGAAATAAATAGCCAGTGGTTATCTATCAATCCGATACCAGTAGATGCAATGGTTTATGTGAATGACAGGTTTGTCAAAAATGGGGCATACCAGGCAAGGCTTAAGCCTGGCAATTATACTTATCGTGTTGAATCGCCTTTATATTACACGGAAACAGGAAAAGTTATCATTGCAGATACTGCAAAAGTTTTAAACATAGAATTAAAACCTGCTTTTGGTTATTTATCCATCACAAGTGAGCCGGAAGAGGAAGCCAAAATTTTTGTTGACGGAAAATTACAGTCAAAGACAACACCCGGAATAACTGAACCCATTGGGAGTGGGGAACATACGGTACAGGTTTATAAAGAAATGTATCAACCTTCTTTTCAAAAGATTGTTGTTGAAGACGGTAAAACGACACCCATTAATTTTAAGCTTATACCTACATTTGCCGAAATAAGTCTAAATGTACCCAAAGATGCATCGATTTTTATCAACAACGAACAAAAAGGAATTGGTTCATGGCTTGGTCGCCTCAATGCAGGTGTTTATTCTATAGAGGCACGCAAACCAAACCATCACGCAGCCAAAAAGGATATTGAAATAGTTGCCGGAGAAAAACAGACTTTTGATTTACAACCTACTCCGATATATGGATCACTCGATATTATTACGAACCCGATAGGGGCTACAATTACTATAAATGACAAAGTTTATGGTACGACCCCAAATACGATAAATGATTTGACTATTGGAGATTACGATATAGTATTATCTATAGATCAATATGTTACAGTGATTGAAAAAATCACGGTCACCGAAAATCAGACTGCTACGTTAAATACTACCTTGACAAAGGGACTGGCTTTAGCGATCAATTCAAACCCATCCGGTGCAACAATCACGATTGGAGGTAAGGAATATGGTACAACACCACAAAATTTGACTTTGGAGAAAGGTGATTATACTATACTTATAAGTTTGAAGGGTTATTTACCTGGTAAAAAGACAGTAACCCTCGATAAAAAAAACACAGAGATCAGCGAGACACTTGTAAAAATACCTGAACCAGTGACGGTTAAAAAAGATTCAACCCAAAATGTCGATCAACCAGTTCAACGAATCATGCAGGAAAATGCCGCTACAGTTCGTGCAAAAAATAATACAAGGAAATACATCCCCAAATTTTATAGCTTAAGAAGTGGCAAGACTTTTTGGTTAATCACAACCCTAATGAGCGGAGCTGCAACTGCTTATTCATATCTTCAATCGGAAGAATATTACAAACAATATAAAACTGCGACAACAGATGCCGAAGATTTGCATAAACAAGTAGAAATGTATGACCAGATTTTTCAAATATCTGCAGGAGTAGCAGCATTTAGTACCCTGGAATTCATCATAAAAGCAATAAAGCAAGGAAATGCCAAAAAGAAACCGGTCAGTTTTTATCCTCTACCGTTGAAAAACGGTGGTGGAATTGGTTTGGCTTATACATTCTAACCTTAAAAAAAATGACATGAAAAAAGCCCTGTTTTCCATATTCTCAATACTGTTGCTTTTAACATCCTGTGAACAACGGGAATGGAGCAATCCTTTTGACCCTGATTGCCCAAAAGATATCTGGACACCTACGAATTTTCAGGCTGTTCAGGAAGGTAGGACTGTAAAACTAAGTTGGAACGAACCGAATCCCAATATTGGTGGATTTAAATTAAAAAAAACGGTTGGCATTCTAAACCCGGTTTTGAAAGACCTACCAGTTACAAGTACTCAGTTAATAGACTCCGATCCCGTTCCCGGTCAATTGCAAACCTATGAAATCACGGCTTATGCAGGAGGCAATTCGAGCAATCCGGCCACAATCACGATAACACCGCTTTTCCCATCCACATTATCAACATACAATCCAACTTCCATTACTGGTACAACTATGGTTGTTGGCGGAACAATTGATTCAGATGGGGGTGCCACTGTAACTTCACGTGGGATTTGTTGGGCACTAACAGCATCGCCTACTACAGACAGCAACAAATTGGCCATAGGAAGTGGAACTGGGCCCTTTAGTGCTACCCTCACAAATTTGTCCCCAAATACATTATATTATTTCCGTGCATATGCCATTAATAGTCAGGGCACCGTATATGGAAATGAGGTTCAGGCAACAACTTTGGTTGTACTTCCCACCTTATCGACAACTGCAATCTCAGCAATTCTTTCAACTACAGCAACCGGGGGAGGTATAATAATAAGCAATGGAGGTGCAACGGTTATAGCCAGCGGGATATGTTATGCAACCACCACAGGTCCAACAATTGCAAATACGAAAATATCAGGTACTACCGCAATTGGGAGTTTCGTAAGTTATCTCACGGGATTGTCCCCTGGTACTGCCTACTTTGTAAAAGCTTATGCGACTAATAGTCTTGGTACTGGTTATGGAAGTGAAGTGACTTTTACCACACCGGCAGTATTAGCGTCCTTAACTACAACTGCAATTTCGAACATTGGTACCACAATTGCAACGGGTGGAGGCAATATAACGAGTAATGGTGGGGCTACAATTACTGTTAGTGGCATTTGTTGGAGCACTTCCCAAAACCCGACAACTGCAAATCCCAAAACAACAAATGGAACATCAACAGGAGCTTTCACGAGCAATCTTACAGGTTTAACAACAAAAACGACCTATTATGTAAAGGCATATGCAACTAACAGTGTTGGAACAAGTTATGCAACTCAGGTCTCATTTACAACCAAATAGGATTATTTGTTATTCAGAAAACCAATAACATCCCGGCAGAATTCATTGAATTTTCAAAGCATGTACCTGTATGCTCAATTATCAAAAAAACATTTTTGGAGTGCAAATTGTTGATTGCTTGAATTAGACACATTCATTTATATCTTTGCAGATAAAGAACTTTAGTATATAATTACATATCAGTCATTAAAAAAAATCCTGGTTTGTTATTCCATTAATTTTCAGATCTTTGAAAGTGTTAATTTATGCTTTTTTGGTAAAACCACATAGATCCGGTCTTGAGGGATTGAGTTCAATCAGAGATCGGTTCCTATTTTGAAAATGAACGCAAAGAGAATGAAAAAATTTTTGACCATCTTCCTTATTATTGCCCTTAGCGAAACTCTATTCGCACAACAGATCAGTGTAAAGTCGTTCGGGAAGCTGGAAAACGATCTTGATGCACGTGTTAACGAACCACTCAAGGACTTTGATGGCAACATCTGTGCCATCATCAAAGTAGTTACTACACAAACAGGATTTTCCTTCGACTGCGGACAGATTGGTGTTGTTAAGACTGTTCCAAAAACCTCAGAGATATGGGTTTACGTACCTTCCGGGGCTAAAAGAATTACAATATCGCATCCTCAATTGGGTTTATTAAGAGATTACCTTTTTCCACAGCCCATTGAAAAAGCTACAGTTTATGAATTGGTCCTGACAACGGGCAAAGTCATTACTACCGTGGATGAAACAATTGAAAGCCAATGGTTGGTCATCAATCCTTATCCGGCAGATGCCTCAATATTCATCAATGATCTTTTTGTGAAAAGTGGTGCGTATCAGGCCAAACACAAACCAGGAAAATATACTTATCGCATTGAAGCACCTTTGTACCACAACGAAGCTGGAATAGTCGAAATTGCTGGCGCTAAAAAAGAAATTAATGTAAAACTCCAACCTGCTTTTGGTTACATTGAAGTGACAACTAAACCAGAAGCTGAAGCCAGAGTTGCCATTGACGGTAAATTTTTAGCCCAGAAAACCCCATGCCAAAGTGATGCTCTGCCAACTGGCGAACATACGGTCCAGATAATTAAGGAGATGTATGAGCCAACAACATTCAAAATAATGGTCACGGATGGGACAATCACGCAAGTGTCGATGACATTGGTACCTACTTTTGCTGATGTAAATATTAAAACACAAGCTGATGCAACGATTTATATCAACAATGAGAAAAAAGAGAATGGTACATGGAAAGGTCGTCTCAATGCAGGAATTTATTCAATTGAAGCACGAAAACAAAGTCATAAAACTGCCAAACAGGATATTGAAGTTGCTGCAGGTGAAAAACGGGAATTTGACCTTCAGCCTACACCTATATATGGCTCACTCAATGTAATTACAAAACCATCAGGGGCAACAATCACAATCAACGGGACAAATTACAACGTAACACCCAATACGATTGATAGCCTTCTTATAGGTGATCAAACGGTCGAACTAAACCGACAGAACTTTATTACGGTAAGTAAAATAGTTACGATCGCTGAAAATAAAGTTACCTTGCTAAGTGAGCAACTTACAAGAGGTCATTCGACAGAAGTTAAGAAAGTTACATCAGCCCCAACCAAAAATACACCTTCAGACAACAATATTCCAAAGCAACAAGTGGAACCAGCAAAACCTGAAATTCCAAAACCTGAAATTCCCAAACCTGAACCTCCTAAAACTGAACCCATAATGGCTGAACCCCAATTTCAGGTCCAAAAAATAGCCATTCATTCAGCACCATCAGGAATAGAGGTATATCTTGATAATATTAGAGTTGGATTAACGCCTTTTGATACGACTCTTACCACGGGAAATCATTCGGTACGCCTCGAACGGGGTGTTCAAAGGATTATAAAGAATATTAGTGTCGTAAAAGCACGCGGTGAAACGACTTATGATTTTGATTTAACTCCCAAATCTTTTAATGAATCAGTAAATGGGATAAACTTTACAATGGTTTTCATAAAAGGGGGAAGCTTCAGAATGGGCACCAGCGATGGCCGAAGTATTGAAAAACCGGTACATTCGGTTGAAATTGATGGTTTTTATATGTGTGATATGGAGGTGACCCAAGCTTTATTTAAATCTGTAATGGAGTACAATGTAAGCAACAACAAAGGAGATGAACTGCCTGTTGAAAGGGTTTGCTGGAATGAGACTCAGGAGTTTATTCAAAAGTTGAACGCTATAACCGGGAAAAACTACAGGCTTCCAACTGAATCTGAATGGGAATATTGTGCTTCGACATCTCCTTCAGGTACCAAAAGTACCTGGTCTGGAACCAATAATGAAAAAAAACTCGGTGACTTTGCATGGTATGCTGATAACAGTGGCGGGAAAACCCATCCAGTAAAACAGAAACTGGCCAATGAATGGGGTCTTTATGATATGACTGGAAATGTCTGGGAATGGTGCAGTGATTGGTTTGGAGAATACAACAATAATTCACATAACAATCCAACCGGACCATCCTCAGGCACAACACGCGTAAATCGCGGTGGTGGGTGGGACGACGATGGGCCATATACTAGGGTAACCAATCGGGACGATAATAGTCCCGAAGAGCACTTCAGTACTGTCGGTTTTAGGATTGCCCATTCTCAATAACCGAAAACGGACTCAATTAATCCATAAAATGCAGATTTAGTTTGTACGATTCAATTGTAACGAATATCATCCCCTATGAAATCTTTTTTTATCAACAAAAGAGCAGGTGTTTTTATTACTTTATTGTTCACGTTACTACTGGCACCTTCTTTTGTAACCGGCCAATCCGGGCCAGGCCTTTCATTTAAAATAAACGATGGTTGGAAATTCCAAAAAGGGGACTTTGAAAAAGCTTCGTCCCCTGAATTTGATGACTCGAAATGGCGGATAGTGGACCTGCCCCACGACTGGAGCGTAGAAGGGCCACTAAACCAAAATTTTGCATCTGCGACAGGTTACTTGCCCGGGGGTATTGCCTGGTATCGAAAAACACTAAATATTCCGACACCGGAAACCATCCAAAATGTATATATCTATTTTGAAGGAGTTTACCGCAATTCAGAAGTGTTTGTCAATGGTATTTCATTAGGAATCCGCCCAAATGGTTATATTTCTTTTCAATATAATCTTACCCCCCATCTAAAGTTCGGAGAAAAAAATACAATTGCTGTACGTGTCGATCATAGTAAATATGCCGATTCACGTTGGTACACGGGTTCTGGTATTTACCGCGATGTTTACCTTGTTTATAAAAATCCAGTTCACATCAGTTTATGGGGCGTTTATAGTTCAACAAAGTCAATTTCTTTAAATCAAGCTTTAGTCCAAACCAAAACTACTATAATAAATACATCTGTTAATCCAGTTCACATCACTGTTGTTCAGGAAATTATCAACAATGAGAATAAGACCATTGCTAAATCCACCGGGAAGCTGAATTTAAATTCAAGCCTTTCAGCAGAATTAGCACAGGATATCAAAGTCGAGAAGCCAAATTTATGGAGTGTCGATTCTCCCAACCTCTATCAATTGGTGACCTCTGTTTTTCAGGACGGCAAAATGATTGATCAATCTAAAGAAAATATGGGTATCCGGACGCTTGGATTTGATCCTGACAAGGGTTTTTCATTGAATGAAAAATCTATGAAAATTAAAGGGGTTTGTTTGCACCATGACGCAGGTTGCCTGGGTTCCGCAGTTCCCAAAGAGGTACTTGAACGCAGGTTAATTACTTTGAAATCAATCGGTTGTAATGCGATAAGGTGCAGTCATAATCCACAGGCACCTTTACTTTACGATCTTTGCGATCAGTTGGGGTTGTTGGTGCTTGACGAAGCCTTTGACGAGTGGGAATTTTCAAAGAAAAAATGGATCGAAGGTTGGAATGTGGGAAAACCTGGCTTTGACGGCTCTGCCGAATTCTTTGAAAAATGGGGAGAAATCGATTTAAAGGATATGGTGCTTCGTGATAGGAATCATCCATCCGTATTTATGTGGAGTATCGGAAATGAGGTCGATTATCCCAATGATCCATATTCCCACCCCATTCTGGATAAGGAAGGGATTGGACAGCAGCATACAAAAGGATACCTTCCCGACCAACCCAAGGCTGAAAGATTGGGTACGATTGCAAAAAAGCTTGCTGCAATTGTAAAGGCCAATGATCCTATCCGATCTGTAACCGCAGGTCTAGCCGGCCCGGTAATGTCAAATGAAACAGAATATCCAGGAGCACTTGATGTTGCAGGTTACAATTATACTGAAAGCAGGTACAAACAGGACCATACTTCCTATCCCAAAAGAATCTTATATGGAAGTGAAAATGGCCACTCCATGGAAGCCTGGAAAGCGGTTCGTGACAATGATTTTATTTTTGGACAGTTTCTTTGGACCGGATTTGATTATCTCGGTGAATCGCACAGTTGGCCTTCTCGCGGATTTACCTCTGGTCTGATAGATCTGGCCGGATTCAAAAAGCCAAGAGCATACTTTCGTGAAAGCCTATGGTCGGATAAACCAATGATCTATGCCGGTACCTATAAAAAAAGGAGAACCAACAACCAATTATCAATAGACGCATTACCTTTATGGAACTATCACAACGGAGACACAATTCGAATTGTGGGTTATACCAATTGTAGTAAGTTACAACTTTTGTTGAATGGCAAAGAAATCGGTGTACTACAGGATCACAATGATGAAACCGGAGTCAATTTCTGGGATATCCCTTTTATTGCCGGAAAACTTGAGGTAATTGGGTACAATTCCGGACTTGAAGCGGCAAGATATTCCATTGAAACGAGTAACCGACCTTATGCAGTCCACGTAGAAGCAGTAAATAAAAATATATCTTTTATTAAAGGTGTAGCACAAATCGAAATACAGATTGTTGATGAAAGTGGAAAACCGGTACTACTAGCAGATGATGAAGTTACCTGCACTACTGATGGAAATGTTAAACTTATAGGTCTTGAAGCCAGCAACCCCACTGATATGGAAGACTATACTGATAATAAGCAACGGGTTTATCACGGAAAAATGATTGCTTATTTACAGTCATCAGGGAAAAAAGGGAAAAGCAAAGTTACCTTTAGTTCACCCTGGCTAAAAGAAGCTGTAATTGAGATCAATATTGAGTAATACTAAGATCTATAATGCTGATTATAAAAATATTGACTCAATAATGGAATAAATATTTTCTTGCTCCAAAAGGGTAAATACCTCCATTTAATTTAAGCACAATAAAAATCTGAAAAAATTTGTTCGTATCACAAAGAACCAATATCTTTAGCGGTCGATTACAAAACATCAAACTTTATAAGATTAATTTATTACCATGAAAGAGAACAACAAAGTTTCAAGAAGGGGCTTTTTGGGTACGGGTGCGGCAGCGGCTGCGGCGATCACCATTTTACCCTCAAACACAATTGCAGGTCTGGGTCATAAGGCTCCAAGTGACAAGTTGAATATCGCTGGTGTCGGTATTGGCGGGATGGGTCATGGAAATTTAAAGAACCTTAAATCAGAAAACATCGTTGCCCTTTGTGATGTTGACTGGAAGTATGCCGAAGGTTGTTTTAAAGAATATCCTGATGCTAAAAAGTACAAAGACTGGAGAGTAATGTATGATGAGATTGGCAAATCAATTGATGGCGTATTAGTAGCCACGGCTGACCACACCCACGCGATCATCGCATCTCATGCCATCACTCTGGGAAAAAGTGTTTATGTACAAAAACCACTTACCCACACAGTTTATGAATCACGTTTATTGACCAAACTTGCTGATAAATACAAAATTGCCTCTCAGATGGGTAATCAGGGTTCATCAGGCGAAGGTGTCAACCTTACGTGTGAATGGATCGCCAATGGTGAGATCGGGGAAGTTACCAAAGTTGAAGCTTTCACAGATCGTCCAATCTGGCCACAAGGGCTAAATACACCAAAAGAAACACAAACAATTCCTGAAACTTTAGATTGGGACCTTTTTACCGGTCCAGCAAAAATGCGCCCATACAATTCACTTTATCATCCCTGGAACTGGCGCGGATGGTGGGCTTACGGAACAGGGGCACTTGGCGATATGGCTTGCCATATTTTACACCCTGTATTTATGGGTCTTGAACTTGGTTACCCTATTAAGGCTCAGGGCAATTCAACTTTATTACTTCAGGACTGCGCTCCAACTGCCCAATCCGTTAAACTGACTTTCCCTTCCAGAACAACAAAGGTTGGTTCAAAAGTAAAACTTCCACAAGTTGAAGTATATTGGTATGATGGTGGTATCAAACCAATGCTTCCAGCTGGATGGCCAGCAGGAAAGAATCCTAACGATCAAGGTGGTTGCGTTTTCTTCCATGGTACAAAAGGTGTTTTAGTTTGTGGCTGTTATGGCGTAAATCCTTGGATTTTGCGTCCTGATGGTAAACAGGACAAACCTGAGGCTCCAAAATTCCGCCGCCGTGTTGCTCCTCTTACACACGAAATGGATTGGGTACGTGCAGCAAAAGAATCACCAGCATCGCGTGTAAAAACTGCATCTGATTTTAGTCAATCAGGACCATTCAACGAAATGGTTGTAATGGGGGTTTTGGCTGTTCGCCTTCAGACCCTAAATAAGGAGTTGGAATGGGATGGGCCAAATATGAAATTCACCAACATCACCGCTGATGAAAAAATCAAAATCGTTCTTGAGGATAAATTCAGCATCCATGATGGACATCCAACATTTGACAAAGTTTATACTGAACCGGTTCCTGCAACTGAATTTGCAGCCGAATTGATCAAACATACTTATCGTGCACCTTGGACATTGCCTCCTATGCCAGCGTAATTAAAGTAGTCATTCAAATAGAAAAAGGCGGGATCAATTCCGCCTTTTTCTATTATTTCTCTGATTATTAATTTAATAGCAATCGCCCTATTTCTTCTGGTCATCCGTGACTTCAACTTTGACCTCTACATCCTTATTGGTATCATTTTCGGTTCGTTTCTTTCTGATAATAGTGATTTTCTCCAGCCCTTTTCCAATATCCTTTTTCTCATACGAAATTATCGAGGCATCTTTTGTATCAAAACTAAAAGGATCGGTTCCTATTTGGATGAAACTGCGATTCGATTTTGACAATTTAGGTAACGGAGGAGGTGGCGGGGGAGGAACCAGGCCGTTGGGATCCATATCGCCTGAGAATTCCATCTTGCCATTGTCGCCAAAATAAATGATTCTCTTTTCATGGTCCTTTCCTGTAGAATCATCACTTTGAATGAAAACGTCAAACTGCTGGCTTCCAGGTAAATTATTTCGTGAGGTTCTATTCAATCTCAATACCTTAGCAGCACCTTTATGCATATGAACAACAGACTTTCCATCCACATTACCAACAATTTCGGCCTTCTTGAGTATCGAATCGACCTTAACCTGAACAGCCTTTTCATCAGCCAGATTAAAAGTCGTATCAATTGAAGTCGTCTTTCCATCCTTGTTGATCAGAACTTTAACCCTTTGCACTTTTTTTTGGGGAGCATTATCCACCAGTGCCACATCTTCCACAGGGCGGAAGGTGAATGAGGAAGCTATAAAAAACAATCCCCAAAGGAACAGGACAGTCCCATAATGGTTTTTAAAATTTGAAAAAAGTTTCATTTTAATTAATTTTATAAGTAAATAACTTTTCATTTTTGAACACAATCCAAAAATAGGATGTTTAATGTCCTAATAAGGTTAAGGCCTTGTGAAAAAGTGTTAAGGTAAAGTTAAAGTTGAAAACAGGGAAATATTAATGACTATTTTTGATTTCCAATGTTAGAGTGAAGTTATGAAAGTTATTTCTGGACAAAAATTTAGCAAATGATTTGAAGATGAATAAAAGAATAATTACCGGGCTGGTGATACTAATGGGAATTTCCCTTTTGGGAATTATTGCAGTACAAACCTACTGGTTTAACAATTCTGTCAAAGTAAGAAATGAACTTTTCGATCGGTCCGTCAATGATGCAATGAATAAAACAGTGAACCGGCTGGAGACAGGTTTTGACCTTAAAATCATTAAAAATCTAAATGATAATGACAGTTCAAAATTTGACGTAAATACTTTTTTTCTACCACCCCCTCCACCGCCTGTCCCTGGAACAGCAGATATTGAGGTAACCATAAAAAAAGATACAACAACTGGAAGATTAAGAGTGATTGCTTCTCAAAGGGCATTGTTAAATTCAACAGGAAACCATGATATTCTAAAGGATACAATCGCGTTTTTCCATCGATTGACCAAAGGGCAGTCGAAACAAACCTTTATAACCTTTACCGATTCTTTAATTGTTTCAGGAAATAAGGAATTGGGAATAAAAGTTGAAAAAAAAATCGAGCAACTACAAAATTTGTCCCATCGGATCAAAGTTGAATACAGCAATTGGGAAACAGGACGATACATCGATGAAAACCAATTAAATAAAATCCTCAGGGAGGAACTGTCTGAAAAAGCAATCCCTATCGATTTTAAATATTCGATCAATAGGGCTGACAGCATGGGTATCCTGTTTCAGAAAAATGCAGCTTTGAACAGATTGTACAAAGTAAACCTTTTCCCAAATGATATATTCAGAAAAAATATCGGACTTGCAGTTTACTTTCCTGACCGTGATCAATTTATTGGCCGGACAACAACCAAATTGCTCATCCTTTCCACTCTATTTACCTTGATCATCTTCCTCACTTTCTCGTTAAGTATATATCTGATAATCAAACAGAAAAAAATTTCAGAAATGAAATCCGATTTCATTAACAACATGACCCATGAATTCAAGACCCCTATTGCAACCATCTCCATAGCGGCCGATTCGATTTCAAATGACAAGGTAATCAACAATGAGGAGAAAGTCCGATTTTTTGCCGGAATGATCAAAAAGGAAAATTCACGGATGAACGAACAAGTTGAACAGATCCTCCGGATTGCAAGGTTCGACAAGAAGGAGTTTGAATTTAATTTTCAGGTTATTGATCTCCACCAACTGATCGAAGAGGTGATACAAAGTATATTCATTCAGGTTGAAAAAAGAGGTGGCCATATTGAGACAAGGCTTGAGGCAGAAAATCCGGTTGCCACGACCGATCCAATACACTTTACAAACTTGATATACAACCTTTTGGATAACGCAAATAAATATTCCAACGATGCACCCCATATCCTAGTTTTGACAAACAACTGTCCGAAAGGGATTACCTTATCAGTTGAAGACCATGGAATTGGGATGACCAAAGCAGTACAATCCCGGATATTTGACAAATTCTATAGACTTCCTTCTGGAAATATCCATAATGTTAAAGGGTTTGGACTGGGTCTTAGCTATGTTAAAGCAGTTCTGGAGGCCAACGGAGGGAATATTAAAGTCTATAGCGAACCGGGCAAAGGAAGCCGTTTTGTCGTTTTTATCCCATTTATTATGAATCCGCGATGAAGCAAAATAAGAAAATTTTCTTTGTGGAGGATGACCTCAGTTTTGGAACTGTTCTTAAATCCTATCTTGAGATATGCAATTTTCATGTCACATGGCTGAGTGACGGTAAACATGCAGTGACGACCTTTAGGGAGGGTTCGTTCGATTTGTGCCTTCTCGATGTTATGTTGCCAAATGTGGATGGATTCACGATTGGACGGGAAATCAAGTCAATAGATTCACAGATTCCAATTATATATATTACTGCCAAATCATTAAAAGAAGATCTAATTACAGGATATAGGTTGGGGGCCGATGATTACATCATCAAACCGTTCGATGCGGAGGTATTGCTCCTAAAGATAGCCGTCGTTCTTAAAAGATCTGAAAACCAATTGGGTTCTAACAATCATCATTACATCATTGGCAAATATACTTTTGATTCGCATTTGCGTGAAATTTGGTTGAAGGAAGATAAACAATTGCTAAGCCCAAAAGAGTCTGCATTGCTACAATTGCTATGCGAACATAAAAACGAGTTATTGCCACGTGAAGAAGCTCTTAAAAAAATTTGGGGCGATGATGGGTATTTTACGACACGCAGCATGGATGTATTTATTACAAAATTGAGAAAGTACCTTAAAGATGATTCTACAATTGAAATCAGAAATATCCATGGAAGTGGATTTATTATGACCCAACAAGTACATTAGCCATTTTTTTACAACAAAAAAAATATAACTCTAAACTAAATACGTATTTTTGCTATTATTGAGAAATTCAAAGATTAAAGATCCCGGAAAGCAGTTTCTTTTTGATGAATAAACAAACTCCCTTAAGGGGGGTAATTAATATTATCTGATTTTAAATGAGAAAAAAAATAGCGAACACAATTATTTTTAGTTTCGTGTTTCTACCCTTGATCCTTTTTTTATTATGGGCGTTTCAACCAGTTCAGAAGACAAATATTCTGATCATGGATAAAACAGTTTTGACCAATGAGGGGCTGGAACACCGTGGATTTGACTGGATCCTATCGCACAAAAAATATTTCAAAAATTCCGGTAGTCCTTATTCTCCATCAACTGATTACCTTGGATTTTTCCCATTAAAACACGATAGCTTCCTGATAAAAGACCTTTACAAACTCAACGATAGACAAATAGATAGTTTAAGCGATGCTGTTGACATGACCTATTATACGGATACCTATGGTATATATTACAATGAATGGTACAGGAAAAGGGATCAGACAGAACATTCTGAAAAGGTGTACGGTGGATTGGACAAAAAAGATGTCCTTTTCCTTTCAAAAATGAAAGAGAAAAAAAAAATGATCATTGCTGAATTCAATTTTTTTGCAACACCAACTTCAGGGAGTGATAGGGTTAAAGCAGAGCTTTTATTGGGACTAAGATGGAGTGGATGGACAGGTCGATATTTTGAACAACTTGATACGCTTAAAAATCCGGAATTACCAAGATGGGTTGTGCGGCTTTACAAAGAGCAACATCACAATAAATGGCCTTTTACCCGACCTGGCCTTGTGTTTGTACACACAAACGAAACAATCGCCATATTGGAAAGTAAAACCAACTTAAAAAAAGATGTTCCAGTAGTAAATACCTTTAAATATGGGATGAATAAATTTAGTGTACCACAAAAACTTGACTATCCTTATTGGTTCGATATTACATTAGCTACTGATACAACAAATAGGGTACTATCTTATTATGAACTTTTCCCAAATGCTATTGGCGATTCGATCCTTAACCATCATAACATCCCAAAGATTTTCCCGGCAGCATTTGAAAATACCAAAAAATCGCCTTTCTACTATTTTTGTGGTGACTTTGTTGATTCACCTATCTACAATACAACCCACAGGGCTTACGGAATACAGTACTTTAAATTGTTCCTGTTAAACCCAAACGATCCCAGCGATCGGACACTCTTTTTCTGGAGATACTATTTACCGGTTATGGATAAGATCCTGCACGATTTTTATACAAAGAAGTAACTAGTTTGGTTGCCCCACGAACTAATTTGGCAACCTGAACTTTAAACTATCAGGAATTAATTTATTGTTCAGACATGCTTTAAGGTTATCTGTTTTAAATTTCTCAAACTTCCGTTGGATATCCATCAATTTCTTCTCATCTGTAAGTTTGTCAATTTCAAGCCCTTCGGACAATTTAAATAGTTGATCGTTCACAATAAAATAATCCTGGTCAAGGTAATCGATAATCTCATTTTTAGTCCTGATAAATGGCATTGACCTTGAATTTCTGAATACTTGCACACTATCCAAACCTTGACCTAACCAGGGAACCGATGCAGGGAAACTCATTTTATAATTCTTTTTGAGAAAAGCAACTACGGATGGTGTAAAATCAAGGTGTGAAACAACCGATGAAAATTTGGCAGGTTTTCTCAACATAGGCGAATATATGACCAAAGGGACATGAAAGCGGTCAATCTGAGTGGAAATAGGAGGAGACGACATTCGATGGTCACCAGTGATAAAGAAAATTGTATTGCCAAAATCGTCCCGCTTTTGATATTCTTTGAAGAAACTGCGCAATGCGTCATTAAAATAGAGAACTGTTGCATAATTGGCGATATATTTTCGATAATCCAGTTTTTTAGCTTCACTGTAATTCAAAAAAGTCAACTTTTCCTCAACCTTTTTTTCATAATAATCCTGATCGGGGATTCTATAAGGATCGTGCATTGCAAGTGTCAGGTAAATATCCAATCGGGGCTTCTCACCTACTTTAGCAAGAACTTCAAAAGCCTTTTTAAAGATATCTTTTTCACCATAGCCCCAGGTAAAATTCCCGGAATTTGCAGGCATTTTTTTATACTCCGGCCCAAAACTACTCTCGTCCACTATGTAATCAATGTGTTGACGGGTCAAAAACATTTTCATATTATCGAAAACAGCATCACCACCATAAAAAAACCTTGACTCATACCCCCGTTCTTTGAGTAGGCTGATTAATGACATGCCATCGGGCATATCATTGCCAAGTTCTGCAAACCCACTCTTCCCGTAAGGCATAGAACCAAAAACAGACGGCAATACCTCGAAAGTTCGGCCAGCAGTACTCACAACATTTTCCCAATAGAGGCTTCTCGTCTCAAGTGAATCGAGAAAAGAGGTAAAACTTGAAAGATATGCCCCTTCCCCGCTATATGCACGCCCCAAACTTTCAACAATGAGAAATACTAGATTAGGCTTTTTATCGCCAATATTGAAATATTTCCCTAAAATATCGGGTGTTTCATCCTTACGAAGAAAAGGATACTCAACATTTAAATACTCAAATGATTTTCCAGGCGAACTTATCCCGGTGTAAAAATAAGAGAAAAGTGCTTCTTCGGTATAGTCATCAGGATAAACATAAAGATAAGTGGCAGTTAAGATATGGTAAGCTTTGTTGGCTACAAGATTAAAAGCCAACTCGGAATTGAACTGACCGGCTTTTGGTTTTGTGTACTGCCTAAACAATAGGGAAATAAAGCTTATTATTAAAAAAAATGCCACGATAAAAATGTTTAGTTTCACGTACCTGGATAGCCTTAATAGTATAACCAAGAGGATCAACCCAACAAGAAATGTCGTAACTGAACTTGCCGAAAACCCACCCCCCGTTGATGCAATCTCGTAAACCTCTTTAAATGTATAACCAAATAAATCAGTACCCAACAACAATGATGTTGCCCTAAGATATTGGATAAGACCTATTTCTGCAAAAATAAAAAAAATAATCAGAACTCCTGCAATCAGGCTTGCCAGAGGTTTTGCAATTACATAAAGCAATAAAAAAGGGAAAAACAGCAACGCTGCAAGATTTAAAACCATTAAAATGTCATGGCAGAATCCGAAGATTTCGAGCTTAAAAGCCTCGGGAGGAAGTGTGATTGTAAAGCGAAGATAAATATACTCATAAATACGGACCAGGAACACAAGTAATAAAAAAGCAAGGTTAAATCCCATAAACCGTTGAGTACCCAAAATTAGTTTGTCCTTTAATAATTTGGTCCGATGTTCTATCTTCATTGTATCAAATATGTTTTATGAATCAACTTTCTTTTGGGTATTTGAAAATCCTTTTCTGTCCATCTTGCCCCAGGCAACATTTCCAATAAAATAATGGAAGTTTCCACGAAGAGAATACCAAACATTTAATGGATGGTAAACTATCGGTTCAATTAATGAAATTAGTACAAGGTAGAAAATATCCCTTTTCCGGTTATAACGTGCAAATGTAAATTCTTCAAAAATAATGGCCCACCATGAATAGACCACTGCAAAAAGATAGGTAAAACCTACCAGGAGGGCAAAAAATGGCCAATCTGGATCCCCCATATAGACAACCAGAATAAAATACAGGATACCAAAAATTTCGACGATAGGTGCCATCCACTCAAAAAAGAACCAATAGGGATGGCCCAACATACCCAAATTTCCGTATTTCGGATTAAAGAATAGCGTAATGTGCTTGAAAAGAGTTTCCATGTTACCCCGTGTCCACCGGTTACGCTGGCGCGACAGGATCTTCAATTTTTCGGGAACTTCGGTCCAGCACAATGGGTCTGGGATATAGACAATGCGGTATTTTTGTTCATGTTCAATCATATATCTTCTCATCCTGACGATCAATTCCATGTCTTCCCCAACAGTTTTTGTCTCATATCCGCCACTAAGGACAACAATCTCACGATCAAAAATACCAAAAGCACCGGAAATTAGCAATAATCCATTGAGACGGCTCCACGCCATTCTCCCCATCAAAAATGCCCTTGTATATTCAAGAACCTGAAACCTAGCAATTAAATTCCGTGGCAAATTGACCTTTATAATTTTACCGTCCTTTACAATACATGAATTTGCGATCCGGATAACCCCTCCTGTTGCATTAACCCTTTCATCACTATGTTCAAGAAAAGGTTTTATCATCTTTAAAATTGCATCCTCTTCAAGAATACAATCAACATCGATTGCAGCAAAATACTTCTTGGCACTTACATTAATCCCCGCATTTAACGAATCGGCCTTACCCCCGTTTTCCTTATCTATAACAAACAGTTTACTGTAAGCCCTGTTTGTCGATTTATAAATACCCCTGATCGGTTTCGTAGGAATTTTATTTTGGATCAAAAAATCAACTTTTTCAAGGTTATAATGACGGATAACTTTCTCCATTGAATCGTCCTTGCTCCCATCATTGACAATAATAACCTCAAAATCGGCATAATGGATCGAAAGCAATGACCGGATGTTCTCGACAATTGTATTCCCTTCATTGTAGGCGGGGGCTATTATTGAAACAGATGGTGAAAAAGGGGATGAAATGACCGGGGAATAATCGACAAAACTATTTTTCCTCATATACTTAACCATTTCAACTCCCGAAATGAAGGACATCGTGATATAGGACGTGAATATTGCAAGCGCGAAGACAAATATCCCGTTTTCGATTAAAAAATTTAATGCTTTAATGATTTCGTACATCAGATTCTCTGGTCTTTTGCATGAATAATTATTTTTTTCATTAAAATATCATCGTCTGCACTTGAATATATAGATTCAAGACTCTCTTTTCCTTCACCATCAAGAGACTTTAGTCCCTTAGCAGCCAGGATTCTTAGGTAAATATCCGAATCGTTTAATAAAATATTTTCAAAAAAAGAAATATTCGACATATCGTATATCAAAATCAAGGCAATAATAATCTCAATTTTATTGCTGTTTGACTCTTTCGAATAAAGGTTCCTAAGGGCAGGCACCGGAGATGGAACGGCCAACTTTCCCAATGTAATGATTGCAATTCTTCTGGTTTCAGGATCATCGTCAGAAAGCCTTTGAGCGACTAAATCAGCATTTTCATATTGCTTAAACAGCCCTGAAAGCCTGATACTAAAACGTGCAACATCTTTATTCACAACGGAAATCCATTGCCTGAAATCCGGCACATTTGCAATCTTCTTTAGTGCAACCAGGGAATTCAGTTGCCCCCAAAGTGTTAGTTTAATATCTGGATTATCGTAGAAACCAAGTGGATTGTCCGGGTTCAATTGTATCCAGGCCATCTGCGCTTCAATGCGCAAAACGGAATTTTTTGAGTTAAGATATGGCTTGATTAAATCTACACCCTCTATAATCCCCATTTGTGCCAATTCCCTGAAACCTTTGGCCTTTACATACCATTTTTTATCCAGCACTTTCTGAATTGAATATTTATCCAAACCATTAAAATAAAATAAATTGACAAGTATATCGGCACTCTCTCCCAATAAATTGGAATGAAGGGATAATAACTCTTCAACAAAAACCTCCCTGTGGATTTTTTCGGACAACTCCGTACCCAATGATTCAGGGACAGAATTGGCATGGTCATCATAAAGCCAATAAGCCAGAAACTCCCGGTACTTGTCCCGACAATTGTTTTGAATATGCCTTATTCGACTGCTTCGAATTCTTCGGAAGAGAATTACTGCAGCCATCACCGTTGCTGAAA
This sequence comes from uncultured Bacteroidia bacterium, assembly GCA_903927965.1. Lineage (GTDB taxonomy): Bacteria > Bacteroidota > Bacteroidia > Bacteroidales > Prolixibacteraceae > JAAFHB01. The sequence goes on along the minus strand of CAIYPA010000525.1, from coordinate 13,603 downwards.
ACAAAAAGAACAGGTTCAAAATTAAGATTATTCTGAATACATAGCCAGATTTGTCATAATAGAACCACACTTTCCGATTAAAGGAGGAGTCAGCATAGGTTACCTCATTTTCAGACATAATTGGAAGAAATCTGGAAGAATAAGATTTTCTCAGAGAATCGTTTAGAATAGTGCCTCCTCTTATTTTCAAAGTATCCGGTTGTTGAACAAGGGTAGTGTCTTTAACCTGCGGGATAACCAATCCTGGATTTGAAACAATCAATCGTTGACCGATCCGCACCGTATAATTTGGATCAAGATTGTTCCAACGCCTGATTGAATCAACAGGAATGTGATAACGTAATGAAATCCGAAAAACATTTTCTTCTCCCGAAACGATGTGAAAGTCATAACCCTGGGAAGCTTCTCCACCATGGAATTGTCCTGCAGGTTTAGACATTGGGATTTTTATTATTAACTTCATCCCTTCAATAACTTTATAATCCTGGTCGAGTTGATTCCAGATTCTTACAGAATCCATCGGTACTTTGTAGTATATTGAGATTCTGAATACGTTTTCCTTTGGAGCTACAATATGAACTACTGTTTGATATTGATTTTCAGCATCCTGATTTGATCTTTCATTCCTACCCTTCAGTAAACGCGATATTTCGGTAAAAACAGAGTGTTTCCGGCGGATCACCAACTTCATTCCAACGGTCACCGAGTATTTGTCATCCAGATTATTCCACCTTTTAATTGAATCAATCGATACTTTATAAATAAGCGATATCCTGTAAACGTTTTCTTCGGGTTTAACTATATGGTAAAATGAATCGGTCGATCCTTGCCCAATGGCTACAAAAAAAAGCACCCACAAAGCCACAACAAAGACGGGAAAAACAAAATAAAACCGATTCATTTATAATAATTTACACAAATATTTAACCTCGCAACAAAACAGAATCATTTTTAGGGCATCAAAATTCTGAATTAAAAAAAGAAACTTCCTCCAATATCAAAAGAGAAACGGTTTCTCGTTGTTCCCTGAGAAATTTCTTCCATTGCATATCCAGTCTCAACATTTACCATAAACCGCTTCCCGATTTTTTGCTGATATTCCAGACTCAGTTTATAGGATTTCAAAAAAGTCAGAAAAGGGTCATAAGCATATTGTTGTTCATCGGGCGACATACCTGATCCAACAGTTAAAGACAGATAATTAAATTCATCAATCAAATACCTCCTGATTGTAAAATTGATTGATTTCGACCATGCATCAACACCTGGAACAAGATAAGGCCGAAGGGACAGCCAATAATTGCCAATATATTTTCCGATCGTTCCGGTATAGATCAATACTTTACTTGATCCAAAAGTCACCAAGTGGTCAGAATCAAAATTAAGGTACCTAAAACCCAAGGAAAGTTCAAGCTTTGCCGGCAATTTAAAATAAGGTTCAAGTGTGAAACGCGAATAAGGGAAATTCTTCTTATTTGAAAAACCTGTATTAAAGTAAAGATAAATCCCTTTTGCAATTGTCGGATAAGAATCAAGTTCGTATTGATATCCCTCTCTGCCAAAACGTTTTGCATAATTGCATCTTAAAATGACGGAGCCTAACTTCGGGATCTTTTTCCCGATCGAAACTGACCCAAAATACCATGGATCATCATTTGAAAAAGTATAGGTATAGTAATCAATGGATACAGTTTGTGTTCTTCTGCCCTCAATTATACTAGCCTTTAGTGATTTAGCATCTTCATTCGAAGGTTCCTTTGCAAGTATCTGAGTGAGTATTACCAACGCTTGTTTTGGGTTTTCTTTGTAATTCAGTGCCTTCGCTTTTTTAAAAAGAAATTCATTGTCGTCCTTATGATAGGTCAAGGCCAAATCGGCGCTTTTAATGGCACCATCATTGTTGTCGCTCATCAAATCGACATCAATCAAAGCATCCATAGCATCGTAATATCCAGGGCTTGCATTGATCACTTTGTTGAGCACAACTCTGGCAGAATCATATTTATCGTCCCACAGATAGGTCCTTGCCATTAAAACAGCGGCGTCATAATAGGTACTGTCGTGAAGTAAAATCAATTTGCACAACTTACGGGATTCAATCCGACCTTTATTATAGGCAAATTCACGAGCTTTGATTAGTAGTGCAGATAAGTCGGTAGTATCGCCATCGACAGTTGCATTTTTAGTTGCAATTGAAGCAGTGGCAACTTTAATCGCAACTGAATCCAACTTTTGCTTATCGGCATCGGTTTGCTTTGCTTCTGGCAACTTGTTATCAACGATTTTTAGCGAATCTTTTATCCCATTAACTGTACCCTGGTTTGCAACTATTTGATCTATTGTCTTTTTCGTGTTTCTATCCGAAACAAATAATTGCTGTCCAACAATTATTAAATAAGACTGGTCAAGATTGTTCCATCGCCTTATTGAATCCATTGGAACTTTATACTGCAAAGAAAGACGAAATACATTATCGCGTTCTTTTACAGTATGAACCGTGGTGTTCGGGACATCCTGACCAGAAGCAATAGTTAGTTGCAAAAATATGGAAATGAAAAATATTGGAATAAATTGGCAATGCCTCATATTATTATGAATAATGTGTTATAAAACAACAAATTACATTATACTTAGGCAATAATTGATATTACGCACCAGTACTATGCAAAAAGCAGACTACAACACAAAGAAACATCACAATAATTTAACAATTAAGGGTTTGAAAGGTCAAGTGGAGAAATTTATCAACCAACCAATGTTGATAAAAATATAATGACCGGGAAAAACAACTATAGGTTCGTAATTTTGTTAAATGGATTAAATTTGGCATGGATCGCGTAAATCCATAAACCTTTTCCAATTACGGGCACAACAAAACTTAATCAAATTCTTTTATACAAATATCTAAGGTCACAATTACATCAAATTCTTCAACTAAAATTTCATCAACAATCGTCTAACCCTAACTGTCAATTCGTTAGGGCTGAATGGCTTTGTAATATAATCATCGGCTCCAAGCTTAAATGCCTCAATAATTGTTTCTTCGTCACCCAGAGCTGACAATACAATGATCGGAGTTTTCAATTTCTGCTCATTTCTTATTTTGTTGATGATTTCAAGGCCACCGACAAAAGGCATTAAAAGGTCGGTCATAATAAGGTCGTATGCAAATTGATCCAGTTTTTCGCAGGCCTGATTTCCATCAATAGCTACATCAATAGTATAGTCCTCGCTCCTGAGCTTATGCTCAATTGCCTTAGACATCATTATATTATCCTCACAAACAAGTATTCTCATAATATTTTCAAAAGTTTTAAAAGTTACCTTTTTGACCAAATGATAACGTCTTTGCAAAAATATAAATAAAAATCAACTATTTAATAAAACCTGAACAGGTTATTATCTGGAGCAGAAACATTACTTTTGTCGCTCATTTATCAGGAGGCAGTTTATCTTTAATGAAGACCCTTAATTTTGATTTTATAGTTGTAGGCAGCGGTCTTGCGGGGTTATTGGCAGCTTTTCATGCTGCCGATTTCGGTAGTGTAGCGTTGATCTCAAAATCAGAGCTGGATATAAGCAATTCAAATCATGCTCAGGGTGGGATTGCTGCTGCTATCGGAGAGGATGACGACCCGGACCTTCATCTCGATGACACTCTGGTTGCAGGACGCAATTTGTGTGACCATGATGCAGTCTCACTGTTGGTCAAAGAAGGATTGGATAGGGTTAATGAGCTCATTTCAAGTGGGATGGAGTTCGATAAAGATTTAAATGGCCATTTAAAGTTAGGGCTTGAAGGAGGCCATTCAAAAAGAAGGATTCTACATGCCGATGGAGATGCCACTGGTAAAATGATGACCAGTTTTATGCTTAAAAAAGTATTGGCAAAAGCTGAGATAACTCCTTTCGAATATTGTGCCGCTGTAAGAATCATTGTGGAAGACGATATCTGCAAAGGGGTACAGGCACTTCAATATCTGAATGGTGAGAATATTCTTTTTATAGGAAAGGCGACAATCCTGGCTACTGGTGGGCTTTCCAGATTATATTCACGATCAACCAACCCTTACACAGCTACCGGAGATGGTATTGCTTTGGCATGGCAGGCTGGTGCCCGCCTTGCAGATATGGAGTTCATTCAGTTTCATCCCACTGCACTTTCAGTTCCAGGAGAAGATGCGTATTTGATTAGTGAAGCAGTCAGGGGAGAAGGAGCTCATTTGCTTGATGTTAATGGTATTCGATTTATGACTGGGATACATCCTTTGGCAGAACTTGCACCCCGTGATGTGGTCGCTTCAGCGATCTTTAAAAGGATGCAGGAAACCGGATCCACTATATTCCTCAGTCTTAGGCATCTTAACGATATTGACCTTGAAGCAAGGTTCCACTCTATTGTAGCCCACCTTAAATCACTTGGAATTAATCTCTTATCAGATCTCATTCCCATCGCTCCGGCAGCCCATTATATGGTTGGTGGAATAAGGACCGACACTTGGGGCCAAACAAGCATAACTGGCCTTTTTGCCTGTGGCGAGGTTGCAGCAACAGGAGTTATGGGAGCAAACAGGCTTGCAAGCAACTCTCTGCTCGAATGTCTCGTCTATGGGAAAAGAGTGATTGAAAAAGCACGTATTATTGGGCATCATTTACCGTTAAAAATCGAAGTCAAAGAAATAATGCTTTGCCAGGAAACTGATCAGGATTTTCTGAAGATTAAAAATGAACTTGCCACGATTATGACCAATCAGGTTGGAATTGTTCGCGATGAAAATGGTTTAAAAAATGCTCTTTCAGTTATTGATTCAATATCCAATAATTACATAAATCAAAGTTCAGATTATAATTTTCATAAAATGACCAATCTTACGGATATCTGCCGTCTTATTACCCTTTCCGCTATAGAGCGGAAGGAGAGCCGTGGCGGACATGTCAGATCAGATTTTCCCTTTGAATTGGACGAACAGTTGCACCATATCATACAACAAAAAGGTGAACCCTTGAAATACGAACCTGTAAGAAAATGATGACGATAAGCGAATTAGACTTTAAAGAAATAAAACCGGTTATTGATTATGCCTTAAATGAAGATCTTGGCGGAGGTGATATCACGACCAATTCCCTTATACCCATTGATTTACAGGCTAAAGCAACCATGGTTGCGAAATCTTCTGGTGTTATTGCGGGCCTTGCTGTTGCGGAATATGTTTTTAAATCACTCGATCAAGGAATTCTGTGGAAAACATATGTTTGTGATGGGGATCATGTAACCAAGGGGGATTCGATCCTTGAAATTTCAGGATCCTATCGTGCCTTGCTTTCCGGTGAGCGGCTGGCATTGAATTTCCTCCAGCGGATGAGTGGAATCGCAACAATGACAGATAATTACAAAAATCAATTGTTAGGTTTGGACGTTAAAATCCTCGACACGCGAAAAACTGTGCCCGGGTTACGGTTATTGGATAAATATGCTGTTAGGATAGGTGGCGGGACAAATCACCGGATTGGATTGTACGACATGGTGTTGATCAAAGACAATCACATTAAAGTTGCTGGTGGTATAACCAATGCAGTGGAGCAAATCAAAAAAACTCTGCCTGACAACATCAAAATTGAAGTCGAAACAACTACGATTGACGAGGTCAATGAAGCCCTCGCAGTGGGGGCAGATATCATCATGCTCGATAATATGGAGAACAACACCATGAGAGAATGTGTTAGAATCATCAACAGGAAAGCTAAAGTTGAGGCTTCCGGTAACATGACGATTGAAAGATTAAAAGAAGTTGCCGAAACAGGGGTCGATTTTATCTCAATCGGAGCACTTACCCATTCGGTTGTTGCATTGGACATTAGCATGAACATTGAATCATAATTAGATTGAACCTTGTTATCGACATAGGAAACAGCCTTACGAAAGTTGGAATATTCGATGAAGGCGAACTGGTTGAGACGATTTGTTACAACGAATTCAATTTTTCAAGGTTAGTTGCCCTGAAGAGTGTTTATTCAGGCCTTAACAAGGCCATCCTTTCGTCAGTTGCCGGTTTGGATGTCGGATTGCTGAAAGTATTGGTCGAGCAATTTGATCAGTTTATCGAATTTAATCACCATACTCCTGTACCGATTGAAAACCTTTATGAATCGAAGGAGACTCTGGGAGTTGATAGGATTGCCGCTGCGGTTGGAGCTATATCTCTTTTTCCTGGCAAAAACCTATTGGTGATTGATGCAGGTACAGCGATTACTTTTGACCTGATAAACAACAATCGTTTCCTAGGCGGGAATATCTCACCTGGATTGAAAATGAGGTTAAGGGCTCTGCATGAATTTACACAGAAACTCCCGATGGTCAGCTATGCTCATGATTGGCAGGAGATCGGTAAAACGACTGAAGAGGCCATCAGGGCTGGTGTACAAAATGGGTTGATCTTCGAAATAGATGGTATGATCGACCATGTTCATAAAGAATGGCCCGAATGCCTGGTTATTTTAACAGGCGGAGATTCATTCTTTTTTGATAAAAAGCTAAAAAATGCCATCTTTGTAAAATTTGAAATTACCCTCATTGGGTTAAACAGAATTCTTGAATATAATGCTGAAAAAAATTAGTTTAACACTCGCGGTAGCGACAGCCTTTTTACTGCTTCCATCCTTGTTGAGAGCTCAGGACAAAAACAGCTCAAGCACAAGTTCTCCGTATTCCCGTTACGGAATAGGAACGCTGAACGGTTATTCAATGGGTCGTAGTGCTGGGATGGGCGGCATCGGAACAGGTGTCAGGTATGGTTTTCAAATCAATACTGAGAACCCGGCATCTTACACGGCAATTGACACCATGACCTTTCTGATGGAATTTGGGCTCAATTCCAGGCATACAAAATATGAGACCGAAAATCAGAAGAATGGTGGGAATAATATTAATTTCAATACATTAACGTTTTCATTCCCATTGAAAAAATGGTGGGCTACGGCTTTTGGCATCACCCCCTTGTCCGAAAAAGGGTACAACATTCAATCTGTTGTGGAAACCACCACAAACATTTCTGCAACATCAATTAGTGGTACAGGTTCACTCTCCAAAGCTTTTCTTGGAAATGCATTCAATATTGGAAAACACTTATCTGTTGGTGTTAATGTATGGTATTTGTTTGGCGTATTGACGGATAGCTATTATCTGAATTTTCCTTATGACGCTGCCGCCTATGACTATTTGCTTGAAAACAAACTAAATGTACATAACTTTGGGGTGACCGGCGGTTTGCAGTACACATGGAAAACAAAAAATAAAAGCCAATGGGTACTTGGGGCAACCATCGAACCCAAGCAAAATATGTCGGCTAAATATTCAATTCTTGAAGAGAGGGAACTGTTCCGCAATTCATCAACCACAACTCCAATCATCGACACTATCAGAAATATTCAAAGCACCGTTGGCGGACTTACACTTCCCTTGAGTTACAGTGCAGGTTTTACATATGCGTATAAGAACAAATTTACTATTGGGGCCGATATGAGTCATCAAAAATGGAGTTCAGCCAGTTTTATGGGGGAAACTTCACCATATCTGACCAACAGTACCCGATATTCTGCTGGATTTGAAATAGTTCCTGATGAGTTCTCGATTAGAAGTTACTGGGCGAGGGCACAATATAGGCTTGGTTTGTACTATGAGAATTCGTACCTTACCATCAACGGGCAACAAATTAAAGGATATGGGGCCACCTTTGGATTAGGCTTACCTTTAAGCCGGTCTCGTTCAGCCTTAAACCTATCTGCTGAAATTGGGAAATTGGGGACGGCCAACAACAATTTGATTAAAGAGACGTACGCGAAATTTACTTTTCACCTGATGCTTCAGGATAGGTGGTTTATTAAAAGAAAATTCGACTAGTAATAAAATGAAAATTGTTTACACTTTCATTATCAGCCTTTTTCTGACTGTTATTATTGGGATAAACGGATGTATGGCTGGATCAAGGGTTATTAAAGGAATTGTTTACAACTCTGAAGGAAAACCTGCATCCGGGGTGTTGGTCACTGCCGACCACTCAAAAGATAAGTTCTACACAAGTTTTGACGGTGTGTATGTGATCAAAATAGATTCCAAAACAGCCTGCCTGAAATTTAAATTTCACGACAGGGAGGAAAAACTTGAAATTGCTGGTAACAAGAGCAATGTGATTAATTTTGGCAAAAAAGCCGAATTGCCACCTTCTTCCCAAATAAGCAATCCCAAATGAAAATAGGCATTTGTACACTAACCTTAGGTGCAGCATTGTTTATATTATCTTGTAGCTCAAAGGTTGCATCAGACATACCTACCGGGCTGCTTGGCAGTAAAACAATGCCATCTGTTGATGCGACTGATTTTCAAACCTTTTATACAGATTCAGGGATTGTCAGGTATTTTCTGGACACACCCAAATTGTTAATTTTCGATCTTGAAAAACCACCATACAAGGAATTTCCGGAAGGGTTCCACCTTCAGCAATTCGACGAAAACAAGAAAATCATTTCAGAACTCTCAGCCAATTATGGAAAAAACTTTGTAAGTGAACAAAAATGGCTTGCTACCGGCAATGTTGTAATGGTCAACAATAAAGGTGATACCCTCCGCACTGAAGAGTTGATCTATATGACGGAGCAGGATAAAATTTTTTCAGATAAATTCGTTAGTATAAAAAAAGGGGATCAAAGTATTATTGGGACAGGTGGATTTGAGTCTGATACGCAAATGAAGAAGTGGGCTTTCAAAAAAACCAAGGGACAAATCTACGTCAATGAACAATAATTATCCAATAAGATCAAGTAACACTCTGATTTTTAGGATAATATTGATTATAGCTAAATTTCACCCGGATAAGGCAATTTAAAAGTCGAATATTGTTATATTCGTACCCTCATAAAATAGGATAAAAAGTAATAATAAAGTAACCAAATATCGATGGCAACATTACAGAAAATCAGGAACCGTGCCGGAATTGCGATTGCAATATTCATTGGTATGGCACTCGCAGCATTTATTCTCGGCGACTTGTTCAAATCAACAAGCTCTATCACTCGCAGTAATCAAATGAATTTGGCCGAAATTGACGGAAAGAACGTAACCTACCCTGAGTTTCAGGCAAAAGTTGAGGAACTTTCTGAAATTTACAAAATGAATTCCGGCAAAACATCCCTTGACCAACAAACAACCGATCAGATCAGGGAGCAAACCTGGCAAAATACGGTAAGGAGTCTGACCATGCAGGATATTTATGAAAGACTTGGGATTGGAGTTAGTTCAGTGGAGCTGTTTGACCTGGTTCAGGGCAAAAACCCGCATGCCATTATCCAGAGTATTTTCCGCGATCAAAACACCGGAACCTTAAACCGCAGTGCAATGATCCAATTTTTAAAATTCCAACAGTCAAATAGTACGGGAAAAGAACGCGCCTATTGGTTATTTATTGAAAATCAGATAGTTGAAGAACAAACATTCTCCAAGTACAATAATTTGATTGCAAAAGGGCTTTATGTGACAAATGATGAGGCGAAAAACGACCTTAAGGGACGTAACCACCAGGCGAATATTCAATTTGTTGCAAAACCTTTTTCCTCAATTTCCGACAGTACTGTAAAGGTGTCCGAGGATGACCTCAAAGCCTATTATGAGAAAAAGAAGGAAAATTTTAAACAAGAAAACAACCGTAACATTGAATATGTTACTTTTCCGGTTGTGGCATCAAAAGCTGATGAAGACAAACTGATCAAATGGATCAACGATACCAAAACGGAATTTGCAACGGTTGAAGATCCGGCTGCTTATGTGAATATCAATTCCGACGTTCCTTTTGATGGTTCATACTTCAAAAAAGGTGAACTTTCACCTGATTTGGGAACATTTGCATTTGCGGGTAAAGTGGGTGATATCTATGGGCCATATAAAGAAAACAATAGCTGGAAATTAGCTAAGATTCAGAAATTTGAAGAATTGCCCGATTCAGTTGAGGTACGCCATATCCTTATCCGAGTTAACACGCAACCAGAATTGGCCGCAGCACAAAAAACGGCGGATAGCCTTAAAAACCTTATTGTTGTTAAAGGGATGAAATTTGAGGATATTGCCCGTGAAAAGTCAGCCGATACAGGTTCAGCTGCAAAAGGTGGAGATCTGGGTTGGGTCCGCAGGGGCATGATGGTCAAACCGTTTGAAGATGCTTCATTTTTCGGCAAGGTAAATGATATCCAGGTTGTTAAAACTCAGTTTGGCATACATCTCGTTCAGGTGACCAACCGTGGGAAAACCGCTCCTAATGTTCAATTGGCCATCATCAACCGTGTTATCGAGCCTAGTAGCCAGACCTATCAGGCAACCTACACAAGTGCATCTAAATTCGCCAGTCAAAACCAGGACATTAAAAAATTCAATGATGCCATCACTGCCCAGGGACTTAATAAACGGATTGCAAATATCCGCGAAAACGATAAAGACATTGCAGGACTGACAAATTCAAGATTGCTAATCCGTGCAGCTTACAAAGCCAGTGTGGGTTCGATCATCCTTAGTACCGAAGGGACACCTATTTTTGAACTTGGCGACCAGTTTGTTGTTGCCTCCCTTACCAGTGAACAGGAAAAAGGGATTGCTCCTTTTGTTACAGTTAAAAGCCGCATTGAAACAGAAGTTAAGAAAGAGAAAAAAGCACAACAGTTAATTGAGAAAATGTCCGGAAAAACAGACCTCAATCAACTGGCTTCATCTCTGAATGTTACTGTAGGTGAGGCTCAAAACATTACATTTGAATCTGCTTCCATACCATCTGTTGGTTACGAACCTGCCATTGCCGGTGCAGCAACTGCTTTGGAGTCGAATCAGGTTTCGAAACCTGTAGTTGGTACGAATGGTGTTTATGTCGTTAAAGTAAACAGCCTTAACCCCGGTGCAGACCAGGATTTGGCTTCTGGGAAACAAAGATTGGCCGCATCCATTAATTATCGTGCCAATACCCTCGCTTTTGAGGCGTTGCGTGAAAATGCCAAAATAGTCGATAAAAGAGCAAAGTTCTATTAATCAAGGCAATACAATCAAAAATAAAAAAAAAGGCTGCTTCAAGAGTAGCCTTTTTCTATTTTAATTCAAAGTATGGCAATGAGAATGGTGAAGGGGAAAATTTGAAAATGCCTTAAAAGCCAATCTAAATGCCTATGTGAAAACCCAATGTTTCTATGTGTTTAAAGGGCTTAGGGCATGGGGCGGGGAGCACGGTCATATTAATTTTTTTCCTATTTTTGGGACATGGACAACCTGTATAAATATTTCGGCCAGTTTATCCCCCTTTCGGAAGAAGCCCTCAAGCTGCTTGCCGGAACAACAGAAATTATCACAGCCCATAAAGGTGAAATAATGATCCAACAGGGGCAAGTCAACTATTACACCTATTTGATCGCGAAAGGTTTGGCAAGGGGTTACCGTGTCAATTTGAACGATGAGGTTACCGATACGCTGTGGTCCGAAGGGCAGATTTTTAACGATGTTACCACCTATATTGCCAATATGCCAGCAACGAAGTCATATCAGATGTTGGAAGAATCGGTACTTTACCGTATCGACAACCAAAAGCTAAGGGCACTTTACACCACAAATTTCGAAATTTGCAATCTGGGGCGTATAATCATGGAGGAATATGTTGTCAGGGTAGAAGCCGCCCGTAAACGCTACCACGACCTTGATGCCAGTCAGAGGTATGAACAATTCCTGACCGATAAGCCTGGATTGATCCTTCGCGTAAAACAAAAATACATTGCTTCGTTTATCGGCATTTCACCCGAAACATTCAACCGCATCCATTCATCCCGAACAAAAAAGGGAAAGAATAAACATGATCTCCCACCTCTAAAAGAGATCTGATTTTTGCAAGTCTATCTGTAAATTAACTTTACCAACGTATCATTTCTTGATCTACATCAAGATTAATTCGCTGTATATTCATTTCATTTGCAATGAGAATTTACTAAAACTCCATGTTCACACAACTACAATGTAAAAATCGTTATGAAAAAAAATGGATTGCTTTTGACTATTGTTCTGATCATTGCAATGGTTACGTTTACGCAGGCCCAAAATGTGGGCATCAATTCCACTGGCACTACTCCCGATGCAAGCGCCATGCTCGACATAAGCTCTTCTACCAAGGGACTTTTAGCACCCAGAATGTTAGCAGCTGAACGTTCTGCCATTTCCTTGCCAGCCACAGGGTTGCTTGTTTATCAGACAGATGGCACTCCTGGTTACTATTATAACAGTGGCACTTCTGGCTCGCCGGTCTGGATCCGCGTTTCATCGGGCATTTATACCGAAACCGACCCAGTTTTTGTTGCCTCTCCTGCAAATGTTATTGCCAGCGGAGATATTACCAACTGGAATACGGCTTATGGCTGGGGAAACCATGCCGGTTTGTACCGCGACCTTGACTGGGTCCCAACCTGGGACAATGTGAACGGCAAACCTGCATTTGCAACAGTTTCTACATCTGGAAGTTACAATGATCTAACTAATCAACCCACCATTGCAAACACACAGTGGACCACCACAGGCAGCGATATTTATTACAATACAGGTAAAATCGGCATCGGGACAACAACCCCTTCAGACAAACTTCATGTGAATGGGAACGTTAAAATAATGACCGATGGAAACGGACTGGTTTTCCCTGACGGAACAAAACAAACCACTGCGGGAATCGGCTCTGCCAATGGACTTTCTACCAATGGAACAATCGTAATGTCTGCCGACAATGATGCTTCCGGCGACGGTGAAATCCAGAGTCAGATCAATGGTGTGACAAAAATGGTGGTTAAGAACGATGGAAAGGTTGGAATCGCAAATCTAGCTCCAGCTTATCCTCTCGATGTCACTGGCGATGTAAATATTACAGGTGCTTTTCGTGTGAACGGAACTCCACTTACAGGAACAGGTACAGTTACAAGCATAAGCGGTGCGGGCGGATCAACCGGCCTAACACTTACCGGTGGTCCAATTACAACCAGTGGAATCCTTACTTTAGGCGGAACTTTGGCTGTTGCCAATGGTGGCACCAGCTTGGCTTCATATAGCATTGGCGACCTAACCTATGCTTCCGGAGCCACTGCTTTATCAAAACTTTCAGATGTTGCAACTGGAAGCTCATTGATTTCAGGCGGTATAGGTGTTGCACCTTCGTGGGGAAAAATAGGTTTGGCTACCCATGTTGCAGGTACTCTTCCGGTATCAAATGGGGGTACGAATCTTAGTTCTTATACAATTGGTGATTTAACCTATGCCTCAGCAGCTACTACCTTATCAAAACTTGCAGATGTTGCCACTGGCAATTCATTAATATCCGGCGGAGTTGGTGTTGCACCTGCCTGGGGGAAAATTGCTTTAACAACCCATGTAAGCGGGACATTGCCAATCGGCAATGGCGGCACCGGCACTGTAACAACCCCTACCCAATATGGGGTAATCTATGCATCAACCACATCAGCATATGCATCGACCGCCGCAGGCACTTCCGGACAAGTGCTTATAAGCAATGGAACCAGTGCCCCTTCGTGGTCGAGCAATATCGGCGGCACT